>NZ_JAKQYH010000094.1:0-52690 GCF_022343545.1 Streptomyces arenae
CCGCCCGGCGCCCCCGCCGCGCCCCCCGCCCGTCCCGCGGCCGCTCGCGGGGCGCCGCCCGGCGCCCCCGCCGCGCCCCCCGCCCGTCCCGCGGCCGCTCGCGGGGCGACGGGCGCTGACCCGCGCGCCGCACGCGCGTCCGGTTCGCACCAGGGCGACGCCGTACCGGCGGACCTGTCGCCTATTCACGGACAACAGCGGGTACGTCTGCGATGATGCGCCGTGCCGGTCAGGCCGCGCGGGGAGGGGGTCGGGGGACGTGTCCGTACAGAGCCGTCAACACAGCCGGCAGCAGCGGGTGTTGTCCGTGCTGCCCTTCGCGGTGATGGGCGCGGTCGTCGTCGCGGACGTGGTGGCCGGTCCGTCGCTGGGTTTCCTGCCGCTGGTGTCGGTGGGCCCCGCCTTCGCCCCGCTCGTGGGCGGCTGGAAGCGCACCGCGTGCGTCGGCGCGCTCTCCCTGCTGCTCTGCCTCGCCCTCGGCTGGGTCGACGACCTGACCGACATGCGGCGCGGCGCCATGGCCCTCGGCTCGGTCGTGGGGGTCACCGTCGCCGGTCTGGTGGCCGTGTCCATGCGCCGCAGGCGGGAGGCCGAACTGGAGAGCGTCCGGTCGATCGCGGAGGCCGCGCAGCGGGTGCTGCTCAAGCCCGTGCCGAAGCTCGCCGGCCGGCTGCGGGCGGCCGTCTCCTACACGTCCGCCGTGGCCGAGGCCCGTATCGGCGGCGACCTGTACGAGGTGGTCGCCGCGCCGCAGGGCGTACGGGTGATCGTCGGGGACGTCCAGGGCAAGGGGCTGGAGGCGGTGGAGACCGCGGCACTGGTCCTCGGGGCGTTCCGCGAGGCCGCCCTCGACGAGGCGGGCCTGGAGGAGGTCGGCGGCAGACTGGCCCGCTCCGTCGACCGGCAGCTGGACGGCGAGCGGTTCGTCACCGCCGTCCTCGCCGAGGTCAGCGCCCACCAGGTGACCTTCCTGAACTTCGGCCATCCCGCGCCTATGCTGGTCCGCGACGACGGCACGGTCGACCTGCCCGAACCGGGGACCTACGCGCTGCCGCTCGGCCTCGGCGCCCACGGCACCGAGAGGCCGCAGCCGTACCGGGAGAGCTTCCGCCCCGGAGACCAACTGCTGCTGTACACCGACGGGATCATCGAGGCCCGCGACCGCGGCGGCCGTTTCTACCCCCTCGCCGAACGCGCCCACCTGCTCAAGGAGCACGATCCCGAGACCGCCCTGGAGACCCTGCGCCAGGACCTGCTCCAGCACGTCGACGGCCCCCTCCAGGACGACGCCGCCATGCTGCTGCTCCGCTACCGCTGAGGACCGCCTCCGCATCGGCGCCGGGTCCGCCACGGGCGCCGGACGCCGGGTGCCGGGTGCCGGGTGCCGGGCGCCGGGTGCCGGGTGCCGGGTGCCGGGCGGCCGGTCCCCGCTCAGGCCGGTGCGGGGCGCGGGCGGTGCGCGGCGGGAGCGCGCGCGGCGTCGGCGTCGAGGCGTTCCCGCAGGCGTACCCGCAGCGGATCCAGCTCCGGGACTCCGAGTTCGGCGGTGAGGGCCAGCGCCCGGGCCCATGCCGTGCGCGCGGGCAGCGGACGTCCGGCGGTGTCGTGGAGGTCGCCGAGACAGAGCAGGGCCGCGGCCTCGCCGTGCCGGTCGCCGGTCTGGTGGAACAGCACGACGGCCTGCTCGTAGTGGTCGAGGGCCTCGGCGTGCCGGCCCAGCCGGTCGTGGATGTAGCCGAGGCTGTCCTGGATGTGGGCCTGTCCGTTGAGGTCGCCCGTCCGCCGGGCCGGTTCGAGGGCCCGCCGGCAGTGTGCCAGGGCCTCCTGGTGGTCACCGAGCTGGGCGAGGATCCAGCCGATGTGGTTCAGCGCCGCGGACTGCCCGGCCAGGTCGCCGGCGGCCCGGTGGTGGGCGAGGCTGTCGTGGGCGTGGCCGAGCGCCTGCCGGTGCCGGCCCTGCGCCTCGGACAACCTGGAAAGGTGCTGGTGGACACGGGCCTGCCCGGCGTGACTGCCGGCCTCGCCGAACAGTTCCAGCGCGCCCAGGTAGTGGGCGCGGGCCTCGTCGGGGCGGTCCAGCCGGTCGGCGGCGAGCCCGAGCCCGCGCAGGGCCTCGGCCTGCCCGACGGCGTCACCGCCGCGCCGGGCGGCGGCCAGCGCCGTGGTGTGCGCGGCCGACAACGCGCGCCAGTGGCCGTGCCGGTCGAGGTAGGTCGTCAGCGCCGAGGCGAGCCGCCAGCTGTGGCCGGGAAAACCGGTGTCGCGTGCCTGTTCCACGGCGGCGAGCAGGACCGGACGTTCGGCCGCGAACCACGCCTGCGCCTGCCGGTGGTCCGACAACTCCTCGACCAGGGCGCCCTCCTGGGCGTCCGGCCGGGGCGCCGGTTCGGCACGTGGGGTCACCAGGGCGTCCGCCCGGCGGGCGGTGTGCAGGTAGT
Source organism: Streptomyces arenae (assembly GCF_022343545.1). NCBI lineage: Bacteria > Bacillati > Actinomycetota > Actinomycetes > Kitasatosporales > Streptomycetaceae > Streptomyces > Streptomyces arenae. Next base: position 2,439 of record NZ_JAKQYH010000094.1, read on the forward strand.
GGTCGAACACGCGGCGCGCGGCGTTCCGCCGGGCCTCCTCGTCGTCGTGCGCGGCGACGAGTTCGGCGGCGTAGGCGCGCAGCAGGTCGTGGAAGGCGTAGCGGCCCGCGGGCTGTTCGGTGAGCAGATGGCCGCGGACCAGGTCCCGCACCAGGGCCCCGGCGCGGGCGGCCGGCAGGCCGGCCAGGGCTGCGATCGCCGGGAGCGCGGCGCTCGGTCCGGGATGCAGCGCCAGTAATCGGAAGAGCCGGGCGGTCTGGGGGTCGAGCGCCTGGTACGACCAGGAGAACACCGCCCGTACCTCGCTGCTGGCCTCCCCGCCGTCGAGCGCGTCCAGTCGTCCGTCGGCGCGGCGCAGTTCCGCGGCGAGAGCCGCCAGCGGCAGGTCCGGCTGGGCGGCGGCCCGGGCGGCGACGACCGCCAGCGCGAGGGGCAGTCCCGCGCACCGGCCGATGATCTCCCGCACGGCGTCCGGATCGGCCGTGACCCGGTGCGCGCCGAGCCGGACGACCAGCAACTCCCGTGCCTCGCGGGGACCGAGCAGGCCGAGGGTCACCAGTCGTGCCCCCTCGGTGGCGACCAGCCCGGTCAGCGACCGCCGGCTGGTGATCAGCGCCAGACAGCCCGGGGCCCCCGGCAGCAGCGGACGCACCTGCTCGGCGTCGCGCACGTTGTCCAGCACCACGAGTACCCGGCGTCCCGTCAGAAGACTGCGATACAGCCCCACTTGAGCCTCCAGGCCGACCGGGATCCGGGCGGGCGGCACCCCAAGGGCGTCGAGGAACCCGCGTACCGCCTCCGCCGGGCCCATCACCGAGCCGCCGGGCGCGAACCCGCGCAGGTTCACGAACAACTGGCCGTCGGGAAAGGCATGCTGGGCTCGACGCGCCCAGTGCAGGGCCAGCGCGGTCTTGCCCACCCCGGCCGTGCCCGACACCGCCGTGATCACCACCGCGGACGGCTGGCCCGCCGCGGCGGCGAAGATGTCCTCCAGCTCCGCGAGTTCATGGTCCCGCCCGGTGAAACCCTGCACGCCCATGGGCAGTTGACCGGGAAGAGCGCCCGGCCAGGCGACCGCGCCGGACGGCGGCCGCGCCGGGGGAGCGACCCGCTCCGGGGTCCCGGACGGCACTGGTACGACGGGTTCGGCGGCGCCTCCCCGCAGGATCGCCTCGTGGATCTTCCGTAGTTCCGCACCGGGGTCGACGCCCAGTTCCTCGGCGAGCCGTCGGCGGACGGCCGCGTAGGCGTCCAGGGCCTCGGCGCCGCGCCCGGCGGCCCGCAGCGCCCGCATCAGCGCCTCGGCCAACGGCTCCACCAGCGGGTACTCGTCCAGGAGTTCGGTGAGCGGACCGATCACCGAGACGGGGTCGCTGACCCGCGCCTCGGCGTGCGCCCAGGCCACGGCGGCGTCCACGTGCTGCCGTCGCCACGCCTCGCGCACCCGCGCCACCCACGGCCCGCTCAGGCCGGCCAGCGGTTCACCGCGCCACACCCCCAGCGCCTCGCGCAGTAGCGCCGCCCGTTCCGCGTCGGGCCGCCCCGCTTCCCGGGCCCGGTCGGCCAGCTGCCGGAACCGGTGGACGTCCACCTGCTCCGGAAGGGCCTCCAGCAGGTAGCCGCCCGAGCGGCGCACCAGGCGCAGCGGGGCCCCGGCCGGGGCGGTCCGCTCGCACAGCCGGCGCAGCCGGGCCACGTGCGCGTGCAGCGCGCGCCGCGCCCCGTCCGGTGCCTCGGCGCCCCAGACCCTCATGATCAGCACGTCGACCGGTACGGGGCGGCCGGAATCCACCGCCAGCGCGGCGAGCACGGTACGACGCTGCGGTGGACCGACCTCGATGGTCCGGCCCTGTACGGAGAGTTCCACCGGACCGAGAAGACGCAGTTCCACCACGATGCCCACACTCCCCGCGCGGTTCGTCTTCACCCCACGCACACATTCTGGCGCGGGGTGACAACCTATCGACGACGTTCCCAGCCACAGTCGAACCCCAGTCTCAGGACACGGACTTCAGTCTGTTGGGACGGGGAGCCGCCAGGCACGGCGGCGCACCGCACCTGCGGAACGGCGGCGCACGGGCTGGTCCCCCGGCCGCTCGCACGGGGTGCCTCCGCGCCCCCTGCTGCCCCGGAGCGCGGGCCGGCCGTGCCCTTCGGGGCAGCGCGGCGGCCCGCACGGCGGCCGGTGAGGCAGGGGTGGGGTGCGTCCGCGCAGGAGTGCGGCGCACGTGTCGCGGCCCGGGGCGCCCAGCGGCCAGACTCTGCTCAAGATCGTGACCGGGGCCGCGGTCCGCGACACCGGCATCAGGAAAGGCCCGACCAGTGAACAGACCGCCGTTCTCACCCGTCGTCGCCATGTCGGCCAGACAGAGTCTGGGTCTCTCGCCCCAGCAGGTGACGGAACAGATGAACGCGTGCGGGGTCCCCGTCGACATCTCGATGATCCACGCATGGGAGGTCGGCGAGTACCGGCCCACGGAGGACGAGTTGTTCGTCCTCGCGGACGTGCTCTGGTGCGGGACCACGGACCTGATGGAGATCGAGGATCCGCGCACCCTCGCGGAGCACCGTCTCGCCCGCCGGTTCAGCACGGCGAAGCTGGCCCACGCCATCGGGATGGACACCGCCGAGTACGAACGGGCCGAACGGCGGAACACCTGGACCGGTGACGGACGACAGACGGCGGCGCTGCTGCGCGCCCTGAACCTCACCCTGCCCGAACTGGCGAAGGTAACCGAACAGCCCGGCACACCGGGAACGGACCTCCCGACGCCCCTCGGCGGCGGCCCTCTCCCGTGACCGGATCGGTCCGCACGCGGACCCGATGAGGCCTGTCGCCGAGCCCGCCACGCCGGTCAGGCTTGGGGCATGACCCGAGCACTCGTCGTCATCGACGTCCAGGAATCGTTCCGCGCCCGCCCGCTGTGGGAGACCATCTCCGACCCGAAGATCGCCGAACGGGTGGACCGCCTGGTGCGGCTCGCCCGCCGGGCGGGCGACCTGGTGGTGTGGGTGCTGCACTCCGAGCCCGGCAGCGGCGATGTCTTCGACCCCGCCCTCGGCCACGTCCGGCTGATGGAGGAGTTGCGGCGCCTGGACACGGAACCGCTGGTCCACAAGACCTCGCACAACGCGTTCACCACCACCAACCTGCAACAACTCCTCACCGCACACGGCATCCGCGAACTGACCGTGTGCGGCATCCGGACCGAGCAGTGCGTGGAGACCACCGCCCGCGTCGCGAGCGACCTCGGCTACCAGGTCACCTTCGTCGTCGACGCCACCGCCACCAACCCCGTACCGCACCGTGACGCCCCGGCCGGCCGGAGCGTCGCCGAACTGCTGTCGGACCCCCGCACCCTGAGCGCCGAGGAGATCATCAGGCGCACCGAGTACGCCCTGGCAGGACGCTTCGCGACCATCGCCACCGTGGCGGAACTGGAAGCCGCGGCCGGAGCCCGGGCATGATGACCGGATCGTGAACCACATCGTCTTCCTCCTGGTGCCCGGAGTCCATCTGCTGGATCTGGCGGGTCCCGCGCAGGTCTTCGCCACGGCCGCCGACTTCGGGCACCCCTGCACACTCAGCTACGTCGCCGAGCAGCCGCTGGTCACCACCGCCCAGGGCCTGCCGCTGGTGGCCCGGTGCGACTGGCCCGAACTCGGCCCCGACGACCTGATCGTGGTCCCCGGCTGGCGGGCCCGCACCCTCGCCGGTGGCCCCGCCCTCGGCCCGGCCGTCCTGCGGTCGCTCCGGGACCACCACGCCAGGGGCGGCACCGTCGCCAGCGTCTGCGCCGGAGCCGAGGCGCTCGGCCGGGCCGGCCTGCTCGACGGCCGCCGCTGCACCACCCACCACGACGTGCAGGACGAACTCGCCCGCCGATACCCCGGGGCGACGGTCGTCCCCGACGTGCTGTACACCGCCGACGACCGGGTGGTCACCTCGGCCGGCATCGCCAGCGGCATCGACCTGGCCCTGCATCTGGTCGCCACCCGGCACGGCCCCGCGGTCGCCGCCCAGGTGGCCCGGGACATGGTCGTCTACGCCCGGCGCAACGGCCACGAGCCGCAGGCCAGCGCCATGCTCAGACACCGCTCCCACCTCGACGACACCGTCCACCGCGCCCAGGACCTGCTCGACGCCCGCTTCGACCGGCCCCTGCCGCTGTCCGCCCTGGCCGCGGCCGTCGGCGTCAGCGAACGCACCCTCACCCGCCTCTTCACTCGCGCCACCGGCGGTCTCACCCCGCTGCGCTACCAGCAGACCCTCCGCCTCGAACGCGCCGAGCACCTGATCGGCCACGGTGCCACGGTCGACGCGGCCGCCCGCGCGGTCGGCTTCGAGGATCCCCGCATGCTGCGCCGCCTGCGTGCCCGCGAGCACTGACCGGGCCCGGCAGCGCGCCCTGCCGCCCGGCTTTACCCGCCTGGCACCAAGTAGGTACCATCGCTGTCATGCCTTCCCTGAACGTGTCTTTCACCGACGAGGAACTCGAGGGCGTCCGGGCCGCGGCGGCCGCCGAGGGCAAGAGCCTCAAGCAGTACCTGCACGACCTCGGAGTCCGCGAGATGCAGCGCAAGCGGTTCGTCGCCGGCGCGACGGAATGGGCCGACCGGCTGCGCGGCGAGTTCGACGAGGCATTCCCCGACGAAGTGCCGCCCGCCGAGCGCGGCGACGGAGCTGCCGCCGCCTGATGCCGCCTCTCTACATAGACGTCTCCTGGCTGCTGGACGTCCAGGAGAACGCCCTCGGCCACGAGGACCTGACCGTCTCGGACTACTCGGCGCTGGTGGCCGCGGTGTCCCGGCACAGGACCCGGCTGCCCACGCTCGCGGCGGCCGACCCGGACGCGGCGTGGCGTGCGGCGGCGCTGCTGCACACGATCGTGCGCCTGGAGCCGCTTCCGCACCGCAACAGCCTGTACGCCGCGTTCATCGCCGCCCAGTACATGGCGCAGGCCGGCGAGGGCATCGACCCGCCCTATGGCGCCCTGTCCGATCTGGTGCGCAAGGTCCGCGACACCCGTATCGGCGTCCAGGACGTCGCCGACCGGCTGCGCGACTGGAAGCTGTGACACCCTCGGCCGGACGCGCGGGCCGCCGCTCAGTCGGACAGCTCCCACAGCAGCCGGTAGTACGCGGTCCGCTCGCGGTCCGGCTCGACCCCGTAGGCCTCGAGCAGCGGGTCCTCCCAGCCCGGCCCGTAGTTCCAGCGGGTGCTCCAGGTGGCGACGGCGAGGTCGGCCCAGCGGTCGGCGACACCCAGCGCGCCGAGGTCGACGTGCCCGGTGTGCGTGCCGTCGTCACCGACCAGGGTGTTGGGGGCGCAGGCGTCGCCATGACAGACGACGAACCCGTCCACCGGCGGAACCTCCGCGACCGCGCCCAGCGCCCGCTCGACGGTACCGAGGTGCCGGAAGTCCCGGGACCAGGCCGCCGGGTCGAGCCGCCCTGCCGACGCGCGTGACCGCACCGCTTCCAGGCGGCTCTCGGCCGACCATGTGAACGGGCAGTCCGCGACCGGCAGCGTGTCATGGAGCGCCCGCAGCCCGGCCCCGACCGCGCGTACCGCCGTGCCGGGGTCGCGCTTCCACCGGTCGTCCACCGCCGAGCTTCCGGGCAGGCCGAGCGTGACGATCCAGGACCCGGTGTCGTCGGCGCCCTCGTCGAGTACGTGCGGCACCGCGGTGAACCTCGCCGCCCAGCGCAGCCGTGTCACCTCGGCCGCGAGGTCGACACCGCTGCCGGCCGGTGCCCACTTCACGAACCACCGCTGTTCGCCCAGACCGACCTGGAACGTCAGTCCGCCGACCTCGTTCCGCCACACGGCCCGCGTCGGGCGCCCCGCCGCGAGGTCGACGACGGCAGGCGGCAACTCGAGGGGGTCCCGGGGCGGTTCGGCGATCATCCGCCCATTCTCGCCCAGCCGGACATCGGCGGGTCGGCCTGTTCCCGGCGCCGCCGCGGGCGGCGGTTCCCGTACGGCCGCCGGTCCGCGCGGGTGCCGGTGGCGGTGACGCGGGTGCCGGCGGCGGTAAGTTGAACGACGGGAGAACCCTGAGGGCCGCACAGGTGGTGCCCTGAGGAAAAGGCCGAGACGGGGGCGTGACGTGACCACCGGGACGAGTGCCACCGCGCCGCAGGGACCCGGTACGGCGGGCGGTCGTGCGGACCCCGGGACGCGGTCCCGCCGGAGCCGGGTGGTGGCGGCGCCGCCCGACAGCGCCGCCGCCGCGCGCCTCGACTCCTTGCAGCGGACCGCCGGGAACGCGGCCGTGGTACGTCTGCTGACGGGGCACCGGACCCCGTCGGGGGAGGAGCGGACGGGGGACCGTTAGGCACCGGGGTCTGCCCCTGCGGCCCTTCCGCACCGCCGGCCCGCCGGCCTAGAACAGAGAGCTGGGCAGCAGAGAGTCGGCGAGGAGGACGGTCCATGCGCTCCGTCACACGGGATCACCACCACCCTGGCGAGCGGGGCCCGGACACGCCACGCGCGGTCACACCGCCGACGGACCTGAACGGCGCGTGGTTGCAGCACATCCGGCGCGTCGCCTCGGGCGAGGACACCGGCCAGGCGCACGCCCACGACCAGGCCCGGCCCGGCGCCCCCACCGTCCAGCGTGTGACGGCGTCGGACACGGCCGGCCGGTCCACCGCCGAGGACGCCGGACACACCGAGGACGCCGGACGCACCGAGGAATCCGGCCGTGCCGAGGACGCCGGCGGGTCGGGCAAGGAGATCATCGCCAGGCTCAGCAGCTCGATCGAACTGCACACCGTCCAGACGAAGTCGAAGCGGAACATCTTCGCCCCGGGCACCTGGTGGCCGGAACAGTGGCTGGTCGAGGGCCCCACGCGGCTCCGCAAGACCCTGGACCGGCGCGTGCTGCGCGGCGAGGCGTTCAACGACCAGGACCTGAGCGACATCCGGCAGCTCTCCGACGTCAACCCGAAGTGGCTCAAGGCCGTGGGCATCGGCACCTACGCGGACGCCGAGGCCTACCTCAAGGGAGACTTCAAGGACTGGCTGCGACTGAGCGCGGGCAAGCGGGTCCTCACCGCCACGCTGGCCGTCCGCGCGAACCACCCGGCCGTGCGCGCGGCCGCCGCACCGCCGATCAGCCCCGACTACACGCTCGGCCGGTTCATGCTCACCCAGGCATCCGGCACCTCGGTCGACGACCGCAAGCTCCTGGAAGCCGAACGGGACCAGCAGATCCGCGACACCGCCATCGACTCCCTGTATCCGGCGGGCATCGCCCCCGAGCGCCGGCACGCCGGTACCGTGCCGGCACCGGGCAGCCCGATCGGCAAGGACGGCAAGGAGAAGGCGCCCGACTACGTCCGCAAGGACACCAGGGCCCGCGAGATGCTCACGAAGATCCTGCTGGTCCTGCGCAACGGCCTGAAGCTCTACGACCCGGCGCTGGGCACGCACAAGGTGGATCACGAACAGGACGTCATCCGCGCCCTGGCACACGGCGGCCGCGTCAACGTCCGCATCCCGGCGCTCAGTTCGAAGGACGAAGCGGCCTACTGGCTGCCTCACTTCCTGGGCGTCACCAAGGACGCCACCAAGGGCGAGACCGCCGAGGACGTCTCGGAGCGCGACTTCGCCACCCACCGCACCTCCATCGGAGCCAACAAGGGCGACCAGCCGGGCAAGTTCAAGGAGAAGGGCGGCATCCTGGCGTCCGTCACCAACAAGCTCGCGGTCGGCGCGGCCAGCCCGAAGCTGTGGGGGCAGGACATCTCGGGCGGCGGCCTGGGCTCGAAGGACTGGAACGGCGACATGGTCCTGCCGAACGGTTCCTACGGCCACATCCTGCTGGTCTACCACCGCCCCACCATGGAACGCGACGGTTCGCTCCAGATCGGCATCGAGACCATCAAGCCGCACGCCGACAGCCCGGTCGGCTACGAGCACGACTTCCGGTCCACCGAGGCCACCTCGAACCCGGAGTCCGTCCTGCACGGCCACAAGGGCGACAAGGTGGGCTCCGGCGGTCTCGGCAAGAACGAACGCTTCGTCGACCTGCGGGAGATGGGAGCGTCCCACGCCGACGGGGACTGGCGTGCCTACCTGGACGAGATCCAGCAGGACTGGGAGAAGGCACTCGCCCGGACGGAGGAGGGCTCGCAGGAACGCCGGGCCCTGTACGAGGAACTGGTCGGCCCCCGCCCGAAGCCGTGACCCACGTCCCCGTGGCCCCCGGCCCGGGCGTCGTCCTACAGGAAAGGCGTCCCGGCGTCGAGGCCTGACAACACCCTGCCGTACAGCTCCAGGTTGGCGGCGGGGTTGACGAACGAGTGCAGGCTCAGGGCGTTCAGGTCCCGCACGATCCGCTGGACGGGCGCCTCCCGGTGCAGGGAGGAGGCGCCCGAAGCGGACCCGATCAGGTCGGCGGCCTCCTTGCACGACCGGGTCAGGTACCCGCACTGCGCCCGGATCCGGGCCCGCTCCCGCGTCGTGTACGGCTCGCCCTCGGCTGCCTTGGACTCAATCAGCCCGATGAGGTCGGCGGCGAGCAGTTCCGCGGCCGACACCTTCATCTCGGCCTCCGCGAACTGGAGATGCGTCACCGGTGCCTCGTGCTGGCGCTCGTAGAAGGTGTACGTGATGCCCCGCTGATGGATGCGCTCACCGAACTCCGTCAGAGCCGCCCGTGCCAGACCGAGGGCGTTCGCGGCCGTCCAGGCGCAGAACAGCAGCAGCACCGGCATCCGGTAGAACGGGTCGCCGCCGTTGCGCCGCGACGGGAACGCGCCCGACAGCAACGGCCCCACCGGCAGGACGCGATGGGCGGGCACGTGCACGTCCTGGGCGACGACGGTGTTGCTCCCGCTGCCGGCCAGACCGGTGACGTTCCAGTCGTCCAGCACCTTGAGCTCCGCCATCGGGATCGCCAGCCACAGCATCTCCGGCGGACCCTCCCCGGTGTCGGCCAGCGCGGTCAGCAGATGCCAGTCGGCGTCCTGGCAGCCGGTCGCGAACGGGGAGTTCCCGCTCACCACGTAACCGCCCTCCACCGCCGCTGCCCTCGAACCCGGGACGAGGGTGCCGCCCACCCGGACGTCGGGGCCGGTGAAGATCTCGTCCTGGGCCTCGTCGGGGAACAGGGCCGCGATGAAGGCGCACCCGGCCTGGATCAGCGCCATGAATCCGGCCGACCCGCACGCGGCGGAGACCGCGCTCAGCGCGTCGACCTGGGTCCGCAGCGAGGACTGGTAACCCCCGTGACGACGCGGGACGTTCATACGGTGGATCCCGGCACCCGTGAGTGCTTCGACGACCTCGCCCGTCACCCGCCGTTCCTGCTCCGTGCGCAGGGCGTGCGAGCGGATCAGCGGCTGGAGCGCGCGGACGCGTTCGACCAGACCGGTGCCCGAACCAGGTGCTGACGAACCGGCCAACGGACGACCTCCGGACTCGGCCCACGGACGGGACATCACCGTCGCGCCGATCCGGACGTCTGTCAACGCCTCGTCGTGGCAACGGAGTTCAGGTGCACTCTTCGGCTACGCTGAACCGGGAGGTGCCAAGTGGTCCTGCGGGAAAGCGAGTCGGGCGGGGCATCGCAGTCCACGACGGTGGTGGTGGTCGGGGCGGGCCCGGCCGGGCTGACCGTCGCCAACCTGCTGCGCACCTGCGGAGTGGACTGCGTCGTGCTGGAGCGCGGCAGCCGCGAGTACGTGGCGCAGCGGCAGCGGGCGGGCATCGTGGAGAGCCGCGCCGTGCGGATGTTCGAGTCCTGGGGGCTGGCCGACCTGGTGCTGGGCGGCGCCCCGCACGACGGCATCCTGGAGTTCCGGGTGGACGGCGAGACCCACCTCGTGGACGACACCGACGGCTCCGAGGGGCCCGGGGCACGGCTCTGCCCGCAGCAGCTCCTGGTCGCCAACCTCACCGCCGCCCATCTCGCCGAAGGCGGCGACATCCGCTACGAGGTGGCCGACGTCTCCCTGCACGACCTGACCGGAGACCGCCCCACCGTCCGCTACCGCTCCGCCGACGGCACCCCGCACACGATCACCTGCGACTTCGTCGCCGGCTGCGACGGTGACCACGGTGTCACCCGCGCCGCCGTCCCCGAGGGTGTCCTCAGCGCCCACGGCTTCGACCACGGCGTCGGCTGGCTCACCGTCCTCGCCGACGCCCCGCCTCCCGCCCACCCGCTGCTCGCCGTCAGCCCGCAGGGTTTCGCCGCGCATTTCCCCCGCGGGCCGCGGCGCAGCCGCTACTACCTCCAGTGCCCGCCCGACGACCGGCCCGAGGCCTGGCCGGACCACCGCGTCTGGGACGCGCTGCGCACCAGGCTCGCGGACCCCGCCCTGACCGCCGGCCCGATCACCGACCGGGAGACCTTCCGGCTGCGCAGCCTCGTCCACGACCCCATGCAGTACGGCCGGCTGTTCCTGGTCGGGGACGCCGCCCACATCGTGTCCCCCATGGGCGGCAAGGGCATGAACCTCGCCCTGTACGACGCCGATCTCTTCGCCCGTGCCGTCCGCGACCACGTCCGCGACCAGGACGACACCGCGCTGCGCAGCTACTCGCGGCGCTGCCTGCGGCGCGTCTGGAACGACCAGGAGTTCTCCCACTGGCTGACCCGGACGGTCCACGACGCCGGCGACGACACCCATCGCGGGCCGTTCCTGCGCAACCTCGCCCGCGCCCGCCTGCACCGCCTCTTCACCTCTCCCACGGCCGCGCAGGCCTTCGCGGAGCAGATGACCGGCCTGGACCCGGCCCCGAACCCTCCTGCCGCCACCAGCGGCTGACCGCACCCGCGGGCTCACGGAAGGGCTTCGGGGCGCTTCGTCCCGGTCAGCCGGCCGTGGCCGCCGGGTCGGGGGACAGGTGCTCGTGGACGGCGAGCCAGGTGCCGTCGCCGGTGCGGTGGAAGACGATGGTCTCGCGTTCGTGCAGCGTCTCCTCCCCGGCCCGGGTGGCGACCCGCGTGGTCACCGAGTGGGTGAACACGGCGGTGTCGCCGAGAAGCTGGAGCCGCCGGCCCTTCGAGTCGCAGGCGAGGACGCGGAAGCCGTCCTCCTCGCTCCACCTGTGCCACAGGCCGCGGTACTCCTCCGTGGAGTCCAGACGCCGGTCGGTGGTGTGGAAGACGAAGCTCGCGTCGGCCGCGAAGGCGGCGAAGTAGTCGTCGGTGCGGCCCTCGGCGAAGGCGGCGATCAGCGCGTCGGCCGCGGCGAGGACGGTGTCGTGGTCGTTGTTCATGGCTGCGGCTCCGGGATCCGGGCCACGGCGCGGACGGGTGCGCCGTCCGCGCCGGGCAGGTGCAGGGGGAAGAGGCTGACGTGCACGGCGTGGCCGGCCAGCTGGGCGTCGAGGACCTCGGCGAGGTTGGTGAGGTTCTCGGCGATGACGGCGTCCGCGCCGCACAGCACCCGGTGGGCGGGAAGGGTCTCGCCGGGCGTGGGGTCGACGCTGAGCGCGTCGACGCCGACGGTGCGCACACCACGGGCGACGAGCAGCTCGGCCGCCTCCGGGGTGAGGTACGGGTGGTCGTGGTAGGCGGCGGTGCCCCAGTGGGCGGACCAGCCGGTGGCGACCAGCACGATCCGGCCCTCGGGCACGGCGGCCAGCAGGTCCGCCCCGATGGCCGCCCGGGGCGGCAGACCCCGGGCGTCGACGACGTGCGCGGGGCCGTCGAAACGGTCCAGCGGCAGCTGGTCCAGCGCGGACAGGCCGTCCTCGATGTGGGAGGGGGCGTCCACGTGCGTACCGGACTGCGAGCCGATGTGCACCCGGAGGACGTTGACGCCGTCCCGGGCCGCGGTCAGCGCGGGCCGGATGTCCACCTGCGGGTCGCCGGGGTAGACCGGCATGCCGGTGCGCAGCGGCACCGACAGGTCGATCAGCCGCATCCCGGTCACACCTCGGCCGGCTCGGGAACGCCGGCCGGCGCGCCGTCGGCGGCGGTGATCGGCGGCACCGGGGTGTCGACGGCCCGTACCAGCCGCGGCCCCTCGGGGCCGAAGACGGCGCGGGGCTCGGGGAACAGCCACAGCAGCGCCAGGTAGCTGACCGCGGCCAGGCCCAGCCCGACCGGCAGGGAGATGTCCACGCCGCCCGCGAGGTCGCCCAGCGCCCCCACGAACTGGCCGGGGAGGTTCACGAACTGGACCGCGAGCAGGGCGGAGGCCAGCCAGGCGGCCATGCCGCGCCAGTTCCAGCCGTGCGTGAACCAGTACCGTCCGCCGCGCTGACGGCGGTTGAAGACCTGGAGCGAGTCGGGGTCGTACCAGCCGCGACGGGTGAGGAAGCCCAGCGTCATGATGACCATCCACGGCGCGGTGCAGACGATGATCAGCGTCGCGAAGGTGGAGATCGACTGGGTCAGGTTCGCGGCGAACCGGCCGACGAAGATGAAGGAGATCGACAGGACGCCGATGAAGACCGTGGCCTGCACCCGGCTGAACCGGGTGAAGACGCTCGCGAAGTCGAGGCCGGTGCCGTACAGCGAGGTGGTGCCGGTGGACATGCCGCCGATCAGCGCGAGCAGACACACGGGCAGGAAGTACCAGGACGGCGAGATGGCCAGCAGACCGCCGACGTAGTCCGGGGCGCTCGGGTCGAGGAACTTGCCCGCCTTCGCGGCGATGATCGAGGCGGTCGCCAGGCCGAAGAAGAACGGCAGGATCGTCGCGATCTGGGAGAGGAAGGCCGCGCCCATCACCCGGCGGCGCGGGGTGTCGGCGGGGATGTAGCGGGCCCAGTCGCCGAGGAACGCCCCGAAGGAGACCGGGTTGGACAGCACGATCAGCGCGGAGCCGATGAACGCCGGCCAGAAGCCGGGCGTGCTCAGCGAGTGGAAGCTGCCCTGGTAGCCGGCGTCGAAGTCGCCCCCGAACGCGAACAGGCCGAGTACGAAGAGCAGGGACGCGGCGGCTACCGCGATCTTGTTCACGAAGAGCATGAACCGGAAGCCGTAGATGCACACCGTCAGCACCAGCGCCGCGAACAGCCCGTACGCGAGCGCGTAGACACCGTCGTTGGTCGGCAGGTGGAACATCCGGTGCGCACCGCCCACCAGGGCGTCGCCGGAGGACCACACGGAGATGGAGAAGAAGGCGATCGCCGTCAGCAGGGAGAGGAAGGAGCCGACGACCCGGCCGTGCACGCCCAGGTGGGCGGAGGAGGACACCGAGTTGCTGGTGCCGTTGAGCGGACCGAACAGGGCCAGCGGCGCGAGGATCACCGCGCCGACGGCGAGCCCGAGGCCGGTGGCGGCCAGGCCCTGCCAGAAGGACAGCCCGAACAGGATCGGGAAGGCGCCGAGGACGCAGGTGGCGAAGGTGTTCGCGCCGCCGAAGGCGACCCGGAACAGGTCGAGCGGCCGGGCGGTGCGGTCGGCGTCCGGGATGCGCTCCACCCCGTACGTCTCGATCTCGGTCAGCGACGGGGCGTCGTGCTGCTCCGCTTGGGGGTTGGTGGTCATGTCTGCTCCTCGCGAGGGCCGGCGGAGTCCAGGGTGAACAGGCTGATCAGGTCGTAGGCGACGTGCGACGCGGCGACGGAGGTGATGTCGGCGTGGTCGTAGGCGGGGGCGACCTCGACGACGTCGCCGCCGACGAGGTTGAGCCCGGCGAGGCCGCGCAGGATCTCCAGCAGCTCACGCGAGGTCATGCCGCCGGCTTCCGGGGTGCCGGTGCCGGGGGCGTGTGCGGGGTCGAGGACGTCGATGTCGACGGACACGTACAGCGGGCGGTCGCCGATGCGCTGCCGCAGCGCGTCCACCGTCTCGTCGACGCCACGGCGCAGCACGTCGGACGAGGTGACGATGCCGAACCCGAGGCGGCGGTCCTCCTCCAGGTCCCGCTTGCCGTACAGCGGGCCGCGGGTGCCGACGTGGCTGAGCGCCTCGGTGTCGACGATGCCCTCCTCGACGGCGCGCCGGAACGGGGTGCCGTGGGTGTACTCGGCGCCGAAGTAGGTGTCCCAGGTGTCGAGGTGGGCGTCGAAGTGGAGCACGGCGACCGGGCCGTGCTTCTTGGCGACCGCGCGCAGCAGCGGCAGCGCGATGGTGTGGTCGCCGCCGATGGTGACCAGCTTCGTGCCGTCGGACTGGAGGCGGGACGCCTCCTCCTCGACGGTGCCGATCGCCTCGTTGATGTCGAAGGGGTTCACCGGGATGTCTCCGGCGTCGGCGACCTGCGCCGCCGCGAACGGCGACACGTCGAGGCCCGGGTGGTACGGGCGCAGCAGCCGGGACGCCTCGCGCACCGCGGCCGGGGCGAACCGGGCGCCGGGCCGGTAGGAGACGCCGGTGTCGAAGGGGACGCCGACGACGGCGATGTCCGCGCGGGGCACCTCGTCCAGCCGCGGCAGCCGGGCGAAGGTCGCCGGTCCCGCGTAGCGGGGGACGCGCGAGGAGTCCACGGGTCCACGGGGCTGGGTCGTCATCGGGCACCTTCCTGTCGTATGGGGCGGACACGCCGGGTGGGCGGGCCCCGAGGCGGAGTGAGTGGTTCCGCTAACGGGGGGATGCCTCAGTCTGCGGACGGCCGCAGGCCAGGGTCAATTGTTGACGGCACCAAGAACTACAGTTGTCTTGTGTCCGACCACAAAGCCACATCGCGTTCCGTCCTGACCGTCGGCGACCTGCTGTCCTTCCCGGCGTTGCAGATGCGCCTGCTCGCGGGCGGTGGCGGCCTGGGCCGGACGGTCTCCTGGGCGCACGTCAGCGAACTGGAGGACCCGACCCCCTGGCTCCAGGGCTCGGAGGTCATCATGACCGTCGGCCTCGCCGTGCCCCGCGCCGGCGAGGCCCAGCGGCGCTACCTGGAGCGGCTGGACGACGCGGGCGTCGCGGCGCTGGTGCTCAGCACCCAGCTGCGCACCCCGCCGCTGCGGCAGGCCTTCCTCGCCGCGGCCGAGGAGCGCGGCTTCCCGGTCCTGGAGGTCCCGCTCACGGTCCCCTTCGTCACCATCGCGCAGGAGGTCGCCGCCGCCGTCAGCGAGAAGTCCGCCGAACGGCTGGGCGCCCAGCTCCAGGTGTTCGGCGCGCTGCGCTGGATGGCCGAGGAGAACCTGGACATCCCCGCGCTCTTCGACCGCCTGGAACAGCTCAGCGGCTACCGGATCTTCCTGTGCACCACCCAGGGGCGGCCCCTGCTGCCCGGCGTCGCGGCGCCCGCGGACCTCTCGGTGCTGCCCGACGACCCGGACGCCCCGCCGACCGTACCCGGTGGCTTCGTGCTCCCGGTCCTCGGGCCGGGCGGCGCCGCCGGCTACCTGGTCGCCCTGGAACAGGCCGGTGCCCGCCCCGCCGGACTGGCCGTCGTCCAGCACCTGGCCACCGTCGCGGCCCTGCGGCTCGCGATGGTCCGCCAGGAGCGCGAGGTGCTCCGCCGGGAAGGGGCGGAGACCCTCGCCGAGATGCTCCAGGACACCCTCGACCCGGCCGGCGCCCAGCGCCGGCTGGCCCACCACGGCCTGGACGCGCGGCGGCCGGTCGTCCTCGCGGTGGTCCGCAGCGCCCCGGACGAGCAGCTGGGTGTGGCGCTCTCCGACCACCCCCACCTGACCCTGCGCCGCGGCGACGACCGGCTGGTCCTGGCCGAACCCGGCTTCACCGAGGCCCTGGCCGGCCTGCCCGGCGCGGTGTGCGGGGTGAGCCGCCCCTTCACCGTCGGCGAGCCGCTGCGGGTGGCCCGCCAGGAGGCGGAGTGGGCGGCCGGACGCGCCGCGGAGGCGGGCAAGCCGCTCGTCCACTACGGCGAGGACGCCACCGGACGCTGGCTGCCCGAGGACCGCCGGCTGCTGGCCGCGCTGGTCGAGCAGGTACTCGGCGAGGCCCTGCGCTACGACGAGGCCCACGGATCACAGCTGCTGGTGTCCGTCCGCACCTGGATGGAGCGCGACCGCCGGACCGAGGACGCCGCCGCGGCGCTCCACATCCACCCCAACACCCTCTCCTACCGGCTGCGCCGCTTCGGCGAGGTGACCGGCCGCGACCTGGCCACCACCGCCGCCTTCACCGAGGTCTGGTTCGCGGTGCGCGCGGCGACCGAACTGGGCGTGGCGGCCGAGGGGCCGTAGCGCCAGACCCGCCGGGTCCGCCGGGTCCGCCTTCGTCACGGCCCGCCCCGGTCACTCTGCGACCGCCCTGCGGGTGCGCGGGGTGAGCGGAGCGCCCGACGAGTGTCCGGGACCCCGGCGAGGTGCGACGCTGGGACGAGAAACGTCCGCCGAGGGAACTCGGGAGGGGCCGATGGGACGTGATGTTCCGGCCCGGGTGTTCACCCGCGAGGACCGGCGCCGGTACCGCGAGAAGATGCACGGCTGCCTCGACGTACTGGCGCAGATGCTGCGCGGATCGGGCTTCGAGAGCGAGCGCCCCCAGGTCGGCATGGAGATCGAGCTGAACCTGGTGGACGACGACGGGCTCCCGGCGATGCGCAACACCGAGGTGCTCCAGGCGATCGCCGACCCCGCCTGGTCGAGCGAGCTGGGCCGCTTCAACCTGGAGATCGACATCCCGCCCCGGCAGCTGACGTCCGGCGGCCCCGGTGCCTGGGAGCAGACCATCCGGGACGCGCTCAACCATGCCGAGGACCGCGCCGCGACCGTGGGCGCCCACCTCATCATGATCGGGATCCTGCCGACGCTCGGGGAGTCGGACGTGGGTGAGACGTCCCTGTCCGGTGATCCCCGCTACCGGCTGCTCAACGAGCAGATCTTCGCGGCCCGCGGGGAGGACCTGCGGATCCGGCTCGAGGGCGTGGACCGCCTCTCCATGTACGCCGAGGCGATCACCCCCGAGGCCGCCTGCACCAGCACGCAGTTCCACCTCCAGGTCGCCCCGAAGGAGTTCGCGGACTACTGGAACGCGGCCCAGGCCGTCGCGGGCGTGCAGATCGCCCTCGCCGCCAACTCGCCCTTCCTCTTCGGCAGGGAACTGTGGCGTGAGACCCGCATCCCCTTGTTCGAACAGGCCACCGACACCCGCCCCGAGGAGATCAAGGCCCAGGGGGTACGGCCGCGGGTGTGGTTCGGCGAACGCTGGATCACCAGTGTCTTCGACCTGTTCGAGGAGAACGTCCGCTACTTCCCGGCGCTGCTGCCCCTGTGCGACGAGGAGGACCCGCAGCGGACCCTCGCCGTCGGCGGGGTGCCGCAGCTGGGCGAACTCACCCTGCACAACGGCACGATCTACCGCTGGAACCGCCCGGTCTACGCCGTCACCGACAGCGGCCCGCACCTGCGCATCGAGAACCGCGTGCTGCCCGCCGGCCCCACCGTCGCCGACACCATCGCCAACGCCGCCCTGTACTACGGCCTGACCCGTGCCCTCGTGGACGAGGACCGCCCGGTCTGGTCGCGGATGTCCTTCGCGGTCGCCGAGGAGAACCTGCACGCGGCCGCCCGCGACGGCATCGACGCCCGCCTGTACTGGCCAGGGACGGGCGAAGTGCCGGTCACCGAACTGGTGTTGCGACGACTGCTGCCCCTGGCGCACCGGGGCCTGGAGCTGGCGGGGCTGGACGCCTCCTGGCGCGAGCCGATGCTCGGCATCATCGAGCGGCGCTGCGTCGACGGCCGCAACGGCGCCCTGTGGCAGGCGGAGACGGTCCACCACCTGGAACGGTCCGGTGTCCACGACCGCCGGGAGGCCCTGCGCCGGATGACCGCCGCGTACATGGACTACATGCATCTGAACGCGGCCGCGCACACCTGGCCCGTGGACTGAACGCCGCCGCGGTGCGGCGACCCCGGCGCGCGGCCGCGGGTCACCGCCGTGCCAGGATGCCGGGAGACCAGACCCGCTTCCGGAGGCCCGCCGCGTGACCGAGACCGAGGTGGCCCTCGCGCCGCACCCCCTGCTGCTGCCCGACGGCAGGCCCGCCGCCGAGGCGTGGTCGCTGGACCCCGCCCTGCTGCACCTGAACCACGGATCGTTCGGTGCCGTCCCGCTGGTGGCACAGCAGCGGCAGGCGGAGCTGCGCGCCGAGATGGAGCGCGCGCCGGTGGTGTGGTTCCCGGAACTGCCGGACCGGCTCGCCGCCACCCGCGCCGACCTCGCCCGTTTCCTGCGCGTCGACGCCGGCGACCTCGCCCTGGTGCCGAACGCCAGCGCCGGCGCCAGCGTGGTCTACGACGCGCTCGAACGCCGTGCCGGCGGGGAGATCGTCGTCACCGACCACGGCTACGGGGCCGTCACCATGGGAGCCGAGCGGCTGGCCCGCCGCTGGGGCGGCCGGGTGCGCACGGCGCGGGTACCGCTCGGCGCCGACGAGGAGGAGGCGTACGAGGCCGTCGTGGCCGAACTCGGCGAGGCCACCGACCTCGTCGTGGTCGACCAGATCACCTCGGCGACCGCGCGCCGGCTGCCGGTCGAGCGCATCGGCGCGGAGGCACGCCGCCGGGGCGTGCCGATGCTCGTCGACGGCGCCCACGCGCCCGGTCTGCTCGCCGCCCCGCTGGCCGGCGCGACGTACGACTTCTGGACCGGGAACCTGCACAAATGGGGCTGTGCCCCGCGCGGCACCGCGGCCCTGGTCGCCCGCGGGCCGCTACGGGACCGGCTGTGCCCGCTGATCGACTCCTGGGGGGCCGCGGAGCCGTATCCCGTCCGCTTCGACCACCAGGGCACCCTCGACGCCACCTCCTACCTGGCGGCGCCGACGTCCCTCGCGTTCGTCGAGGACACCTGGGGCTGGTCCGCCGCCCGCCGGCACATGGACCGGCTCGCGGACCACGCCGCCCATGTCATCGGCGCCGCCGTCACCCGCCTCACCGGCGAGGACAGCCGCGCCGGCGTCGGGATGCCGGTGCCCGGCATGCGCCTGGTGCGGCTGCCCGACGGCCTCGGGCGGAGCCGGATCGAGGCCGACGCACTGCGCGACCGGGCGGCCCGCGAACTCGCCGTCGAGGCCGCCTTCACCAGCTTCGACGGCATCGGCTACCTGCGCGTGTCCGCGCACGTCTACAACACCCCGGCCGACTACGAGCACTTCGCCGAGCGATGCGTCCCGGTACTCGCCGACTGGGCCCGGGAGTACGGCCGTTGAGTCATCAGGTCAAGCGTCCCGGACACTTGACTCGGTAGGTGCGCGGCCCGATCCTCGTCCCAGGTATTGCGCGGTTCATGACAACGTCATGGGTTCGTCAACCGCGCGCTCCCGCCGACCGAGGGACGTGGGCCGTGACGCCGTTTCGACGCTCGTACCGCAGACGCAGGGACGTCACCATGCTGTCGCTGCTGCTCCTGGTACTGGCCATGGCCCTCGGGCCCACGCCGAGTTCGGCGGCCGGCAGCGACTGGTGGATCCCCAGCGCACGGCCCGCCCCGGACGTCGGGATCGACGTCACCGGCGAGCCGTTCACCGGTACGAACTCGGCAGGGGAGGTGCGCGGGTTCGTCGACGCGCACAACCACCTGTTCGGCAACGAGGCCTTCGGCGGACGCCTGATCTGCGGCAAGGTCTTCTCCGACGCCGGTGTCGCCGACGCCCTGAAGGACTGCCCCGAGCACTACCCCGACGGCAGCCTCGCGATCTTCGACTACATCACCCACGGCGGCGACGGCAAGCACGACCCGGTCGGCTGGCCCACGTTCAAGGACTGGCCCGCGTACGACTCGATGACCCACCAGGCCGACTACTACGCCTGGGTGGAGCGGGCCTGGCGCGGCGGCCAGCGCGTGCTCGTCAACGACCTCGTCACCAACGGCATGATCTGCTCGGTCTACCCGTTCAAGGACCGCGGTTGTGACGAGATGACGTCGATCCGGCTCCAGGCGAGGATGACCTACGCGCTCCAGGCGTACATCGACAAGATGTACGGCGGCACCGGCAAGGGCTGGTTCCGGATCGTCACCGACAGCGCGCAGGCGCGGCAGGTCATAGAGGAGGGCAAACTCGCCGTCGTCCTCGGGGTGGAGACCTCCGAACCCTTCGGCTGCAAGCAGGTCCTCGACATCCCGCAGTGCGACAAGGAGGACATCGACAAGGGACTCGACGAGCTCTACGCGCTGGGCGTCCGCTCGATGTTCCTGTGCCACAAGTTCGACAACGCGCTGTGCGGCGTCCGCTTCGACTCCGGCGGCCTCGGAACGGCCATCAACGTCGGCCAGTTCCTGTCCACCGGCACCTTCTGGGCGACCGAGAAGTGCACCGGCCCGCAGCACGACAACCCCATCGGGAGCGCCTCCTCGGCGGCGGAGTCGGACCTCCCGGCCGGCGTGGACGTCCCCTCGTACGACTCGGACGCCCGGTGCAACAAGCGCGGTCTCACCGAACTCGGCGAGTACGCCGTGCGCGGCATGATGAAACGCAAGATGATGCTGGAGATCGACCACATGGGCGTCAAGGCCGTGGGCCAGGCCCTCGACATCCTGGAGTCGGCGTCCTACCCCGGCGTGATCTCCTCGCACAGCTGGATGGACCTGGACTGGACCGAGCGGGTCTACGCCCTCGGCGGCTTCGTCGCCCAGTACATGCACGGCTCCGAGGGCTTCGTCGCGGAAGCCGCCCGGACCAGGGCGCTGCGCGACAAGTACGGCGTGGGCTACGGCTACGGCACCGACTTCAACGGCATCGGCGACCACCCGGCCCCGCGCGGAGCGGACGCCGCGAACAAGGTGACGTACCCCTTCAGGAGCGTCGACGGCGGCTCCGTCATCGACCGGCAGACCTCCGGCGAGCGCACCTTCGACATCAACACCGACGGCGCGGCCCACGCCGGGATGATCCCCGACTGGATCGAGGACATCCGGCAGGTCGGCGGCCAGGACGTGGTGAACGACCTGTTCCGCGGCGCCGAGTCCTACCTGGACACCTGGGGCGCCACCGAAGAGCACCAGGCCTCGGTGAACCTCGCCGAGGGGCAGCCGGCGTCGGCCAGTTCGTCCGAGTGGAACCCGTTCACCAGCTACCGGCCGGGGCGTGCCGCCGACGGCGACGACTCCACCCGCTGGGCCAGCGACTGGAGCGACGACCAGTGGTGGCAGGTCGACCTGGGCTCCACCCACCTGGTCTCCCGGGTGACGCTCGGCTGGGAGCGCGCGTACGGCAAGGCGTACCGCGTCGAACTCTCCACCGACGGCACGAACTGGCAGTCCGTCTGGTCCACCACGAGCGGTGACGGCGGCCTGGACACGGCCCGGTTCACCGGGACCCCGGCCCGCTACGTCCGGGTCCACGGTCTCGACCGCGGCACCGACTGGGGATACTCGCTGTACGAGGTCGGGGTCCACAGCGCCTGAGGCGGGAGTTCACGGATGGCACGCATGCCGTCGGCACAACGGCGCGAACAGCTGACGGAAGCGGCCATCAGGACGATGGCCCGGGACGGCGTCGCCAAGGCGACGACCCGGGCCATCGCCGCCGAGGCGGGCGTCTCGCTGAGCGTCTTCCACTACTGCTTCGACTCCAAGCAGGCCCTGATCGAGTCCGTCATCACCGCCCTCACCGACCACTCGGTGGCCGTGGTGCGGGAGGCGCTGCGGCCCAGGGCCACCCTGGCGGAGACCGTCCGGGCCGGCTTCGAGGCGTACTGGGACCACGTCCGCGACCACCCCGACGAGCACATGCTCACCTACGAACTCACCCAGTACGCCCTGCGCGAGCCGGGGTTCGAGCACCTGGCCCGACGACAGTACGAGCTGTACGGCACCGCCTACGCCGAACTCATCGAGCGGCTGCGCGGCAGCCGCGGCCTCGAACTCCGCGTCCCCGTCTCCGTACTGGCCCGCTACCTGGCCGCCGTGACCGACGGGCTGACCCTCAACTACCTGGTCCTGGGCGACGAGTCGGCCTGGACCGACATCCTCGACACGGTCACCGCCCACATCGCGGGACTGGTGGCCTGACCCACGGCCGACGCCGAACACATGGCCGAAACTCCGCTATGATCACCGCGGCAGGGCTGTAGCGCAGAGGTCGTCGCGCCCAAGCATCGAGCTGGAGGACGTCGGTTCGAATCCGACCGGTTCTGCCGCCTATTCGTGGAGGAAAGTCGACAGGCGTCGGTTCGTCCTGGGCGGGCGGCGGGCGAGGCGCCCCCGGCGGCCCGGGCGCCGGCCACGGACCGGTGGAGTGGTGATGACGCAGCCGACACCCGTACGCTGCCCCGCGATCGAGCACCCGGACATCCCGATCAGCGACCCCGCCGCCCTGGAACCACTGCTCGACCGCCTGCGGTCCGCGTCCCCCCTGGGCACCGACGAGACGTTCCCGCTCGGCACCGTCCGCGCGGACGGCCGGGTCGACCTGTGCAAGCAGGGCCTGGGAGCGGCCGGTGCGCGCCTGCTGATGCCCGTCGCCGCGGCCTCCCCGCACGCCGCGCACGTCCTGCTCGGCACCAACGCCATCGGGGACGAGGGAGCCCGCACGGTCGCCGACGCGCTCGCCGACGGCCACGGCCTGCGCACCCTCTACCTCGGCTGCAACCGCATCGGCCCGCGGGGCACCGCCGCGCTCGCCGGCGCCCTCTCGGCCGACGACACCGTCCGGGCCCTCTGGCTCAAGCGCAACCCGGTCGGCGACGAGGGCGCCCACGCACTCGCCGCGCTGCTCCGGCGCAACACCGCGCTGCGCACCCTCGACCTGGTCAACACCGGGGTGACCACCGACGGCCTGCGCGCCCTGCTCGACGCCCTCACCGGCCGTCCCGCCCCGGTGGAACGCCTCTTCCTCGGCGGCAACGGCCTGACCGCGGACGCCGCCCCACTGCTCGCGGCGCTGATCCGGGATGCGGGCGTACGCGAGCTGTACCTGCCCGCCAACCACCTCGGCGACGAGGGCGCCGCGATCCTCGCGGCCGCGGCCGACCCGGTACGCCCGGTCCGCCTCGGCCTCGGCGGCAACGGCATCGGCCCCGCCGGCGCCCGCGCCCTCGCCGGCTCCTTGGCCGGCATCGAGGTCCTCGACCTGGGCCGCCCCCTGTCCGAACGCAGCCTCGGCGCCCCCGCGAACACCACCGGCGACGACGGCGCCCACGCGCTGGCCGCCGCGCTGCCGGGCAGCCCGCTGCGCCGGCTGGAGCTGTGCCACACCGGCCTGACCGGCCGGGGCGCCAAGACCCTGCTGGCCGCGGTGCCCGACGACTCAGCCCTGGAGTACGTCGGCCTCGGCCCCGGCCTGCCCCGCAAGGTGAAGCGGTCCTTCACCCGGCGGCTGCGGCCCCTCGGCGCGGCACATCCCGACCTGCGCGCGATAGGAAGTGTCTACCGGTGAGAGCCCCGGCCGAACTCCGCTGCCTCCCGCCGGACGAGGCATCCGGCAGACGCCGGGCACGCCGTTACGCCGTGCCCCGGTGGATGATCGAGCGAGCCACCGAGCGCCGGCTGGCCGGTGACTGGCGCGGCGCCTGCGCGGCGGCCAACGTGGACATCGCCTTCGACCTGTCCGAGGTCGCCGAGCACTGCGGCGACGACACCGCCGCCGCCCTCGTGGCCGACCTCCGGCACCTCGCCCCCGACCTGCTGCGCTGGCACCTGCCGCGCAACCTGGGCGGCCGGACCACGCTCGCCACGGACCGTACGGTCGTCCTCGCGCGCTACCGGCCGGGAACCCAGGACGAGGGCCCGCGGGCCACGCCGTACCTGCACGTCACCACCGGACCCATGGCCGACGGACCTCAGCGGATCGCGCTGCGGTTCCGGACCCTCCGGGACGAGCAGGCCGCCGGCGTCTTCGGAGCCTCCACCGAGGACTGGCGCCTCGCCCGGCACCTCTGGGACGCACGGCACGCCGCGGAACTGCGCGAGCGATGCGGAGGCGGCCCGGACCGGTCGCCGTTCTTCCACGCCGACGGCACTGCCCTGGGCACGGACGAGTTCCCGACGGCCGAACCCGGCGCCGACGACCCCGCGGCCCGGACCGAACGGATCACGCTGACGCACCGGAGGGACGGGTCACCGGCCGCCTTCGCCGCGGCCGGCATCACGCTGGACCTGACGCCTCCGCAGAAGTCCGGCTGGTACCAGGCGGACCCGGAGCGGCTGCTGAGCGGGATCCCGCTGAACCACAGCCGCCTGGAGCCGGAGGTCCGCGGGCAGCGGGCCGCGGGCGCCGGCGACCGGTTCCTCATCGCCGCGCACTGGCGGACGTACCTCCTGCTGGAGCCCGCCGACGGCACCGGGCTGCTGGTCCGCGCCGTCGACCGGGAGGACGCCGAGGGCCTGCCCTTCCTCGCCGAGGCCCTCTGGCGCAGGCTCCCCGACCTCGATCTCCTGCGGGACGGCGAGATCGCCGCGGAGCACCTCCACCCGCTGGTCCGCGAGGCGCTGTTCCCCGCCCTCCAGGTCCCGGCGGGCCAGGGCGGCCCGCCCGCGCCGACGGCCCCCGTACCGGTGCGGGTCAGGTGCCGCGGTGAATGGCACGAGGTCGGCTTCCGGCCAGGCGGCCCGCTGAGCATGCCGCACAGCGACGACGAACAGCAGCGCGAACGGGCCCTGCGCGCCTTCGGCGGTGCCGTCGCCGGCTGCTTCGCCGTGGAGCAGACCTGGACGTCCGGCAAGGGCCGCCTGCCCAAGGCACTGCGAGCCCAGCGCAGCGAACTGTTCCAGCGAGCCCAGCACGGCGACACCCCCGGCGTCCTGGCCCTCCTGGACGCCGGTGTGGACCCCCGGGTGCGGGACGCCGGCGGCCGCACCCTGCTGCACGTGCTGAACCTCCTGGACCACGAGACCCTGCTGCCCCGGCTGCTGGCAGGGGGAGCGGACCTGGAGGCCCGCGACCGGCGCGAGCGCACCCCGCTGTTCACGGCGGTCAACGACCTCGGTTCCAAGGCGCTCGTGGAGGCCCTGGTCGCCGCCGGGGCACGGCTCGACGCGATCGACGAGTCCGAACTGTCCCTCGCCCAGCTCGTCCGCCGCTACAAACGGCCCGACCTCGCCTTCCTCCGTGAGCGCGTGGAGGCGGAGCACCCGGGGATCGGCGCCGACTGGTGGGACGAGTACCTGGACGAGCGGGAGCAGTACGACTCGGACGACCCCGACGACGAGGAAGAGCCGGTCCTGTGACCACCGACCGCACCGACCGCACCGCTTCCGGCGCGCCCTCCGCCCCCGCCCCCGGCGCGTCCGCCGGCCCGCTGGCGGCCGCCGACGACCTCAACCGCAGGCTGCGCACGCGGCGCACCGAGCCCGCCGCGAACCCGCAACTGGAGGCCCTGGCCCTCGCCGTGACGGCCAATCAGCCCGTGCTGCTGTGGGGCGAACCTGGCATCGGCAAGTCGGCCGCCCTGGAACAGCTCGCCGCCGGACTCGGCCTGGCGCTGGAGACCGTCATCGCCAGCGTGCACGAGCCCTCCGACTTCGCCGGACTGCCCGTCGTCGGCGACGACCCCGCCGTCACCGGTGTGCCGATGGCACCGCCGGACTGGGCCGTCCGCCTCGCCCGCGCCGGACAGGGCCTGCTCTTCTTCGACGAACTCTCCTCCGCGCCGCCGGCCGTACAGGCGGCCCTGCTGCGCGTGGTGCTCGAACGGCGCGTCGGCAGCCTGGTCCTGCCCGACGCGGTGCGCATCGTCGCCGCCGCCAACCCGCCCTCCAGCGCCGCGGACGGCTGGCACCTCAGCCCGCCGCTCGCCAACCGGTTCGTCCACCTCGAATGGACCCACGACCCCCGCACGGTCGCCCGCGGCATGGCCGGCACCTGGCCGGAGGTGGCCGTACCCGTCGTCGACGCGGGCCGGGTGCCCGGCGCGGTCGCCCGGGCGCGCGGCGCGGTCTCCGGGTTCCTCACCGCACGGCCCGGCCTGGTCCACCACATCCCCGGCGACGCCGAGAGCCGCGGCCGGTCCTGGCCGTCGCCCCGGACCTGGGAGATGGCCCTCAGGCTGCTCGCCACCGGGTACGCGGCGGGCGCCGGCCGCGAGGCCCTTGCCGCCGCGCTCACCGGCGCCGTCGGCGACGGCGCCGGCATCGAGCTGCTGTCCTACCTCGAACACCTCGACCTGCCCGACCCCGACCGGGTCCTCGCCGACCCGGACTCCTTCGCCCTGCCCGACCGGGGCGACCGCCAACTCGCCTTCCTCATCGCCGTGGTCGCCGCCATCCAGGACGACCTCACCCGGCCCCGCTGGGAGGCGGGCTGGGCGGTACTGGCGAAGGCCGTGGACGCCGGCGTACCGGACGTGGCCGCCCGCGCCGCCACCGACCTCGCCCTGATGCGGCACCTGGACTGGCCCGTACCGCCCGGCATCGACGCCTTCCTGGACCTGTTGCGGATGTCCGGGGCGCTGCCCGGCGCCGGCCGGTGAGGGCGCGGGGATGACACAGCACCCCCGCGCCGCCCTGGACCTGACCAGACTGCTGGCCGCCCGCTACCGTGCGGCCACCGACCGGCCCTACCTGGCGTCCGCGCTGTACGCCCTGACCGTCGTCCCGAGCGACGGCGTGCCGACGATGGGCGTGGACCGGCACTGGCGCTGCTACGTGTCGCCCGCCTTCGTCGACGCGACTCCGGTGCCCGAACTCGCGGGTGTCTGGGTGCACGAGGCGGCTCACCTGCTGCGCGACCACCACGGCCGGGCCGACCGGCTGCCCGCCGCCACCCAGCGCGACCCGCACCGCGTCAACGTCGCGCAGGACTGCGAGATCAACGACGACCTGCTCGCCGACGGCCTGCGGCTGCCCGAGGGCCGCGTGGAACCCCGTCTCTTCGGACTCCCCGAAGGGCAGTTGTTCGAGGCGTACGTCGACGCGCTGCCCGCGCACGTGCGGACACCGGACTGCGGATCGGGCGCCCACGGCAGGCCCGTGCCCTGGGAACTGTCCGACTCCGCCGGTCCCGCGCGGATCGGCGAGGTCGAGGCACAGGCCCTGCGCCGGCGGACCGCCGAGGCGATGCGTGCCCACCGGCGCGGCCGCGGCACCCTGCCCGCGGGCTGGCAGCGCTGGGCGGAGGAGATCCTCGAACCCACCGTGGACTGGCGGCGGGCGCTGACCGGCGCGGTCCGGGAAGCCGCCGCCTGGGCCGCCGGAGCGGTCGACTACACCTACCGCCGCCCCTCGCGCCGGACTCCGGCGCTGCGCGGTGTGGTCCTGCCCAGCCTGCGCCGACCGCTGCCCCGGGTGGCCGTCGTCATCGACACCTCCGGTTCGATGGGGGAGGCCGAACTGGGCGCCGCCCTCGCGGAGGTGACGGGCGTGCTGCGCGAGGTGGGCATCCGCGGCAACCGGGTGAGCGTGCTCGCGTGCGACGCCGACGTGCACGCGGTGTCCCGGGTGACGGCGACCGAGCAGATCACCCTGGGCGGCGGTGGCGGCACCGACATGCGGGTCGGCATCGAGGCGGCACTGGCGGCTCCGGACCGCCCGGGCGTCGTCGTCGTCCTCACCGACGGGTACACCCCGTGGCCGGACGAGAGCCCGCCGTGCCGCCTCGTCGCGGCCCTGATCGGCACCGACGCGCCCCAGCCGCCGGACTGGGTGGAGACGGTCCGCGTCCCCGGCTGACGCGGAGAGACCGCCGTGCGGCCAGGGGCGGCCGCCGGACCGCCGGGCACCGGTCCTCAGGAGCCGAGGCGGACCCGCAGCCCCGGCTGGAGCAGGTCGCCGTGGGCGGTCACCATGTCGTCGCACAGGCGCCAGATGTCCTCGACCGTCAGGGCCGCGGCGGTGGCCGGGTCGGTCATCGCCGCATGCCTGACGTGCCGCGGCTCGTCCTCGATCGCCGCGCGCACCACCAGGTCGTTCGCGCTGAGGTACGTGCGGTTGAGCGCCGCCAGCTGGGGCGGGAGGGAGCCCACCCGGGTGGGCTGCACACCCATCGAGTCCACCAGGCACGGCACCTCGACGACGCCGTGCGCGGGCAGGTTGTCGATCAGACCGCGGTTCGGGACGTTGCCGTAGACCGTGCGCGGGGTGCCGGTGACCATGCTGTGGATGATCTGGGGCGCGTACTCCATCGTGCCCTCGACGGTGATCGGGGCGCCGGCGGCCAGCGCGTCGCGGGTCCTGCCGTACTCGGCCGTGTTCTCGTCGACGATCTTCAGGTACTCGCCGACCGGCAGCCGCAGCCGCTCGACCTCGCTGGTGTGGTGCAGGTACCAGGGCACGTACTCGGAGGAGTGCTCACTGGTCTCGGTGGGGTAGTGGCCGAGCCTGCGGTACATGTCGACGCGGACCCGGCGCCGCAACTGGTCGTCGGCGGCGATCAGTTCGTCCAGCCTCGGATAGAGGCTGCGGCCCTGGTGCTCGAAACGCAGCACCCACGCCTGGTGGTTGACCCCTGCTGCGTGGTAACTGATCTCCTCGTAGGGGACCTTGACCAGGTCGGCCAGGTCACGCATCGTCCAGTAGACCGAGTGGCACAGGCCCACCACCCGGGTCAGGCCGGTGGCCTCGGTGAGGTACTGGACGTTCATGGCCATCGGGTTGGTGTAGTTGAGCAGCCAGGCCTGTGGGCAGACCTCGGCGATGTCGCGGCCCAGCTCCCTGAGGAACGGGAAGGTGCGCAGGGCGCGGAAGATGCCGCCGATGCCGAGGGTGTCCCCGATGGTCTGGCGCAGTCCGTAGCGGGCGGGCACCTCGAAGTCGGTGCGGGTGGCCTCGGCCATGCCGATCTGCACGATGTCGATGACGAAGTCGGCGTCCGCCAGGGCCTCGCGGCGGTCGGCGTGCGCGGTGACCGTGGGTCGGGCGCCCAGGGTGTCCGCGATGCGCACGGCGGCGGCGTGCGCCGTGGCCAGGCGCTCGGCGTCGATGTCGTGCAGTGCGACGTGCGCGGACTTCAGTTCCTCGAAGGCGAGCAGGTCCGCGAGCAGACCCTGGGTGAAGACGACGCTGCCGGCGCCGACGAAGACGATCTTGGGGGTGGTCATACGGGGGTTTCCTCGGTCTCGGGAAGGCGGGTGAGGGCTTCGTCCCAGGTGGGCTGGGCGCCGGTGCCGCCGCTGGCCCGGGTGGACAGGGCGCCGCACACCGCGGCGAGGCGGAGCGCGTCCGGCAGGGACATCCCGTGCAGCAGACCGGCGATGAAACCGGCGTCGAAGCTGTCGCCGGCGCCGACCGCGTCGACGGGCTCGACCGCGATGCCCCGGGTGCTGACGAGGCGTTCGCCGTCGTGACAGAGCGCACCGTCGGCGCCGTTCTTGACGACGGTGACCGGCCCTCGGGCGGCGAGCCGGGCGGCTGCCTCGGCCGGGTCCGCGGCGTCGGTCCGGGCCAGCCGGCGAGCCTCGGCCGCGTTGGGCAGCAGGAAGTCGGTGTGGGCCAGCACGGCGTCCAGACCGGTGGGTTCCCAGCGGCCGGCCGGGTCGTCGTTGGTGTCGACGGAAGTGGTGGCGCCGTGCCGGCGTGCGGTGCGCAGCAGGTCCGGGAGCGCGGCGGCGAGCCGGGGCAGCAGGAAGTACGAGGTGGAGTGGACATGCCGGGCGGCGGCCAGCAAGGCGGGCGGCACGTCGTCCGCGGTGGTGGCGGCCAGGGTGCCGGGGGCGGTCAGGATGGCCCGGTCGTCACCGCGGGTGACGGCTACGGTCAGCGGGGTGGGCCGGTGCGGATCGAGGGTCAGCGCCCCGGTGTCGACGCCGAGGGCGTCGAGGCGGCCGCGCATGTAGCGGCCGGCGTCGTCGTCGCCCACCCGGCCGGCGAAGGCGACCCGCAGGCCCAGGCGGGCGGCCCCGCAGGCGACGATTGCGCCGGAGCCCCCGACGGTGAGGGTGCCGGAGGGCACCAGTTGTTCGCGCTGGCCGAAGGCGAGCGGGGTGTCGAGGGGACCGATGACGACGTCCGGGTTGGCGTCACCGATCACGAGCAGGTCGAAGGTGTGCGGCATCGCGGAGGTTCCTGCCTGGTGGTGTCTCGCTGTGGTGTCTCGCTGTGGTGTGCCGGGGTGGCCCGCGGGGTCAGCCCTTGAGACCGGTGGAGGTGATGGACTGGATGAAGGCCTTCTGCGCGCCGAGGAAGGCGAGCAGGACGGGCAGCACGGTGATGACGTTCCCGGCCATCACCGCGGCCCACTGGGTGTGGTGCTGTCCCTGGAACGTCGTCAGACCGAGCTGGAGCGTGTACTGGGTGTCGTGGTTGATGGCGATCAGCGGCCAGGTGAGGTCGTTCCAGGTGCTCAGGAAGGTGAGCACGGCGACGGTGCTGAGGGCGGGCCGGGACAGCGGGAGCACGATCCGCCACAGCACGCGCAGCCGCGAACACCCGTCGATCCAGGCCGCCTCCTCCAGCTCCCGGGGCAGCGAGAGGAAGAACTGGCGGAGCAGGAACACCGAGAACGGGGTGACCAGGGACGGCACGATCAGCGCGCCGAGGGTGTCGATGAGACCGAGCTGCTTCATCACCAGGAAGGTGGGGATCATCGTCAGCTGGAACGGTATCGCCATCGTCGCCAGCATCAGGCCGAGCAGCAGCCGGGAGCCGGCGAACCGCATCCGGGCGAAGGCGTAGCCGCCGAGGGTACCGAGCACCAGGTTGGCGACGACGGTGACCAGGCTGACGACGAGGGAGTTGGCGAACCAGCGCGGGAACATCGCGTTGCCCAGCACGTAGCGGTAGCCACCCAGATCAAGACGCGAGGGCCAGAGCGCGGGCGGGAAGCGGTTGATCTCCGCGTTGCTCATCACCGAACTGAGGGCCAGCCAGATCAGCGGCACCGCGAAGAGCAGGGCCATGGGGGCGAGCAGCAGGTGCCAGGGGCTGAACGGCAGCCGGGACCGGTGGCGTCGGGTGCCGGGGCGGGCGGCGGACGAGGCCGCGGGCGCGGTGTCGGGCCGGGCGGAGACGGCGGTCATGCGGAGGCTCCCTGGAGGCGGCGGCGGACGACCTGGAGGATCAGGCCGATCAGTCCCAGGGCCACGGCCAGGACATAGGCGGAGGCGGCCCCGTATCCGGCGGTGGCGTTCTTGAAGGCCTGCTCCCAGATGAAGTAGACGATCACCGTGGTGGATCCGAGCGGGCCGCCCTTGGTGGTGACGTAGACGAGGTCGAAGGCCTGGAGCGACTGGATGGCCTGCCACAGCAGCAGGAACACCGTGACGGGCCGCAGTGCGGGCAGGGTGACGTGGCGCAGGAGCTGTCCGCGGCCGGCGCCGTCCAGCCGGGCGGCCTCGATCAGTGAGACGGGCACGTCCTGGAGCGCGGCGAGGTAGATGACCAGGCAGAACCCGGTGCCGCTCCACAGGCTGACGGCGACCAGCACCGGCAGTGCCTGGGAGGGGTCGGTGAGGAAGCCCTGGGACGGGATGCCGAGGTGGTGGAGCACGGCGTTGGCGGCGCCGAACTCGGGGTCGAGGATGAAGGAGAACAGCACGCCCTGAGCGGTCGCGGAGACCACGAACGGGACGAAGAACAGGGTGCGGTAGAGACCGACGAAGCGGATGCGCCGGTTGAGGGCGAGGGCGAGAGCGAGGCCGATCACCATGCTGGCCGGCACGTACAGTGCGGTGTAGAGCAGGGTGTTGCGCAGGGCCTGGCTGAAGTGCGGGTCCTGGGCGAGGGCCCGGTAGTTGTCCAGCCCGACCCAACGGCTCGGCGTGACCAGGTCGTCGGCCTGGAAGGACAGCAGCAGCGACCAGACGATCGGTACGACGCTCAGCCCGAGGATGATGACCACCGCGGGCGAGACGAACGACCAGGCCATGGCGGCCTCGCCGGCCCGTCTGCGGCGCAGGGCGCGGCGCTGGTCCGGGGGCCGGGACACGGTGATCGGGGTGGGCAGTCGCGACATGAAGGAGGCTCCTCAACGCGGGATGAGCAGTGCGGCGTTGGCGTCGGCGGCGCAGGCGCGCATCGCCTTGGCGGGACTGCTCCGGCCGAGCAGCACGGCGACGACGGCCTGGCCGAGAGCCTGGGAGATCTGCGGGTAGGCGGCGTGCACGGGGCGCACCCGGGCGGAGTCCAGGGCCTTGGTGAACACCCCCAGGCCCTCGGTGGTGCCCTCCTTGTGCTGCCAGGCGGGCAGGTCGCGGGTGCCGCGGCTGAGCGGCAGGCTGCCCGCCCGGATGTCCCAGCGCACGTCCTGGGCGGGTTGCGCGAGCCAGCTGACGAACGTCTTGGCGGCCTTCCTGCGGGCGTCGCCGTTGTCGAAGACGGTCCAGGTGTCGGGTCCGCTGATGGTCATCGGCCGGCCGGAGAAGGTGGGCAGCGGCACGACGTGGTAGTCGATCCTCGCCTGCTGGATGTCGGGGAGCTGCCAGGGGCCCGTGACGGCCATCGCCATGCGGCCGGACATGAAGACCTGGTACATCTGCTCGCTGCCGGGCTTCGGGTCGACGTAGACGCTCTTGTCGCGGGCCAGTTCGGCGACGACCTCCAGGGCCCGGGTGCCGGTGTCGCCGAAGCCGATGTGCCTGCCGTCGTCGGCGACCACGTCGCCGCCCAGGTCCCAGATCATGGGCCACAGCCGCCAGACGGTGTCCTCGTCGCCGACGCCGGGCCAGCCGGTGCCGAAGCGTCCGCCGCCGGTGTCGGTGAGGGCCTTGGCGGTGGCGACGAAGTCGTCCCACCGCCAGCCCGCCTCGGGCAGCGGCAGGCCGGCCTGCCGGAAGAGCTTCTTGTTGCAGACGACGGCGAGGGAGTCCAGCACGGCGGGTGCGGCGCGCACCCGGCCGTTGACCGTGACGGCCTTGCGGGCGGGCGCCCAGTAGCTGCTCCACGGCGTGGGGGCGGCCCTGACCAGGTCGGTGAGGTCGACGACCTGGGGGCTGCGGGCGACGCTGGCCAGGTCGGAGCCGAAGACGTAGGCGATGTCGGGGTAGGAGCCGGCGGCGAGGGCGGCCGTCACCTTCTGGAGCATCGCGTCGGCGAGCACACCGCCGCCGAGTTCGACGCGGATCCGGGGGTGGCTGCGGCCGAAGGCGGCGACCAGGGACTCCAGGGCCTTCTTGCCGGTGTCGGTCTGCCCGTGCCACATCTCGATGGTCACGGTGCCGTCGGCGGCGACGCCGTCGTCGCGGCCCGCCGCGCAGCCGGCGGCCGTCGCACCCGCCCCCAGTGCCGTGGCCAAACCTGCGCCGGCACGCAGCACGTCGCGGCGGGCGGGCCGCGCGCTGCGGGAGACCGCTTGCATGGGTACCTCCGGTTGGAGCTGTGGGACAGGCGAGGTCAGTGCGGGGACGCGTTCCGGCGTGCGGTCGCGGCCGGCGTGCGCGGTTGCGGCCGTGGCCGCGCGGTGCGAAGCGAGGGGCCCGGTGCGGCAGGAGCGGGGACAGGCCGGCAGGAGGGGAGACGGGCCGGCAGGTCGGCCCGGCGCGGCGGCGGGTGTGCTCAGCGCCGGTGCCGGAACCGTCGTCGTACTGCCGTCCGTCTCGTGGTCGACGGAACGCCGGCAGTGGCCGGCCGGCCGCGGCGGGTCACGCGGGTTCGGTTCATGGCCGGACTCCCGAGCCTGGTGGGCACGGCCCCGCCTCGGACGCCCGCAGGCTCCTGGCGACTCAGTCCGGGCTCCTGGCACATGGTCAGCTACCGGCTGGGCGTACCTCTGACGCCGCGTACCGCGTGCGGCGTTGGCCAGGAGTCAACCGACCGTCCCGTTGCCCTGTCAAGGGGTTGGTGTGCTTGGATCTGCGCGAAACACCGAGGAAACGTGCATGATTGAGCATCCAGCCCGTGGCGGCTCGGGTGAGCCGCCACGGGCCACCACGGGCCACCACGGGCCACCACGGGCCGCCACGGGCCGCCACGGGCCGCCACGGGCCGCGGGATCCGGTGGAACCCCGCTAGCAGGTCTTGCGGACGTACCCGCCGCTGCCGGCCGGTGAGACGTCGACGTCGCGCTGGACGATGCTCAGCGTGCCGCCCCATGACCTGCACGCCTTGGAGCGGCCGGAGTCGGTGTACTCGATGACGATGACGTGGTTGCCGAAGGCGCTGGTGTAGTCGCCGCACTCGTCGTACGCGCCGCACTCCTCCGCCACGGCGAAGTCGAGGCCGTTGGCGGTGCGGTTCGCGGCCAGTTCAGCGGTGTTCTTCTGGGCGATGGCCAGGCCGTCCGAGTGGGCGCGGGCGGACAGCAGCTTGATGAACGCCTGCGCGTTGTTCGCGGTCAGGCGCTGGCCCGAGCGGGTGTAGCTGTCGTAGTTGTCCGGCTCGACGGCCTGGAAGCCCTTGTCCCGGCAGCCGTCGACCAGGGCGCCGATCCGGTCGGCGATCCGCTTGCGCTTGGCGTCGGTGCCGACGTCGAGGAGTGCCTCGCCCCAGTCCTCGTCGTAGACGACCTTGCCCGCGGAGTCGCGCAGCAGCAGGTCGGGGGCCCAGTCGCCCTCGGCGCCCGGCTGGGCCTGGAAGGCGTTCACGTAGCAGATGTTGTACAGCCCGGTCACCGGCGCGGCGCTGTGGTCGCGGGTGACGACCTTGACGCCGGACGGCGGGGTGTAGGCGCCCCCGATCTGGTAGTCGAAGCCGACGTGGGCGGGCGGCAGGGTGACGGCCGCGGCCTGTGACGGGTTCGCCTGCGCGAGCAGGGCGCCGGCCAGGGCGACGACGCCGACGGCCGTGCCGACGGCCTTCCGGGGAGTGGTGCTCATCAGGTGGCTCATGAATCGAGCTCCATGGGAAGAGGGCACGTCCCCGCCTCGGACGCCTGGGGCGTCCTGGCGACTCGGGCCGGGCTCGCGGCGCGGGGCCCGCATACCGGCTGGGCGTACCTCTGACGCGGAGCGGGGCTCCTGCGTAGTCCGGGAGTAAAGCGAGCGCCGACGAGGATGTCAACGAACGCGCAGTGTCCCGTGGTTCGAGCCGCGCCGACGCGTCACGCACCGGACGAGCCCACGTCCCGGAATGCATGAAGATGCTCGGTAGGGGCATTGATCGAGCAGTTTCGAGCATCTATCGTCTGGGGTGCCACGGCGGGACCCTGCGTCCCACGGCACCGAGCACCTCTCCCGGTCCGGCACGAAGACGAAGGGATGCCCCATGAGCGATCAGCCGCCCGCTCCCGAACTGCGCCTGGGCGTGGTCGGCGTCGGCCAGCGCGCCGGACTGGCCACCCTGGCCGACCGGCCGGGAACGGCCCGCGTGGTCTCCTGCGCCGACCCGGCCGCGCGCGGCCGTGCCGACGCCCGCACGCTCTTCGGCCCCGGCGCACGGGTCCACGAGCGGTACGAGGACATGCTCGCGGACGGCCTCGACGCCGTCTTCGTCCTCACCCCCGACGACCTGCACACCGCACCCGCCCGGTACTTCCTCGAAGCCGGCGTCGCCGTGTTCGCCGAGAAACCGCTGGCCGTCACCCTGGCCGACTGCGACCGGGTACTGGCCACCGCCGCCCGCACCCGCACCCGGCTCTACGTCGGGCACAACCTGCGGCACCTGCCCGTGCTGCGCACCATGCGCCGGCTCGTCGGCGAAGGCGCGATCGGGACCGTACGAGCGGTGTGGTGCCGGCACTTCGTCGGCCACGGCGGCGACTACTACTTCAAGGACTGGCACGCCGAACGGGACCGCACCACCGGCCTGTTGCTCCAGAAGGGCGCCCACGACCTGGACGCGATCCACTGGCTGGCGGGCGGCACCGCCCGTACCGTCACCGCCCTGGGCGACCTCGCCGTCTACGGCGCCAACGCGCACCGCCGCTCCGGACCACAGGGCGCGCGGCGGGTGCAGGACTGGTTCGACGAGGGCGTCTGGCCGCCGTCCGCACTGCGCGACCTCAACCCCGTCGTCGACGTCGAGGACATCAGCATGGTGCTGACCCGCCTCGACAACGGGGTGCTCACCAGCTACCAGCAGTGCCACTTCACCCCCGACTACTGGCGCAACTACACCGTCATCGGCGACGAGGGCCGCATCGAGAACCTCGGCGACGGCATCGAGGGCGACCAGCCGGTGGTCAAGGTGTGGAACCGGCGCCGCTCCGGCTACCGGCCCGAGGCCGACCGTACCCTCGACGCCGGGACCTTCGAGACCGCCGACGCCGGCCACGGCGGCGCGGACCAGGCCCTCGTCGACGAGTTCCTGCGTTTCGTCGCGCACGGCGGAGCCACCGACACCTCGCCTGTCGCCGCCCGTGAGGCGGTCGCCACGGGCATCGCGGCCACCACCTCGCTGCGGTCGGGCGGCACCGCCGTACAGGTGCCCGCCCTGGCCCCGGACCTCGCCGACTACTTCGCACACCACCAGCCGGGTTCCCGCGGACCGGCCGCCCGGACCCCCTGACCCACCCGTCCCGATCGAATCCAGCCCACCGAGGCCGCCGACGCGGCCGACGCGCGCCCTTCCGCGCACCGAGACACCGAGACACCGAGACACCGAGACACCGAGACACCAAGACACCGAGGAGCACCGGCATGTCGTTCATAGGCGAGGAGATCGCCCGCCAGCCCCAGACCTGGCTCAAGGCCGCGACCGTGGCGGCCGACGCCGCGGATCTGCTGCCCCGGCCGGGCGAGCGGGTCGCCGTCGTCGGCTGCGGCACCTCCTGGTTCATGGCCGAGGCCTACGCCGCGCTCCGCGAGCGGCGCGGCCTCGGCGAGACGGACCACTTCGCGGCCTCCGAGTTCCCGCACGAACGCGCCTACGACCGGCTGGTGGCGATCACCCGGTCCGGCACCACCACCGAGATCCTGGAACTGCTCGACCGGCGGCGCGGCCGGTACCCCGCGGTCGCCCTGACCGCCGACACCTCCACACCGGTCGTCGAGGTCGCCGACCATGTCCTCGACCTGTCCTTCGCGGACGAGAAGTCCGTCGTGCAGACCGTGTTCGCGACCACCGCGCTCACCGCCCTGCGTGCCGGACTGGGCGAGCCGGCCGAGCCGCTGGCGGAGGCCGCGCACACGGTGCTGGAGACACCGCTGCCCGAGGAGTGGGTGACCGCCGACCAGATCACCTTCCTCGGCCGGGGCTGGGCACACGGCATCGCCCGCGAGGCGTCCCTGAAGATGCGTGAGGCGACCCAGAGCTGGACGGAGTCCTACCCGTCCCTGGAGTACCGGCACGGTCCGATCGCCATCGCCGCGCCCGGCCGCCTGGTCTGGCACTTCGGCCCGGACGAGGCCGGACTCCGGGCGGACGTCGACGCCACCGGCGCGCTGTTCGTGGACCACCCCGAGGACCCGCAGGCCGACCTGGTGCGCGTGCAGCGGCTCGCCGAGGCGAGTGCCGTGCGCAAGGGGCTGGATCCGGACCGGCCGCGCGCCCTGACCCGCTCCGTGATCCTGGACCGCCCCGCCCCCTGACCGCGCGCCCGGCACACAGCGGCCCCGGCCGTCCGGGGCCCCTCACTCCGAAAGGACGTCATGCTCTGCCGCAGCGCGGACCTGATCGCCGAAGCCCACGCGTCGGGTTCCGGCATAGCCGCCTTCAACGTCATCACCCTGGAGCACGTCCAGGCCGTCGCCGACGCCGCGCGGCGCACCGGCCGGCCGGCGATCGTCCAGATCAGCCAGAACGCCGTACGCCACCACGGCGGCGACGTCATGCCGCTGGCGACCGCCACGACCGCCGCGGCCGGCAGGAGCGACGCCCGGCTCGCCCTGCACCTCGACCACGTCGAGGACGTCGCCCTGTTGCACCGCACCGCCGAGTGCGGGGCCAGTTCGGTGATGTTCGACGCGTCCCGGCTGCCGGACGAGGAGAACATCGCGGCGACGCGCGAGGCCGTCCGCTGGGCGCACGGCCGGGGCCTGTTCGTGGAGGCGGAACTGGGCGAGATCGGCGGCAAGGGATCGGCGCACACCCCGGGAGTGCGCACCGACCCGGGGGACGCCGCCCGGTTCGTCGCCGAGACCGGCGTGGACGCCCTGGCCGTCGCGGTGGGCAGCAGCCACGCGATGGTCTCCAGGACCGCCGCGCTCGACCTCGGACTGATCGCCCGGATCAGGGACGCGGTGCCCGTGCCGCTGGTCCTGCACGGTTCGTCAGGTGTGCCGCACGAGACACTGCGGGCCGCCCTGGCACACGGCATGACGAAGATCAACATCGGTACCCTGCTCAACGTCGCGTTC
This sequence comes from Streptomyces arenae, assembly GCF_022343545.1. NCBI lineage: Bacteria > Bacillati > Actinomycetota > Actinomycetes > Kitasatosporales > Streptomycetaceae > Streptomyces > Streptomyces arenae. The sequence continues at coordinate 40,309 of NZ_JAKQYH010000094.1, forward strand.
ACCCGCGCGGTCCGGGCCACCCTGGCCGAGAGCCCGGACCTGGTCGACCCGCGCCGCTATCTGGCCCCGGCCCGGGACGCCATGACCGACGCCGTCGCCGACTGCCTCACGGCACTGGGCGCACCCGGCGCGCGCTGACGACGCGTCGACCGCCGGGGCCGCGGGATCTGCACGGCCTACGGCGTGGCCGGGGCCGAGGTCGTGCCGCCCGGCCCGTCACCCGACGGCGTGTCCGCCGAACTGTGATCGGGGGACAGCCATGCCAGGCCGACCAGCAGCGCCGCGAGGAAGACCGCCACGGCGGCGACGGCGCCCACCAGCCTCGAACGGGGGACGCCGAGGCTACGGTGCCCGCTTCGCTGTCGCCGCCGCGTCCGGTGGACGGCGGCGGAACCGCCGGCCGGGAAGGCGTACGTGGTCGCGGAACCCAGCGGCACGCCCGTGCCGGCCCGCATCGCCGCGAGTGCCCCCGAGGGGGCTTCACGCGAGTTAGGTACGGGACGCGGTGCGGCCGCCGGCAGCGGCTCGGGACGCCCCCGCCAGGCGTCCGAGGCGAACCACTGGGCCGCCTGAGCCGCCGTGGGCCGGTCCTCGGGGCGCTTGGCGAGGAGGGCGAGCAGGTAGTTCTCGAAGGCGGGGGGAATCCCGACGCCCAGTTCGCGCGGTGGCACGGGCGGCGTGTCGAGGTGGTGATGGAGGACGGCGATGGCGCTCTCGGCATGGAACGGCGGGCGTCCGGTGAGGAGTTGGTACAGCACGCAGCCCAGTGAGTAGACGTCGGACGCGGGCCCGGCCGGCTTGCCGAGGGCGCGCTCGGGGGCGATGTACAGACTCGTCCCGACGATCTGGCCGGCCGCGGTGAGGGCGCCCGGGTCGTCCACGAAACGAGCGATGCCGAAGTCGCCGATCTTGACGGACCGGTCGGCGTCGAGCAGCAGGTTGCCGGGCTTGATGTCCCGGTGCACGATGCCGTGTTCGTGCGCGGCGGCCAGGCCCGCGGCCGACTGGGCGGCGATACGAGCCACCTCCCCGGCCGGCAGGGAACCGGAGTGGGCGAGCACACGGGCGAGGCTGTCGCCCTCGACCAGTTCCATCACCAGGAACAGGCCGCCCTCGTGCTCGCCGAAGTCGACGACGCCGACCACATGGGGGTGGCGGAGCCGGCCCGCGGTCTGGGCCTCCAGGCGGAAGCGGGCGGGGGCGGTGGGGTCGGAGTTCTGGGCGAGCAGGAGCTTGACCGCCACCGGGCCGCCGAGCACTTCGTCGTACGCCTGCCAGACCTCTCCCATCGCGCCCCGCCCGATGACGCTGATCAGCCGGTACCGTCCCGCTATTCGCACCTGTTGCTTCATCCTTACCCGGTGAGTCGAGTGACCGCTGTCACCATCTCCCCGTGAAAGACCAGGTGTTGGGAGACGACGACAGCCTCCCCACCCTACTGGCGCGCCGCCCCGCCGAGACCACGTCCGCACCACCGCCCGCCGGCAACGGGCTCGGCGCCGGTGGGCTCCCCGCGGGCCGCCGCGCGGACCTCGGCACCGACGTGCACACCGGGGTGGCTGACCAAACGTGTACGGACGGCCGCCTGTGCCGTCGCGGCCGCCGACGGTGGATCCGCTGACGGTGGATCCGCTGACGGTGGATCCGCGGAGGGGGACCCGGGGACGGTGGATCCGCGGGCGGACGGCTCGCGGATCCACCGTGCCGGTCAGGCCACCGTGCGGATCAGCTTCTTGTTGGTGAACTCCTCGATGCCGAGACGCCCGAGCTCCCGGCCGAAGCCGGACCGCTTGACTCCGCCGAAGGGCAGCTCGGCACCCTCCGCGCCCACACCGTTCACGAAGACCATGCCGGCCTCGATGCGGTCCGCGACGCGCGCGGCCTGCTCCGGGTCGGTGGTGAAGACGTAGGAACCGAGGCCGTACGGCGTGTCGTTGGCGATCCGGACCGCGTCGTCCTCGTCGGCGGCCGGGAAGACCATCGCGACCGGTCCGAACAGCTCCTGGCGGGCCGCCGCGTGCTCGGTGGTCAGCCCGGTGAGCACACCCGCCGGGAAGAACGCGCCCTTCCGCTCACCGGAGCCGTGCAGGACGGCACCCTCCGCCACGGCCTCGCCGACCTGCCGGGCCAGGGTCTCGGCGGCCGCCGCAGAGGAGAGCGGCGCCCCGGTGGCCGAGTCGAGCAGCCGGGCCGTGAACCGCTCCACGAACGCGTCGTACAGGTCCGCGACGACCACGAACCGCTTGGCGGCGTTGCACGCCTGGCCGGTGTTGTCGAGGCGGGCCGCCACCGCCGCCTCGACGACGGAGTCCAGGTCGTCGGTGGAGAGCACCACGAACGGGTCCGAGCCGCCGAGTTCCAGGACGACCTTCTTCAGGTGCCGTCCGGCGATCTCGGCGACCGCGGCCCCGGCCCGCTCGGAGCCGGTGAGGGAGACGCCGTGCACCCGCGGGTCGGCGATCACGTCGGCGATCTGCTCGTTGGTGGCGTACACGTTGACGTACGCGCCCGCCGGGAAGCCCGCCTCCGCGAACAGCCGCTCCAGCAGCGCCGCCGTACCCGGACACTGCGGGGCGTGCTTGAGGACGATGGTGTTGCCGACGGCGAGGTTCGGGGCCGCGAACCGGGCCACCTGGTAGGCCGGGAAGTTCCACGGCATGATGCCGAGCAGCACACCCACCGGACCGCGCCGCACGACGGCGGTGCCGGGGCCGGAGGTGACGTCGAGGGGTTCGTCGGCGAGGAACTCCTCGGCGTGGTCGGCGTAGTAGTGGTAGATGTCGGCGCAGAAGCCGATCTCGCCCTCCGCCTCGGCGAGCGGCTTGCCCATCTCCCGGACGATGCTCGCGGCGAGTTCGGCGCTGTGCTCGGCGTGCAGGTCGCCCAGCCGCCGCAGCAGCGCGGCGCGTTCGGCCACGGAGCCGGACCGCCCCCAGGCGGTGGCGGCGTGGGCGGCGTCGACGGCCGCGGCGACCTCGGCGTCGGTGGCGGTCGGGTAGGTCTCGACGACCTCGCCGGTGGTCGGGTCGGTGACGGCGTACATGGTTCCTCCAGGTGGGGGGTGTGTCTTCGGGAGAGTCGGTCAGGGTTCGAGGATCGTGCGCACCCCGGTGTTGGACCTGAGGTCGTCGAAGGCCTCCGCGGCCTCGCTCAACGGGCGGCTCCTGCCGACCAGTTCGTCCAGGGGAAGACGGCCGGACAGGTAGAGGCGGGCCAGCTTCGGGATGTCGATCTCACCCACGCTGGAGCCGTAGTTGCAGCCCAGGATGCGCTTGCCCTGGTCGGCCAGGTCGAACAGGTCGAAGGAGCCGGTGGCACCGGTCGCGGCCATGCCGACCAGCACGGCGGCGCCGCCCGAGGTGAGCATGCGGGGCAGTGTCTCGATCACCCTCGGACTGCCGATGGCTTCGAACGCGTAGTCCACGCCGCCCAGTTGCTCCTGGCACCAGGCCGCGACATCGTCATGTGCGCCGTCGAGGGTGTGGGTGGCGCCGAAACGGCGGGCCACGGCGAGGCGTTCGGGGGAGAGGTCCACCGCGACAATGGGATCGGCACCGACCAGCCGCAGACCCATCACCACCGAGAGCCCCACCCCGCCGGTGCCGATCACGACAGCCGACTCGCCGGGCCGGACCCCGGCCGTGTTGACCACCGCGCCGACCCCCGTGGTCACCGAACATCCGAGCAACGCACCGATACCGAAGGGAAGTTCATCGGGAACGCGTACCACGGCGCTCTCCGGGACCGTCAGCCGGCCGGTGAAGGCACCCAGGCCGAGGTACGGCCAGACCCGCGCGCCGTCGGTTCCGGTGAACGGCGTGGTCCCGTCGGGCAGCGTGTTGGCGACGGCCTTGGTGCCGGTGCACAGCCAGGCCTGGCCCGCCACGCAGCGACGGCACCGGCGGCAGGGCGCGAACCAGGACAGCACGGCGTGGTCGCCGGGCCGCACGGAGGTGACGCCGGGTCCGACGCGGGTGACCACGCCCGCCGCCTCGTGCCCGAGGACCAGCGGCCGGTCGGCCGGCCAGTCGCCGGACACCACGTGCAGATCGGAGTGGCAGACACCGGCCGCGCGGACCTCGATCTCGACCTCACCGGGTCCGGCGGGCCGCACCGCGACCTCACGGAGGTCCAGTCCCGTCTCGGGGTCGAGGACGACGGCCGGGGAGAGTTGCGACGGCATCAGGAGGCCTTCACTTCTTCGGTGCGGGGGCTCGGGGCGGGAGCGGCGAGCCTGGTGTGGGGCCGGGCGACCAGGACGTAGCCGAGGCCGAGGAGGAAGAGGGCCGAGAAGACCAGGACCACGGCCCAGACCTGGATCCAGCTGCCGCCGACCGGGGCGAGCTCGGTGCGCGGCCAGGCGATGTTGACGGCCTCGAAGAGCAGCCAGACCACCGCCAGCACGTTCACCGCCAGCCCGGTGCGTCCCAGCCGTACCTGGCCGTCGGCCGGATTCCAGCGGCCGCTGAGCCGGGCGACCAGCGCCACCACGGCGACGGCGAGGAACACGAAGTAGAACCCGCCGGAGCCGAACGCGATCAAGGTGGCGGCGGCGTTGCCGTTCAGGCCCAGCAGCAGCCCGAGTGCGCCGAGGACGGCGGTGGCGACGAGGGAGACGTACGGGATCTGCCGGGCCCCGACCGTGGCCAGCACCGGCGAGAACGGCAGCTGGCGGTCGCGGGCGAAGGCGTACACCGCTCGGCCGATGTAGGTCTGGATGGAGATCGCGCAGGCGAAGAACGCGATCAGTACGACGACGATGAACGGCTTCTCGCTCCAGCCGCCGAGCCCGGAGGTCACCGCCTCGAAGACGGGGTCGACGACCGCGCCGGACACCGCGTCGCCGGGACGCTTCAGGGCGAGGGTGACGGCGAGCCCGGTCAGCAGCACGGTGAAGGCGACGAACAGATACGCGCGCAGCAGGGCGCGCGGGACACTGCGCCGGGGCTGTTCGGTCTCCTCGGCGACCTGCGTGGTGGCGTCGAAGCCGAGGAAGGCCCAGCCGGCCACCGCGACGCAGGTCAGGAAGCCCGCCGTCACCGAGCCACCGGAGGCGCCCTGCGCACCGAGGGAGTCGAACAGCATGCCGAAGCCGTTGTGGTGGGCGAAGAGCAGCAGGAACACGCTGACCGCGATCGAAGCGACACCCTCCGCGATGATCCCGGCGTTCAGGAAGTGCTTGACCGGGTCGACCCCGACCAGGTTGATCCCCAGGGCAACGGCGACGAAGACCACGCCGAGCAGGACGTGGACGGCCGCCGAGGGCGCGCCGTCGGCGAAGAGCAGGTACAGCCAGCTCGCGCCGAGGTAGGCGACCGTGGTGAGCGAGGCGACCGCCGAGGCGAGGTAGATCCAGCCGACCAGCCAGCCCAGCCGGGGCCCGGCCAGCCGGCGCACCCACTGGTAGACGCCGCCGGTGATCGGGAACTGGGAGGACAGCTCCGCGTAGACCACGGCGACGAGCAGCTGGCCGAGGAAGGCGACGACCACCGCCCAGATCCAGGCGGGGCCCGCGAAGACGAAGCCCAGCTGGACGACGGCGTAGATGCCGACCACCGGGGAGATGGTCGCGAAGCCGATGGCGAAGACGGCCCAGGCGGACAGGGTCCGTCTCAGCTCCTGCTCGTAGCCGTACTCGGCGAGCTCACCGGCATCGGTGGGGGAGTCGTTCACATGGGTCTCCTGACGATGCTGCCGCGCGGGCGGCCCGGCCCGCGGAGACCGCCGGGCCCGGACCGCCGGGGACCGGGCGCGGATCGGCCGCCGCCGCCGCGCACCGCGAAGTGTGGTTCTCCGGCCGATCCCGCTTATTGGTCGGGCGACCAATTGCTTTATTGGTCGCCCACTCAATAGCATTCACCCCATGACGTCAAGAGCTCCCGGCAAGCGCGTCCGCAAGGCGCCCGCCGAACGCCGCAACGAGATCGTCGCCACGGCGGCGCTGATCGGGCTCACCGAGGGACTGGAGTGCATCACCCTGCGCCGCATCGCCGACGAGCTCGGTGTGCAGCCCGGACTCGTGGGCCACTACTTCCCCGCGGCGGACGAACTGGTGGCCGAGGCGTTCACCCACGCCACGATGATGGAGCTCGACGGCCTGCTGCCGCCGGAGCCGGACGGCCCCCTACCGGCCTTCCGGAGCTTCTTCGGGCAGACGTCGAGCGTCGAGTTCGACGACGTCAGCAGGCTCTGGCTCAACGCGCGGCACCTCTCGCGCTACCGTCCGGTGCTGCGCGAGCACGTCATCAAGCAGGAACTGCTCTGGTGCAGGCGGCTGGAGGAGCTCATCGCCGCCGGGACCGCGGCCGGCGCCTTCACCTGCGCGGACCCCTGGGGCGCGGCCACCCGCATCCTCGTCGCGATCGACGGCGCCAGCGCGTACATCAACACCAGCGCCGATCACCGCAGGACACCCACGGCGGACATGCCACGCACCGTGGCCGAGACCGAACTCGGCCTGCCGAACGGCACGTTGCTCACGAACTGAACGTCCCGGCCGCCCGCCGCCCCCGGCCCCCTGCGGTCCCGGCGCGCACCCGCCCGCCGACCGGCCCGACGGCCCCTGACCGGTCGTGGTCAGTGGTGGTCGCAGGTCTCGCGTACGTAGCCGTCGTGGCCGGACGGTGTGACGTCCAGGTCCCGGCGTACGACGCTGATCCGGTCGCCCCAGCCTGCGCAGGCCTTCGCCATGCCCTTCTCGGTGTACTCGACGACGATGACGTGGTCACCGAACGCGTCGACGTAGGACCCGCATTCGCCGTACTGACCGCACTCCTCCACCACCGCGAAGTCCAGACCCACCCGCTTGCGGTCCTTGGCGAGTTCGAGGGTGTTCTTCTGGGCGATCGCGAGGTGCCGGGCGTGCGCGTGGCGGGCCAGGAGGGTCTGGAACGCCTCGGCGTCGGCGGCCGTCAGCAGGCCGCGCGGGGCGCGCGTGTAGCTGTCGTAGTTGTCCGGCTCCACGGCGTCGAATCCCTTGTCGGCGCAGGAGTCGATCCAGTCGTCCACCTTCTCGGCGATCCGCGCGCGCTTGCCCGGGGTGCTGATGTCGAGCATCGCCTCACCCCAGTCCTCGTCCATGACGACCTTCCCGGAGCGGTACCGCAGCAGGAGATCGGCGTCCCAGTCCCGCTCCGCGTCGGGCTGGGCCTGGAACGCGTTGACGTAGCAGATGTTGTACAGGCCCGCGGCGGGCGACGCCGTGTGGTCGCGGGAGACCACCGAGACGCCCTTCGGCGGGGTGTAGGCGCCGCCCAGCTGGTAGTCGACGCCGGCGTGGACGGGCGGTGCGGCCACCTTCGCCGCCTTGGCCTTCGGGGAGGTACCCGCGCCGGTGCCCGAGCAGCCGACGGCCAAGAGGGAGGCCGCGGCGAGGACGACGGCGAGGGGTACGGCGGCACGGCGGGAGCCGGTCCGGGACTTGCGCATGACGGTCTGCCTCTGGATGAGAGAGCATGCCCCGCCTCGGACACGCGTGGTCCTGGCGACTGGGGCCGGGCTGACGGTTCGAAGTCCCGTGTCACCGGCTGGGAATGCCGTGGTTCCGCGGACCGCGGCGGCGCTGGGCGGTCCGACGGGCCGACGATACCAAAGCCGCCGCCACTGATCACTGAGCGCCCTGGGCCGGCATCAGGGGCGCCGGCGGCACGCGCGTCGTTCGCGGCCGTTGCCGCGTCCGGCCGCCCTGTCCACGGACGGCCGGACGCGTCGGTCACTTCTCGGCGGCGAGGGCGGCCAGTTCGCGGCTGACCGCGACCTCGTGCTCCTCGGCGTCCATGCGCGCCTTCCGCGGGCTCCAGCGGCCCGCCATCACGAAGACGAAGGGGAGGAAGAGCACCTGTCCGCCGACGCAGATCCACCACCAGGTGCGCCACTCGCCGGGCCCGTCCTTCGACGCCTTCTGGACTGTGGCGCCGTACTCGTCGAGCACCTTCAGCTGTGGCGCCGCCTTCCGCACGACGGCGAGGTCGGCGGCGCCGACCTCCTGGACGGCGCGGGCCTGCAGGGCGGGCGGCACGGTGGCCGGGGTGTACTTGTCGAGCTCGGCGAAGAGCTCCGGGTGTGCCTTGACGACGGCCAGCGCGGGCGCTGCCTGCGCCGAGGCGGCCGTCACCTCGGCGCCGTGCTCCACGAGCGGGGTCACGGAGGTGACCAGCACCGGGATGAAGGCCGCGGAGACGGCGACCACGATGCGCACCGTCCACCCCCACACCGCCAGACCGGCCGCGGTCGCCGCCGGGTTGTGCTTCTCGACCGTCTCGGTGAAGCTCGCCATCCAGGGCGCGTAGGCGATGCCGCTGAAGACGCCGATGCCGACGAACAGCCAGGCGAAGGTGTAGTAGTCGGTCGTCAGATGGGTGGCCCGGGTGGCGAAGACCGCGGTCACCACCACGGAGCCGACACCGCCGACGATCATGAAGGGCTTGCGCACCTTCAGCCGGTCCGAGAGCAGGCCGACCAGGACCAGGGCGACGGCGTTCGCCGCCCAGTACCAGTTGGCCAGCGCGTTGGTGCGCTGCTCGCTGTAGCCGAAGACGGTCGCGAAGTAGACGACGAAGTTGCCGACCGCCGCGTAGTACAGCAGCAGGAACACGGCGATGGCGAAGGCCGAGCCCAGGACGTCCAGGCGCATCATCTGCCGCCACTCGCCGCGGCGCAGCGCCTCGGTGTCCAGCCCCTTGGCGCGTGCCTCGACCAGCGCCCGGTCCCGGAGAGTCACCATGATCTGGTCGCGCAGCGCCGGGGACAGCTCGCGCAGCGCGAAGACGGCGACGACGAAGACGACGAACCCGGCGATCGCCGAGTAGCGCAGTTCGTCCTGCCAGGTGGCGCTGTCGAGGGTGTTGCTGGTGACGGTGGTGACCACCAGGGAGCCGATGACCGGACCCATCGTCCAGTACCCCATCGCGGTGGCCCGGCCGAGCTGCGGGGAGAAGTCCCTGATCAGCGCCGGGGTGGCCACCAGGACGATGCCCTCGATGAAGCTGACGAGCGCGAAGAGCACCAGATAGGTGGTCTTGTTCGCGGCGTGGGGCAGCCCGAAGAAGACCAGTGCCGCGGCGGTCAGCAGCCCGTAGACCACCAGGTTCGCCCGGCCCCAGCGGTCGGCGAGACCGGCCACGAGCGAGGCGAAGGCCCCGATCGCGTTGCCGATCACCGAGACCCAGATGAAGTAGCGGTACGTCATGCCGAAGTGCGTGATGATCGAGGTCGCCACCGCGTACTGGATGTAGAGCATGTAGTACAGGACGACCGTGGTGACGACCACGATCGCGAGGTACGCCATGCGGCGGCCGGTGGGCGGGTAGTCCGCCAGTTCGCGGCGGTACAGCCGGGCCAGCGGGCCGCGGGCGGACGCGGTGGCCGCGTCGGGCGCAGGTCCGTTGGCGTCGAACGGCGTCGTAGTGGCGGACATACGGCTCCTCCCAGGGAAACCCGGAAAACCGGTGCCTGCGTCGGCGCGCCGAGGGTGCGCGGCGGCCCGGCTCCGAGAACGTGGCCAGAGGCTAGTACCGACTGGTCGGTACGCCTAGAGGTCTGCACGAGGTCATTCACGCGCACCACCCCAACCGCCACCGACACGAGCACCGGGGCCGCGCCCGGACCGGCACCCGCGTCACGCCACCGGCGGCGTCCACCAGTGGCTGTGCGGTGCCCTACGCCAGGCGGGAGTCCGGCGCATCACCTCGGGCAGGGCAGGGAAGCAGCTCGCCGGGCTGGTCACCGCACCGCTGCGCCGCCGACCGCCCTCGGACACCGCGTCAACCGTCACCCGGCTCGACGCCCTGCTCGACGTCCAGATGGAGCGGGCCCCGGAGCACGGGGCTGCGCCGGTACGGCGGCGGGTCGGCGACCAGGCCGGGGTGGTCGAGCCGTCGTACCAGCTCGGTCAGGGCGATCTGGGCCTCCCGGCGGGCCAGAGGGCTGCCGAAGCAGTGGTGGATGCCGCTGCCGAAGCCGAGGTGCTGGTTGTCGGGCCGGTCGGGGTCGAAGCGGTCGGGATCGTGGAAGCGGTCCGGGTCGCGGTTGCCGGAGGCCAGCATCAGCGTGATCCCCGAGCCCTTGGGGATGACGGTGTCGGCGACGCCGATGTCGCTGTACGCCGCCCGCCAGGGAATGATCTGCACCGGGGGCTCATAGCGCAGCAGTTCCTCGACCAGCGGCACGGCCAGCTCCGGTTCGTCGCGCAGCCGCCGCAGCACCCGCGGGTGGCGCAGCAGCGTCAGCATCCCGTTGGCGATCAGGTTGACGGTGGTCTCGTGACCCGCGACGAGGAGCACTTTGGCGGTGGCGACGATTTCCTCGTCGGTCATCCGGCCGTCGGGCCCGTCGTCGTTGGCCAGCCGTGACAGCAGATCGTCCGCCGGCCGGCCGTGCCGCTGTGCCACCAGCTCACCGAGGCGCCGGCGCAGGTCCTCGCGGGCCTGAACGCCCTGGTCCAGTTTCTCCTTCGGGTCGGTCTCGGGGTCGTAGTCGACCGAGTTCATGATGTCGTTCACCCAGAGGTGGAACCGTGGCTCGTCCTCGCGTGACACGCCGAGCAGGTGACAGGTCACGGTCACGGGGAGCGGGAAGGCGAAATCGTCGACGACGTCGATCCGTTCCCTCTCCGCGAGACCGTCGACCAGGTTGCCGACGGTGGCGGTGAGGAACCCTTCGAACCCGGTCACCAGGCCCGGGGTGTGCGGGGGACCGAAGTGCCGCATCGCCATCCGCCGCAGCCGGTCGTGCTCGGGAGCGTCCATGTGGATGAACGAGGACGCCGCTCCGCCCTCAGCCGGGGGCGACGGACTCGACAGGTTGCGCACATCGGAACTCAGATGCGGGTCGTTCAGTACGTCCGTGATCTCGCGATAGGTACTGATGACGTAACTGCCGTCCTCCTGACGGGCCACCGGCGTCCGCCGCAGCTCGGCGTAGAGCGGGTACGGGTCGGCCCGGGAGGACTGATCGTAGATCCGTTGCAGCGTGCCCGGCGGCGTCCCGGGCGCGACCGTCCGGCCCGGCACCCGCGGATCCCGGTGCCGGTGCGCGGTCGTGCGGCGGGGCTCATCCGGATCATCGCCGGTGACGACCGTGGCGGCGCCCCGAGCGACCGGGGTGCGGCTGGGGAAGTCGGCGGGTACCGGAATCCCGGCGGCTACCGGGAACCCGGCGGGCATCGGAAACCCGGCGGGCACCGGTTTCATGTCGACGGGCCGGTCCGGCGTCGGGGAGGGCGGCGGGAAGGGCGCGGCCCTCTCGATCAGCCGTCGGTAGTGGTTCAGCGACTTGCCGTTGTCGAAGCTCACGGCGGCCGTGACGCGGCCCCGGTAGCCGTACGCGGCGACGAACCGGTGGTCGGGGACCGAGCCCTGGGTGACGACCACCTCGTCGGCGAAGGCCGGCACGCCGACGGACTTGATGTTGACGCCGAACTGGATCGACCAGAACAGCGGGACGGACAGGTGCGGCCGGCGGTCCGCCTGGCCGTGGACCATGTTGTGGGCGGCGACCTCGGCCTGCTCCACCGCGTTGGCCCAGTGCTCCAGCGAGATGAGCCGGTACTCGTAGACCGGGTTCGGACAGCGCGCCACGTCCCCGGCGGCGAAGACGTCGTCGCGGGCACGGCCATGGACGTCGAGGGCGCGGCAGCCCGTGTCGCAGGTGATCCCCCAACTGCCCGCCGCCAGCCCCGACTCCCGCAGCCACTCGGTGTTGCGGATGCTGCCGAGCGCCACCACGGCGACATCGGCGTCGAGCGTGCTGCCGTCGTCGAAGTGGGCCCTGCGCAGCCGGCCCCGCGCGTCGCCCTCCAGCCGGGTGACCTCGACCCCGCACCGCAGGTCGACGCCGTGCGCCCGCTGGAGGTCGGCCGCCACCTCGCCGACCAGCGCGCCCAGCGCCCCCACCAGCGGATACGGCGCGAGTTCGGCGACGGTCACCGGGATGTCCCGCTCCCGGCAGACGGAGGCGATCTCGGAACCGGTGAACCCCGCCCCGATGACCAGCACCCGGGACGGCCCCGCGGCGAGCGCCCGTCGCAGGCCCTCGGCGTGCTCGCGGGTCCGCACCACGAACACCCCGTCCAGCGCGGCCTCCGACTCGACGAACCACGGCCGGGCCCGCACCCCGGTGGCGATCAGCACCCGGTCGAAGGGCACCTCGCGGCCGTCGGCGAGCCACACCCGGTTGCCGGCCAGATCCAGCCCGCTCGCCGGCACTCCCAGCAGCCACTCGCGTCGACGTCACGACGCCGCGGCAACCTGGTGCCGTCGGCGGGCACCCACCCCGTCAGCACCTGTTTCGACAACGGCGGCCGGTCGTACGGCTCACCCAGCTCGTCGCCGATCATCGTCAGCGACCCGGTGAACCCCTCGTCACGCAGGCACTCCGCGGCCCG
>NZ_JAKQYH010000067.1:0-51901 GCF_022343545.1 Streptomyces arenae
AGCCGTCGCTGTCACGATCATGCTTCGCCCACACCAGCCGAGCTGGGCCGCTCAACCGAACGCGCAGCCCGATCTGCTCTCCCCCTCACGTGCCATGCCAGATGACTACACGCAAAACCCATAGTCGGGCCGCTTTTCCAGGGAAACCGGCTCGATCAACCTCAAGTCCCCCAGCCGTGATCCATAAGTGTCTAGACTGCGCTGTCAACTCAATCCGGTCGATCGAACTGAGAGGTTTGGGCACTATGCCGGATTCCGTGGAAGTGTTGAAAAACCCGTCCACCGCCCAGCAAAGTCCCAGGTCACGTAGCCTGCTCCCCGCGCACGCGGGGATGGTCCCTGCTCGCCCCACAGGGAGGCGAGACGCTTGTCCTGCTCCCCGCGCACGCGGGGATGGTCCCGAGCTGAGGGCGCGGGCCCAGGCGGCGGCGGACTGCTCCCCGCGCACGCGGGGATGGTCCCATCACGTCGGTGTGTTCGCTGAGCATCTTGTCCTGCTCCCCACGCACGCGGGGATGGTCCCTACCACCTAGCGTCGCTGATCATCTTGCAGCACTGCTCCCCGCGCACGCGGGGATGGTCCCGCGTCGAGGAAATCGTAGAGTTGATTGACGGGCTGCTCCCCGCGCACGCGGGGATGGTCCCACGGTCAACATCGCCGATGGTGCCATCACCACCTGCTCCTCGCGCACGCGGGGATGGTCCCTCCAGCGTGCCGTCAGGGCGGATCGTGACGAGCTGCTCCCCGCGCACGCGGGGATGGTCCCACCGCGTCGGCGATGCGGGTGACTTCGTCGGTGCTGCTCCCCCGCGCACGCGGGGATGGTCCCACGGCCGAGGCGATCCACGAGCTTCTCCAGGACTGCTCCCCGCGCACGCGGGGATGGTCCCGGAAGGCCCCCGGTTGGCCGAATTTTCGGTCCTGCTCCCCGCGCACGCGGGGATGGTCCCGCCTCCGCCACCTACATCACGCACGCCAAGGACTGCTCCCCGCGCACGCGGGGATGGTCCCGCGGACAACTACGAGAAGGGCCTGATCACGTTCTGCTCCCCGCGCACGCGGGGATGGTCCCCGCCGCCGCCTCCGCAGCCCATACCGGAGGAGCTGCTCCCCGCGCACGCGGGGATGGTCCCGGGTAGACCGTGGCCGCCTGGGTGGTCGGGCCGCTGCTCCCCGCGCACGCGGGTGTCGGCGACGCGTGAATCGTGGTTCTGGATCACTTTTGGTGCTGATGCCACGGAGGGTCACCAGGCCCGCGATCATGAACGGTCGTGACCCATGACCTGCTCCAGGACCTCTGGCTCCACCAGACCACCGACGTCGCGGTCAGCGCCGTCACCATCCACGCCGACCACGTCACCGTCCACGCCGCCACCACCAGGGCGGGCGCGGCGTGTCCGACGTGCGGGACGTCTTCGGGTCGCGTCCACAGCAGCTATGTACGCAGGCTTGACGACAGCGCCGCAGGCCAGCGCCGGGTCGTCGTCGAGTTACGGGTCCGCCGGTTCCGCTGCCGCCAACCAGCCTGCGAGCGGGCGACGTTCGTCGAACAGGTCGAGGGCGTCACCTTCCGACACGGGCGCCGAAGCCAACAACTCCAAGCCGCGTTGCAGAGGCTCGGGCTGATGCTCGCCGGCCGGGCTGGGTCCCGCCTTGCCGAGGCGTTCGCCGTCCCGGTCAGCCGCTCCACGCTCCTTCGCCTGATCCGCGCTCTGCCCGAAGAAGCCCCACCAGTGCCGCGCGTGCTGGGAATCGACGAGTTCGCCCTGCGCAAGGGGCATGTCTACGCAACCATCCTGGTGGACATCGAGACCCGCCGACCGGTCGACCTGCTGCCCGACCGCACCGTCGAGACCGTCCGTGCCTGGCTGGCCGCCCACCCGGGAGTGAAGGTCATCTGCCGCGACCGCTCCGCTCTGTATGCCGAGGCCGCACGGCTCGGCGCCCCGGACGCCATCCACGTCGCCGACCGCTTCCACCTGTGGCAGAACCTCGCCGACGCCGTCGAGAAGACCGTGCTCCAGCACCGCGCCCTGCTGCCCGAACCGCCGCCACCCGCAGGGACCACCGAGCCCCTGACCCTGCCGGTCACCGCTGCCGAGCCCCGGCGGACCGGACCCCTGTCGGACCGCGTCCGCGAACAGCACGCGGCCGTCCACGCCCTGATCCGCGAGGACGTCAGCCTGCGCGCCATCGGCCGGCGACTGGGCCTGGCCCGCGGCACCATCCGCCGCCTGGCCCACGCCGCGGACCCCGACGAACTGCTGGTCGGCCGCTGGACCGGACGCACCAGCATCCTCGACCCCTACAAGCCCTACCTCAACCAGCGGTACGCCGAAGGCTTCACCGTCGCCCGCCGCCTGTTCGAAGAGATCCGGCAGCGCGGCTTCCCGGGCCAGGAGCAGATCGTCCGCGTCTACATACGGCAGCTGCGGGAGGCGTTCCCTCACCAAGACCCGCCCCGCCGCAAGCCCTCCGTGAGGGACGTGACCGGGTGGATCACTCGCCACCCCGACCGGCTCGACGACGCCGACGCGCAGCAGCTCAAGGAGATCCTCGCGCGCGTCCCGGCGCTCGCCCGCACCGCCGATCACGTCAGAGACTTCGCCGAGCTGATGAACGACCGCCGCGGCCACCAGCTCCAAGACTGGATCGCCCGCGTCCAACAAGACCAGGTCCCCGCCCTGCAGAGCTTCGCCACCGGCCTCCTGCAGGACCTCGACGCCGTCGTCGCCGGGCTCACCCTGCGCTACAGCTCAGGAGCAGTCGAGGGCCACAACAACAAGATCAAGATGCTCAAGCGTCAGATGTTCGGCCGCGCCAACTTCGACCTCCTGCGCAAACGCATCCTTCACGCGGCATGAGCCTGGTGGTGGCGGCGTGGACGGTGACGTGGTCGGCGTGGATGGTGACGGCGCTGACCGCGACGTCGGTGGTCTGGTGGAGCCAGAGGTCCTGGAGCAGGTCATGGGTCACGACCGTTCATGATCGCGGGCCTGGTGACCCTCCGTGGCATCAGCACCAAAAGTGATCCAGAACCTGAATCGTGACCCAGTTCCGACGGGTGAAAAGTGACCCCCTCTGCGTCATTGATGTTGGTCATTCCCCCGTGTTGGCGGCGGGAACCCGTCCGAGGTCGCGGCCGCGCATGCGGTAGGAGTCGCCCTTAAGCGAGATCACTTCGGCATGGTGGACGAGGCGGTCGATCATCGCGGCGGCGACGGTGTCATCGCCGAAGACCTCGCCCCAGCGATCTGGGGCTGGCACTTGTTCCCTCACAAGAGTTGACGCTGCCACCTGGCCGTATACCGCTCCTGGGGTCCTCGTTGGTTCTCGCGGTAGTGCCCTGGTTTTCAAGGTGCTGCCTTGACCGTTCAGGTGCGAGGAAGGTGTGCCGGTGGCCGAGGCCAGACTCCAGGTCATCGCGGGCGGGGCCGTCCCGCAGAAACCGCTGGCGACGGACCCGTGGCAGTTCCAGACCACATGCGTCGACGCGTTCGTCGCCTCCTGGCGGGCCCGCGGGTTCAGCCCGGTGACCATCGACAACGACATCGGCCTGCTGGAGCGAACCCTCGCTGCTCTGGGCCGACCCGCGTGGGAGGTGACGCCGGAGGACATCGACCGGGTGGTCGGCGACCTGGCGGTCAAGGGCCGGTCGACGTCGACCCGGCGCGAGTATGTGCAGATCTTCAAGGGGTTCCACCGGTTCCTGCAGGCCCGCATGGCGGCCGAGATCGAGGCAGCGTTCGGTGTCCGTCTGGTCTGCCCGGTCGACGAGTTCAACGCCTCCCGGCATGTCGGCGACGACTCCCCGGCCCTGGTGCCGCCGCCAACACCGGAACGGGTAGCGGAGTTCTTCGACTTCATGAAGCAGCGGATCGCGACCGCGAGGAAGTACGGGCCCGCCGCCCGGGACTATGCGATGTTCCGGACCCTCTATCACGCCGGCCTCCGCTCGGAGGAGGCATCGCTGCTGGACAAGCCGGATGTGCACTTCAGCCGCGGCCCGTTCGGCAAGCTCCACGTCCGCTTCGGCAAAGGGGCTCACACCTCCGGGCCCCGGCCCCGCTGGGTGCCCATGCTCGACGGCCTGGACCTGGTGCTGCGATGGTTCCTGGACGACGTGCGCCCCAAGTTTCCCGACTCTCCTGTGCTGTTCGCCGATGAGTCCGGCGGAGCCCTGCATCGCGGAACGATCCGCAACCGGCTGCGCTATCTCATGGAGCTCGAAGGGCGGCCGGCCTCGGAACGGTTCAGCCCGCATGCGCTGCGGAGGGCCTGCGCGACCCACAACTACGAACGAGGTGTCGACCTGGTGGCCATCCAGCAGATGCTCGGTCACTGGACGGTCAGCTCGACCATGCGTTATGTCCGGCCTTCCGCGACGTTCATCGAGGACGCCTATCAGCGGGCGGTCGCCGGCACTCTGGCCGAGCTGACCGGGAAGGACACCACGGCATGAAGATCCGATGGCGGCTGCGGATGGCCGCCGCCCAGCGCGAGGTGTGGACCGGGACCGAACTGCGGCGGCTGCTGGCCGAGAAGGCCGGCCTTGAGCTCTCCTCGGCATCGGTGTCCGCGCTGTTCACCAAGGAGCCCTCGCAGGTGAAGATGACCACCCTGGCCGCGTTGTGCACCGCGCTGGAGTGCACCCCCAACGACCTGATCGAGGTCGACACCACCCCCGTCGAGCGGCCGGTGGCTCCGCCCCGGCCCGTCGCCGACGTCCCGACGGCCGTCGGTTCCGCCCGGGGCCGGTCGATGCCGCCTCTGTGACCTGCGGACCTTTCCGTGAGTAAGAAGCAGCGGGACTGTGTCACCTGCGGCGGGCCGGTCGGCTATCGCGACCGCCAACACTGCTGCCGGTGCTGGCGCCGGATGAAAGAACAGGCAGCGAAGGCGGTGTGTCCGTCCTGCGGCAAGGACCGGGTCCTCCAGGAGGACACTGGCCGGTGCATCACCTGCTCACGCGTCTGCGACGAGTGCGGCCAACCCGTCCGCGCGGCCTATAACCGGCTCTGCGGAGCCTGCCGGCGAAAGGCAGACCGGCTCGCGACCAGCAGCCCTGCCCACGCTGCGGCAAGCACGGATACCTCCGCGAGGAGACCGGCTGGTGCGGACATTGCTCGCGGCCCCGACAGGACAAGCAGCCCCCGCGGACCTGCCGCGAGTGCGGACAAGTGCGACGGCATGCCGGCCTTGGCCTGTGCTCAGCCTGCTGGCAGAAACATCCTGGCCGACCATTCATCCGCGGCGAGCACCTCCGCGACCAACTCACCAACCCGCCGACGTGGCTGGACGACTTCGTCGGGCATGTCGCGGCCCGCTTCTGTGTCTCCCGGGCCTGCGGCCTGATCACCAGCCTCGGCCGCCTCCTGCAGGACGAGCACCCCAATTCGCCCCAGGCGCTTCTGGAACGGTCCCGACGACCAGGACGATCGATGGGCACCTTCGCCCGTGCGCTTGAGGACTTCTTCACCCATCGTGGCCTGGCCCTGCCCACCGATCAGGCCGAACGGCTCGCCGCCGGGCGGCGCAAGCGCCGCATCGATGCCGTCCCCGGGCCCCTCAGGACAGCCGTTGCCGCCTTCGACGCCTCCCGCATGCGGGCCCAGGACCGGGCCCGCCGGGCCGGCACTCGCCCCCGCAGCAACCACACTCTGGAAACCGCCCTGTCCATCCTGCGGGACCTGGCCCGCTTCCTCACCGAGCACCGCGGCAAGGACGACTGGGCCCTGACCGACGTGCACGACATCGAAGCCTTCCTGGCCACCTCGCCCAAGGCCCGCAAGCGTCGGCTGGTGGTGCTGCGGCAGTTCTTCCGCTTCGCTCGCTCCCCGCACATCGTGCTGATCGACCCGACCCGCACTCTGATCGTGAAAGAACGCAACGGCTTCCGCGGCCGCACCCTCACCCTCGACCAGCAGCGCGAGCTCTTCCGTCGATGGACGACCGACGATCAGGTTCACCCGCACGAGGCTCTGCTCGGCATCCTCGCTCTGCTGCACGGAGCCTCCAGCACACAGGTCCGGACATTGAAGATCACGGACATCGACGCTGCGGCCCAGACCGTCCGGCTCGGCAAGCGCCCCCATCCCGTCCCTCTGGATCCCGCCTCCTGGACCGTGCTGGAACGCTGCCTGGACCACCGCGCAAAATGGCCGACGACCAACCCGCATGTGATGGTCACCAAAGGAACCAAGGCCGGGCGGAGCCCGGCCTCAACTGCCTATTTTTCCCATGCACTTGACGACTGCGGATACCCACCCCGGATGATCCGCAGCACCCGCCTCGTCGACCTGGTGAACACCATGGACCCCAAGCTCGTCGCCGCCGCGTTCGGCATGGACCCGCAGGCCACCCTCATCTACCTTGCTGATCACATCGCCCCAGGACGCCTGCCCGACCAGCACCCGTAGAGGAACTTGCATGCGGCACCTCACCCCCTCTTTCGCCCTCGCTGCCCTCCAGCGCGGACGGCAGATCGAGCAGTTCCTCGGCAGGACCGAACGCGACGGTCACCAAGGGCTTTGCTGGATCGCCCTCAGCCCCGGCCCTTCCGGCGTGACGATCTATGTGAGTGACGTCGAAGACGTCGGCACCGACAACTTCTTCGATATCACCGAGTTCCCGCCCCTGGACCCCGAGGAGAACACGTGGGGACGGGAGATCGCGGTCCTGCCCACCCCCGAGGAAGCCTTGCACCTTGCCCAGCGTGACCTCGCCGCAGACCCCGAACGCTGGGTCAACCAGGGCATCGTCTGTGACGAGTACCAGGACTTCCGCAAGATGAACCCGTAATGTTTCGGCGTCGCCTGGCACGTGTTCGCCGGAACATGTGCGCTTTGCCGAACGACTCGTTGGAGGCGATGGCGACGCTGTTCTTCTCCTCACGTTCGGTCAGGACCTGGAAGAGGAGTTCGGCGCCGTGGCGGTCGAGGTCCATCGACTGATCTCGCCTGCGCTCAGGTCCGCGTCTGCCGTGCACTCGCGCATGGATCTCCCCACGTTGCTGAACCGCATGGTTGGAGGAAGCCCAGGAAGATCTGGAGGCTGCTCGAGCGACGAACCGCGAACTGACCAGGGCGCTCAACCAAACAGGGTGATCAGACTGGTGATACCGCCCCGTTCATCTGGGGCGGTATCACCAGTCTGCGCGCCCTCGGTGTGTTGTCAGCCCGGTCCTTGCCGAGTGCTCGGTGTAGAGCCGAAGAAAGCACCGATCCTTACGGACTCAGTCGGCGAACGACTAGAATATCTGGCAGGTGTGAACCGAGACGCTGGCCGCATATTGAAGAACTTCGTCGATAAAAGACTTAATTACCAAAGTCGAGTCAAGGAAGAGAAGTCGGAAAGGTCAATGGCCTGCTCAAGAGCCCAATTCGCCTTTGCGGCAACCATTCCTGGAGGCTCCTGGGTTCGGCGCGAAGCAATGACAATGGTATCCAGAAGTGCACCGAGGAGTACCTCGGCCGATGGCAGTAGGATCCCGAATCCGTAGGGCTCCAACTCCCCGGCATGAACGATGGAGTTTCTGGCCGCATAGAGGCGCGACAGGGAAATCATGAAACTATTTTTTAGAGATCTAACCTCGTTCGGATCGTTGATAAGTTTCGTTACCCGTTCGACGGCAAGCTGACCGAGTGCGTTCGTAATTGCAAGGCTCCCACCTGTCCGCAGGTGGTCCTCAATCTCTCTGGCTCGGGCATTGGCGGAGAGATTCTTTAGATTTACTGCCAGAGCATCCTGGCTAGAACGAGAGTGGCTAACTGCAAGGCCATTGAGTTCATCGAAGATGAAGCGACATGTCAGGATATCCGCAGCTCGCTCGGCTACTACGGCAAGCTGTCCGAAGTCCTCCCTTCCGGCGAGCAAGGTCTCCACGGCTGCCCATGAGCTAATGCAAGTACTGCGATCCAGCCCGGATTGAAAATCGCTCAGCAAGTCGATTGCAGATTCAATTTGGCTGGGCAGGGTATCGAATAGCTCTATCCCACCATCTTCGTCCAGGGATGGGATGCGGAATGATCTGGTGCGCTCATTTGGAAGACTCGCCGAGAATTCACCCGGGCTCACCCACGCCACGGCCTGGTGCATGATTCTTCGTTTACTGCTTGCCAGGCCTGCCCGAGTTTCAATCTGAGCCATGCGTTTCTGGGAAGTTTCAAGTACGGTATATTTGTCTATCGCGTTAATGGTCAACTCAAAGCCGCCCACATGGGCTGGCATTTCATGTGAAGGGAACAGCTCGGCGAAGCGCTGCGAGAAGTCTTTTCTTGATAGCCAGGGCTTCCCGCTCCGGCTGTCCATGCGGGCGGATTTGGCCAGTGGGATCAAGACGGTCCAGGGGCCCTCATCCTGGCCCAGTCGGCTGGCTTCTTCGAGGATTTGAGCCATTGAGCTAGAGCTCTTATTCCGACTCAACTCATAGCTGAACTTATTGACGATCCAAGATTCAGAGAATCCCATCATTTGCAGATGCGAGCCAATTAGCTGAGCCGAGGTGTCAATGTCCAGAGAAAATTGCCCTACGGATTTCGTCTCGTCGGAATTTTGAATCCGGTCGATCCAAAGATTCATATATTCGGCGTCGAGCGTATTGACCTCATGGAGCAGAAGATTGAACGAATAGCTACCTTTTTGGAACCTATCCAGGTTATTCTTCTTGGGGAGGGCCCTGATTACTGCCCCACGCCTTTTGCCAATTATGCACGGGTCTTGCAGAATCATGGAATTTGCCGCTGCGAGAGCCACCTCCTGAGCGCGAGCAGATGCCCTGGGGTCGGCAAGCGCCAGGAGTTCGCGCAGTTGGCCGATTGTTCCGTATCTCCATGATCGCCTAGACCATGGAGAGTCGGGTCCTCTGAAAAGCTCCTTGATTCGCAAAGCCAGCACGTGGCCCGCGCTTCCGTCGACAAACATTCCTTCATTGCATCACACAAGCGACGTGTGTGCAGGGCGTTTCGATTTCCGACTGGCCAGTTTCTGTTGGATCAGATAAGCCGACGGATAGCAAAGGGCGAGGAGCTGAAGCTCCTCGCCCTTGCCGTGGTCTGGCTGGCAGGACTCGAACCTGCGATCTCCCTTTTGTTGAAGGGTGCTCTAGCCGCTGAGCTACAACCGCCCCCATGCTACCAGCACTGCCATGTCTGCCACGACTCAGGTTGAACTCGCGAAGTCGCCGTTCAGGGTTGTTCGGTGGTCAGCCCGGTCCCGGCCAGACATCCGTCGATGAACTGGGGCCGACACTGGATCTTCCATAAGCCGTGTCTGACCGTTCGTACGAGGTGGTCGCGGTCGGCGAGGTTCTGGGTTCCTCGCCAGCGAACCCGGTCGTCCGAGGTGATGGTGGGATGGCTGGCCGTAGCAGTTTCTCAACTGACCGTAGGAGCCTCGGCTTCGGCCTGTCGGGCGCGCCGCTGGGCACGTACGCCGGTGCCAGACCTGTCCGGGGCCGACCAATCCGGTTCGTCACCCGGGTCCTTCGTGACCACCTTGGTCACCTGCAATCCGGCGGCCCGGCCGCGGGTGTGCTGACTCGTATCGCACGTCAGCAACCGAACGTTGCAGCCGGCCAAGCCCTGGATGGCCACCGTCCGGTCGATGATCTCGATATCGGGGCGGTCCAGGCGCACGTGGCCGGGGGGATCGAGGACGATCTCCACGTTGACCCTACCGAGGGTCTCGCCGTCCTGAACGGAGTGCTCCCCCTCATGCAGAACCCCGTGGGTACTGCCGTTGAGGACCCCGTCGAGGAGACCGAGCGTGTGGGCGGCACGCCAGCGGGCCCGATGCTTGCTCGCGTCCTTGAGGTCGTCCAACTCGTCGACCACCACGATCGGGAACAGCAGACGCACGAACTGCCAGCGTGGCACGTCGAGCACCTCGTGCAGGTCGACGTCGGCCAGCTTCACCTCGTTTTGGATGTAGAAACTGGAGTCGGCCACGACGAACGTCTCCCGCTGGCTCCACCGGCCGATCTGCGTATCCAGCGCGGCCACGGCCGTCTCGAAGGCCTCAATCCGTTCGGTGACCTCAAGTTGGACCAGGCCGTTCACTAGGCGCTGCTGGTCGGTCCCGGCGAGCATGCCGCAGCTGCCCAGCAGCGTCCGGTAGCGGTCGGTGAATACGAGCTGGTCGAGGTCCCGGTCGCTGATTTGGGGTCGCAGCATCTGCGCAGACTCCGTGGCCCACTCCAGATACGCCAGCAGCCCGGCGAATGCGCTGCCGTACGGCCGCTGCAGGTTCATCGCCGTGGTGTGGACGCCGCTGAGGGCCTGCCGGATGTTCTTCCGGTCCGCGCCGGGGCGCGGTGTGATGAGCATGCGCCGATCATGTCAGCGCGGCCCCAGGTGCACCTGGTGTTTCCACGAGGAGTTCGACCTACACCTGGTTCCTCCGACTCGAGCAGCCACTTGAATCACATCTGTTGCGCTCGATAGCCTCTGACCTACAAGGCATCTGAACTGTACTCATTGAGAGCCGATGAGCTTCACAGAGCTGCCCTCCCCTACAGAAGGAGGGTGGCGTAGCGAGATTGTGGATCACCGCCGGATCGACGTTGGGATTGACCCTGTAGTCGAACTCCCGCAGCGACTTCTCGCGGGGAAATTGCCTGCCCGGATGCGGCATTCGGCTCGGCGCCGGTCCCGGTCCTCGCACTCGGCCATCAGCAGGTCGGCGAGGAGTCCAGCATAGGACAGGCCCTCGCATTCGGCCCGGGCGATTCGTGTCGGCGGCCTGGGCCCGCATGGTGGGCAGACGCAGCAGCCGGCAGGCGGTGTCGATCGCCGCGTCGGACGCCTGTGCGGTCAGTGCGTGATGGGCGGTGGTCATGATGAGTCCATCCGGCGAAGCCGCAACAGCTCGTCCCACTGCTCCAAGCGGGGCAGGGGACGCTGATCGGCGGGCAGAGCACGGGGAGACGCCGCGGTGTCGGTCTCGCGCAACGGGCGCAGCCCCGCCTGCGTAACAGCTCGTCATTCCCAGTCGCTCGTCGTCCTACTTCGTAGTTCCGCCAGGCGAGTGAGGGCGCTGGGGTTGCCTGCGTCAGCAGCCATCAGGGCGAGTTGGTCGGCCTGTCGTCCGTCTCCCGCCATTTCGCGCATGATCGCCACCCTGGCCATGGCGTCAGTGTCTCCGGCCTCGGCAGCTTGTCGGCCCAAGCTTTCGGCCCCCTCCTGGTTTCCCGAGACCTCCCGCATGTCGAGCAGCCTCACCAACGCTGAGGTATTGCCTCTTTGGGCCGCTTGCTGAGCAAAACGCTCTGCTCCTTTGGGATCCCCGGTGAGTTCACGCATCTCAGCAAGGCGAGCGAGAGCGCTGGTGTCACCCGCGTCAGCAGCCAGCAGCCAGCAGGGCGAGCTTCTCGGCACCTTCTCGATCGCCTGTTGCTTCCCTTATGTCGGCCAGGCGGGCAGCGGCGCTGGGGTTTCCTGTTTCGGCCATCTGTCGCGCAAGGAGCTCTGCCCCTTCGGAGTCTCCGGCGGCTTCTTTGAGTTCTGTGAGCCGGGCCAGGGCGGTGGGGTTGCCCGCTGTAGCGGCTTGCTGGAGGAGAAGCTCAGCTCCTCGGTGGTCTCCTCCTACTTCGCGAATGGCAGCGATACGTATCAGGGCGAAGCGGTGGCCGGCTTCGATGGCTTGTTTCGCCAGTTCTTCGGCTTCCTGATGTGCGCCTGCTGCTTCACGCATCTCGGCGAGCCGGACGAGCGCGAAGGACTGGCCGGCTTTTGCGGCGCGTCGGGCGAGTTGCTCGGCTTCTTCTTGGTAGCCGGCTGTCTCCCGCGCAGCGGCGAGACGAGCTAAGGCGCTTGCGTTTCCCACACGGCCGGCACGCTGGTAGAGACGCTGAGCCTCATTGCGGGCGATGCGGCCGCCGCTCTCCCTGATCGCCGCAAGCCGAACGAGGGCCGTCGTGTCTCCAGCCCTGGCGGCCAACCGTCCCAGTCGTTCGGCTCCTTGTCTGGCTCCTGCCAGTTCTCGTATTTCGGCCAGTCGAACGAGCGGGCCCGTGTCGCCCGCGGCGGCGGCCTGCAGCGCGAGGTCTTCGGCCTTTTCCCGGTCGCCCCACCTCTCACGTATCTCGGCGAGCTGACCGAGTCCTCTGATATCGCCTGCGTCCGCGGCTCGCCGGGCGAGGGCTTCAGCCTCATGGCTGTGGCCAGCCCTGTCCTTTATGACAGCGAGTTGGATCAGAGCATTGGTGCTGCCTGCGTCTGCGGCTTGCTGGAGGAGCAGGTCGGCTTCCTTCTCGGCGCCGTTCATCCGTCTGATCTCAGCAAGCCGGGCGATCGCATCGGTGTTGCCCGCATCGGCGGCCTGCTGGGCGAGTTGTTCGGTCCAGTGGAATCGGTGGCGGATCCGGGCTGCGTCAGCGAGGTTGATAAGGCTCTCGGGGGTGAGATGGTCGTGTGCCGCTTGCCAGAACGACTCCGGAGGGCAGAGGCGTGCGCGGCTGCGTCGTCCGTGTTGCTCCAGATAGTCCGCGAGTCGGTAGGCGTGTGACGGGGCGGTCTCCGCCGCGGAGGATCTTCGAGTGGGACGGGGCCGGACGCGGCGTAGTGGGGCCAGACGTCCGTGGACTGGGGAGGTCACGTCGGAGAACGCCTGATCAAGCCAGTTGTCAGCGAGGTCGTCGTACTCATCGTCGCTGAGGTAGTCCTCGACGGCCTGTTCGAGAAACCCGACTGGAAGGTGCAGACCGCCGCCGAGACGTCGCGCGTCCATGGCGACTTCGAGCAGGGCTCGCACGGGCGGGTCAGCGCTCTCGTAGCGGCGTAGGAGCTCCGGGGCTCCCGCGAGGAACTGGGTCAGCCGGCCACTGTCGGTGTGCTGAAGTGCATGAGCGAGCTGTCGGTCGCCTGCGCCGGCAAGAGCCTGGGCCTTGGCAATGGCGATATGGTCGAAGTGATCGGGCAGAGTGATGAGGCGCCCAGCCAGCAGAGCACGGGCCTGCGGATACGGGTCGGGACTGCCTGGACGGGGCAAGGGCATGTAGTCGTTCTGATACTCGGGCCAGAGGGTTCCCAGGACGAGCACCGGGCTGCGGGAGACATCAGTGAGCAGCCGGTGGACGGCGGCGGCGATCCGTTCTCCGTCCTCACTGCCAAGGTATTGCTGGGTGTCATTAAGCCAGACCACGGTCCGCGGCTCCACCCGGTGCAGGTCAGCCAACGCGGCGTCGGCCCGTGTGGGGTCGAACGGATGCCATAGCCGCCATCCGAAAGCCGCCAGTGGCTGGATGGCCTCCCAGCAAGCGCGGGTCTTGCCGGTGGAGGAGGACCCCACGAGGACAGCCATCCCACTGTGCCCCTCGTCGGCGGCTTCAACAAGGGCTGCGAGATGCTCGTCATGCGGACGTCGTACGTAGGCTGGCAGTGTTCCGGATCTGCCGTTCCGATTTCGGTCTCTTCCTGCGCTGGAGCCAGAGTTCGGCGCCTCGACGGCGAAGTGGACTTCCAGATCGTGGGGATCCCACATCGGAATGGGCCTGCCCAGCACTGCTGTATCCGCAGTGGTGCCCTGACCACGTCCGTAGGCAGTATCGAGGAGGCCCAGCAGTACGGTCACGTCGAGCCGCAGGGCCCGGCCCAGCGCTCCCACGGTGTCGGCCGTCGGGCCTGGCGCGCCGGAACTCAAGGCACGGCTGACCGTTGTACGCCCCAAGCGTGCAGCACGGGCGAGTTCGGTCTGGTTGATCCCCCGAGCTATCCGCCCGGTCTCAAGCCGGGACCGCAACTCCGCCAAGGCCGCGGGATCGTGCACATCATCCATCCCCACGCGGAGCCCCCACTCCTCGCCTTGCCCCGTTGTTCGCCCGTGTTCATCTTCGAGCAGTGAACCCTGATGAACACGGCATCCCCGAAAGTCCGTGACACGAGATCAGCCACACTGACCGGAAGGGATGTCCGACCTTGTCCGACCACTACGCCGTTATTCTCCTCGCCTGCGCTCTGGTTGTGTTGACCGGGATCCTCTGCGCGGCAGCGGCCGGCTACCTGGCTCGCCGCGACCACGCCACCTACCCGGCTGCACTCACCCGGGCAGCCATGGCCTTTGCTGCAACCCTCACCCTGGCCACCGCTGTGCTGACAGCCCTTACCAGTCTTCTACGGCACTGATACACCCACCACGCGGCGGATCTGGAGCGCAAGCACAGCAATCCCACACTCCGCGTTCGACGCGATGCCGCCTGAAGAGCATTCCCCTCGCGTGGGGAATACCACATCGACAGCAGAGCACGGGGCGTCTTACCCGAAGATATCCACACCCTGACAGGCGACGGTAATGTTGGCCTCGCAGCCGCAGGTTCTGGCGAGCCGACAAGTCGTCACAACCCGCGTGATCCGTGAACCACGACCCGGACCGCTGCCCACCATCGTCCGTCTGTGGCCAGCCCCCATTGGGGCCACCTGACCGTTTTGCCCTGCCATACCTGAGCTTTACTGTCGGCGTGGATCTCAGTTCTGACCGTTCGCGGTCGAACTGAGCACACACCCAACTCCGGTTCGGCCCTTGTAGAAGGTGTCGAGTCGATGGATGTGCTCACGCTATGGATCCTGGCCACCTCCGGTGTCGTAGCCAGCGTCCTGTTCGCGGTCCGGGGCATTCTGGAACAGCTTCCAGGAGTGTTCGCCGCGTGGCACCGGGCAAAAAGGGCTCTGCGGAACCAGGAACCGGACGGCGACTAGTAGTGCTTCGTTAGGTTCTGGGCTGTCTGCTGATGCCCCGAGGGCTGGGCAGGGGGCGTCCGCAGGTGGTGAAGGTACCGGTCCAGCACCTCAGCAGGTCCTGCAGAGCGTCGAGGACCTGGTAGAGGGTTAGGCCGGTGTGCGGACTTTTGGGTCGAGCCGCCTGAAGGTGAGGAAGGCCTGTGCGGCGGTGACGAGGGTGACGTGGTGGTGCCAGCCGCGCCAGGTTCGGCCTTCGAAGTGGTCCAGTCCCAGGCCGTGTTTGAGTTCGCGGTAGTCGTGTTCGATCCGCCAGCGCATCTTGGCCCATCGCACCAGGTCAGCGGCCGGTGTGGTGGCGGGCAGGTTCGATATCCAGTAGTCCGTCGGAGTGTCCTGGCTGTCCGGCCATTCGACGAGGAGTGTCTGGACGGGCAGGACGCCGTCCCACCGGTTGCGGCCGCCGCCCGCCTCCTGAGCTGCGGCCAGGGACTGCTTGCCCGCGGGCCGCACTGTCAGCACCGCGAACCGCGAGGTCATCGTGCCTTTGCTGCCCTGCCTCCAGGTCACCTCGGTGAACCGCTCCGCACCCGCCTCCGCTGCGAGGACACAGACGGCTCGCGGTGGGGTGCGGTAGCGGGGAAGGGTGGGTGGTCCGAGCCCGCCATAAGCAGGCTGGTGCGGCTCGACATCCTCCGGGTGGGCGACTTCCTTCCCGTTCAGGGCGAGGACATAGGACAGCCCTCGCTCCTGGAGACCGAGCCGGAAGGGGGTGCTGACGCCGTAGCCGGCGTCGGCGACCACCACCGGCGCCTTCAGCTGCCACTCGGTGAGTGTGTCCAGCAGGCCGAGCCCGAGACGCCACTTCTCCTGGTGCACCACGTCGTCGGGGACTCCTGCCCTGCGGCATCGGTCCGGCTCGTCCGTCCACTCACGCGGCAGATACAACTGCCACTCCAACGGGCACGAGGCAGTGTCGGTGGCGGCATGGACACTGACCGCTACCTGGCAGTTCGCCCGTTTGCCGACTGCTCCGCAGTACTGGCGGGCCACCCCGACCGTCGCCTTGCCGCACTTGGGGAACGACACGTCGTCGATCACCCACACCTCGGGCCTGACAACTGAGGACAGCCGCTCGGCGATCCGCTGCCGGACCGGCAGCGGATCCCACGGCGACTGGTTCACGAACTGCTGCAGGGCCTGCATGTTGCCGTCCGGCAGCCGCTCGGCCATCGGCTGGACCGACTTGCGCCGGCCGTCGAGCATCAGGCCCCGCAGATAGCACTCGCCCCACCGCCGCTGATCCCGCCGCGGTAACGACCCGAACACATCGGCAACGAACTCCGCCAACTCGCCCCGGAGCCGTTCCACTTCCCCCAACCTCACTCCGGGAAGCTGCCCACGATCAGCCGAGATCACCCAACGTAACGAAGCACTACTAATTGCCGACCGAACGTTCCTCCGCCGGTCCCCGTGCTGAAGTCTGAGCACAGCAAGCGGGCGGAAAACCCTGTTGTCGCACTATGGCCGAGAATGGGTATTTACCAGAGCGACCGCGAAGCCCGGTCCTGGCGCACGACTACGAGTTGCCATGCGTCAGACCGTCCAGCTTCCCAGGTGCCCAGACCCGGAGGCGCGAGGACAGGACGGCAAAGCCGACCACCTCGGAAGGCGGGGGTCCAGACCCGCCCAGTCGGATCCGGCAGGCGCTCACAGTTGCTTGCTTCAGCCGGCATCGCAGCATCGCGCCCGGAACCGATCCAACAAGCGGTGGAGGCGTTCAGTGGCCGCTCTCCAGCCCATCAGGCTCGCGCCGCCTCTTTTGTTCCGTGACGGTGGGCATGGCGGGCTGCTGCCCAACCGGTCCAGGAAAGCGAAGAGTTGGGGGGCTGTGCGTGTGACCGGGGACCTGGGAGCAGCCGGAGGACGACATTCCCTTTGAGTTTTAGACGTCTTTTTGCCCTGTATGCGACCTAAGGCGGGGTGGCGCAAGGTGGCGCTTGGCGCGGGAGCGGCGAGAGGGCATATGCGGCTGGGTTGAGCCAGGCAGACTTCCTCTCGGGAACGAGCCCCGATGTAGGCCGTCCTGAGCCGTTGCCTGCAGTGCGCGGGTCCGCCGTCACGGTGGCTTCGCGCAAGCCAAGCGGCAGTTTCTGTACACCCGACTCTAACGAGGAGCGAGGCGCACGCGGATGACGTGAGCCGATCCAGCCATGCCGACATCCTTCATCCATGACGTCAGCGTTCAGTACATCGCTGCCGTGATGTTCGCTCTCACCGCGGTCACCGCTGGTGCGATCCGCTCCGCCTGGCGCCGTAGGCGCCGCCGTCAGGTGCGTGAGCAGGTCCTACAGTCGCGGCACCCGGCCGTCTTGGACACCCGGGCCCAGGCAGATCGCGATCCCACACCATCCCAGGCGACGGAGACGTCGTCTGGGAGACGACGCGAGGAGTCGTCTTGAGGACGACACTCGACCCTGGAGACGAGCAGCGCCCGGATCCTGAGCACAACCGGGACCAGGCGTGGGCACGGCTGACCCGGACTCCCTCGGGCACCCGCCGGCTTCCCTTGCGCAGCGGCGGCTCGCCGGGACGGCTGATGGATATCGCACGGAACTACGACCGCGTCTGCCAGTGGGCCGAGGGCATCCTGCTGCCCGACGCCACCGACGCTGACGTGCTTGCCGCGCTGCTGGTCATCCGGATGCTGCGCGAGAAGCTCGACCATGACGAACTCAAGCTCACCTCTCTCGCCCGTACCAGAAAGATCACTTGGGCCCGTATCGCCCAATGGCAGGAGCTCAGCGGGCGCCAGGCAGCAGAGCGGCGACACCTTCAGCTCAGCCGGGCCTACACCCGACCCGACGGCACGGTGCCGCGCACTCAGAGCGAGCGGGTCGAGCAGGCCCGCGAACGCCGAAGCCGGCGCGCCGAACGAGAGTGGGCCCGCCAACACGCGCAACGAATCCGCCGCATAGCAACCCAGTTGGCCGCTGTTGATGACCTCCAGGAGCGCGTCGACCGGTCACAGGAGGCACGGGTCATCCTGGCGGTGCGCGGCTCCGAAGCCAAGGACAACCCCGAGCCGGTCCCGCTCGTGTGGCCAACGGCCCTGCGGGACTGCGTCGCCGAGGACGAACGGTTCCGCAGTGCCCCGCAGCAGCCCACCGACGGCGATGACCCGGACGGCCCGGACTGGCACTGGCAGCAGCAGGAAGCCGACATCCTGCACCGACTACTCGGTCTGGTCCGGTACGCGGCCAGCCCGCGCAACATCGACCTGTCCGACCTCCCCAGCCTGGTCGATGCCATCCGTGTCCTTCACCGCGACTCGCAGCAGCAGGCCAAGATTCGCAGGCAGCCAAGACCGGGTGCTTCTACGTAGCAGCCGCTCAACAAAGCGCACTGACTGAGCGTTTGGTCCAGTGATTCGTGTTTGGTCCCGGGTCGGATTCCGCGCCAGTTCGGGTGTGGCTTCACCGGTGAGTCTGCAGGCCATGAGGTCGATCATGGCGAGGTGGATCACGGCTTCGGAGCGGTGGGGGTGCGTCTCGTAGTCGCGGGCGAGGCATCGGTGGTGCACGAGCCAGCCGATGCTGTGCTCGATGGTCCACCGTCTCGGGATGATCGTGAACCCGCGGGCGCCGGCCCGGTGTTGGCCGGGGTGGACGTCGATGCCGAGGCGCTCCGTGGTCGATTGCAGTGGTGCGGCAAGCCGCGTTGACCCAGGCCTTCCTGATGTGCGGGTGCGCGGCGGCGATGTGGGACAGCCGGATCACGCCGGCTGCGGTCTCGGAGACTCCGGCGGCGGTGACCAGCACGGTCAGCAGCAGGCCAAGAGGGTCGCGGCCGAGGTGGCGCTTGCGCCCGATGATCCGTTTCCCGGAGTCCGTGCCCTGGTCCACGAGGTACACGTTGGCGGAAGTCTTGATGATCTGGGAGTCCAGCACGCAGGCGGATGGTTCCGTGCTTAGACCCTCGGCTTTGCGGACCAGGCGCCGCGGCAGGCCGGTGAGCTGCTCGAACACCCTGTCCTGTTGCCATTTGGCGAAGTACCCGTAAGTCGTGGCCCAAAGTGGGAAGTCGTGCGGGAGGCAGTGTCAGGGGGTGCCGGTGCAGTCCACGTAGCAGGATGGCGTTCATGATCTGGCGCAGGTCGTGCTCGGGCGGTCGGCCGAGTCCAGCGGACGGGCACGGCGCTGGTTGCGCCAGGACGTCAGGACGGGCTCGATCAGTTCCCAGGACGTGTTCGGCAGGTCGCTGGGGCAGGGACCGTGCGGGGTCATGTTCGGGAAGTAGCCGACCGCGGCCGGCCCTACCAGCGGCCAAAGGGCGGTGCGCGGGGGCGTGTTGGGAGCAGACAGGAGCAGTCGGAACGAAACGATTCCCGGGTGTCGCGGACGGGGCGACTGCCCCGTCAAGCACAGCGGCTCCGGCGCCGCAGGACTCCGAAAACGTCACTTATAGCTCGTAACAGAATGACCGCGTCGAAGGAGCGGTCGGCTTTCTCCGGAGACCGGTGTCCGGCAGGAAGGGCAAAACTCCTGGTCACAGGGAGTCTCGTGCCCGTAGCCTGCACACGTGATCGAGGAAGACGAGCTCAGCCCGGTTGTCCGCGTCGGAGCTGACCGTTATCGAACGATCAGCCTGCGCTTCCACCAGCTCACACGTTCCTTCCCGGAAGAGCGTGACGACCCGATGCGCGACTTCCTCGTGACAGCTCAAGGTGAGTCGGCGCGGATCGAGGTCATGGTCAGGACCTGGGGCGGTGACGACCTCGACGTCTTCCTTGCCGAACTGGCAGAGGAATTTCGAGGATGGAACGGCACCAGGGCCTGGCGCTCTCTTGAGGGTGACCTATCGCTGGCTGCCGAGCACGCAGGATCACATGTCCGGTTGACGTGGGGGCTGCATGACCGGCTCCCCGATGACGAGTGGCGTTTCGAGATGACGACCATCCATGCTCCTGGGGAAGACATGCGAAGTCTTGCCATCGAAATGCGTACGTTCTTGGAGTCGGACCCGCCGTCGTGAGCGGAAGCAGTTCGTCAGTCGCCTATGGTCGGCACAAGGCGCCAAGTTGTCGATGAGTGATCAGGCAACAGGCGAGTCTGAGGAACGCTTCGTGGATGTCGGCCCGCCGTTCCCAGCGCATCCGTAGACGTCGGAAGCCGTGCAACCAGGCGAATGTCCTCTCGACCACCCGCCGGTAGACGCCCAGACCAGTGCCGTGCCGGGCACCACGACGAGCGATCGCTGGCACGATGCCTCGATCACGGACCTGGTTGCGGTAGATGTCGTGGTCGTAGCCGCGGTCGGCGAACAGCGAATCAGGTTTGCGGCGGGGCGGCCGCGAACCGGTGGGATCGCGTCGAGCAGAGGCAGCAGCTGAGTGACGTCGTTGCGGTTACCGCCGGTGAGCACGACCGCGAGCGGGGTGCCGTGCCCGTCGGTGATCAGGTGGTGCTTCGAGTCAGCTCGGCCCCGGTCGACCGGCGACGGGCCCGTGTGCTGCCCCCTTTTAGCGCCCTGACATGGGACGAGTCGACCACGCAACGGGACCAGTCCAGTCGGGAGGCCGCATTGAGGTCGGCGAGCAGGACTTCGTGCAGAGCCTGCCAGACACCCGCTTAGTTCCAGTCCCGCAGACGTCGCCAACAGGTCATGCCCGAGCCGAAGCCCAGCTCCTTGGGTAGGTACTGCCACTGAATCCCGGTGTGCAGCACGTACAGAATCCCGCACAACACATCCCGGTCAGGTAACGGCTTGCGGCCCGGGTGCCGGAAGCGCCGTTCGCGCTGAGGCAGCAGCAGCTTCAGACGGTCCCACAGCTCATCCGGCACGACCCACGGCGACATCTCCACACGGGACCGAACGCTCAACTCCCGCCGTAGGCACGGTCATCAGCAGCGATCCATCTCATTGTGTTAGCCGCTGTAAGTTGCGATCTGTGTCCATGGCGTTCATCCACAATTCAGGAGCGGGAGGCCTTTTTTACCAGATCAACAATGGGCTGGATTCTGTGTGGTTGGATCTTCGCAGTATCCAGCAGGCGTCGCCGTCGGCCCTCATGCGGGTTCGAGGGGTTGCAGAAAGCTTGATCGATCGACTTGAGGATGTCGGTGGAGAGGCAGCCGGCTTCGCCGCAGACGCCATTTCCCTATCGGTTGCCTCCATGTCGAGCTTCCTCGGGCAGGTCGCCCTCGGCATCCTCTTGAGTGAGCAGGGCGGTGAGGACCTTCTCCCAGGTGCCGTCGGCCGCCCACATCCGAAGCCGGTTGTGGGCTCCCTTCCACGACCCGAAATGCTCGGTCAGGTCCAGTCCCGGTGCGGTATTTGAACGCGATCGCGTCGATCACCTGCCGGTGATCACGCCACCGCCCTCCCCGCGCTTCGGCGTCCGGTCCGGCAGCAACGGCTCGATGCATGCCCACTGGGCGTCAGTCATCGACACACATCAACCAACGATCCGATGATCTGAAGGAAACGGCCTAGACCGAGTAGGCGGTGCAGGATGTCGGCTTCCTGCTGCTGCCAGTGCCACACTCGCGCGACCAGCGTAGATGCTCCGGACTCGCTCGCCGATTGGGAGGTAGACCGTATCGGCTTGATGTGCCAGCTCGACCAGGTGGATCTGTGCGCTGGTGTGCAGGAGGCCAGCCCTCTCCGCCATGTAGCCCACGAGCGTTGCTGCGGCTCCCCTGATGTCGTCGGCAAGGATGAACCCCAGCTCGGCAGTTACCTTCGACAGCTCGATCTCGAAAGCTTGACCAGCCTCCTCACGCCGTTGCGCAGTGCCGGAGCCTCGGGATGCCGCCCCCTGGGAGGTGACGTCCCAGCGCACTGCGCCGTTGTAGTCGTAGAGCTTGTCGACGGCGTTCCGAACCAGTTGGTTGAACGCCACTAGGTGTTGCAGTTCAAATTCCTCCTGCCGCGCACGGAGTGCATCCGCTGCGTCGTCGGCACGATCCTTGCGTTGTCGACGGTAGGCAAGCCAACCGTTGAGCTGCGTTGCCAGGCCGCCGAGGAAAAACGCGGCGATCCCCCACCAGAAGTTCCATCCCTCCACGCGCGGCAGTGTACGACGATCCCGACCGCTCTGGAGAGAGCTGACCGCGCAGTGCTCTGGGCAGTCTGGGGGTGTGCCTCGCGCTTCCAAAGCCCGGCAGAGCAGCCGCCGTGGGTGGCACTACATCCTCACGATCACCTGGGGGTTTCGCCACATGGAAACAATGACTGCCTGCGGAACGGTTGGGTCGTGTCCGCGGGAGTGGTGTATCGACGGCCACTCGGTGATCTCACTTTGAGGCTATGCGCTGTGTTCGGTGGGCAGGGCTGTCTCGTCGGTCTCTGACTCGATCGGGTGAGACGGATCTTGGCGAGGAGTTCGCGGTCCATGTAGCGGCGGGCCTCGGTCCATTCGTCGTTCTGCTCGGCCGGGACCGCGCCGACGAGCCGGATCAGGGCGGTGCGTTCGGGGAAGATGCCGACCACGCCGGTGCGGCGGCGGATCTCCTTGTTCAGCCGTTCCTGCGCCTGCGGATTGTTCGACCAGATCTGCCGCCAGATCTCCCGCGGGAATGCGGTGAAGGTCAGCAGGTCGTGCTGGGCAGCGTCCAAGTGGACAAGCGCCATTGGCAGCTTGGCCGACGTGTGACCACTCGGGGACTCCTGGATGGCGGAGTTCAAGAGTCGGAGCTGGCACGGCCCTTGCGCGAACATGCCGAACGCGCACGCGCGTGGCCGCGAACCAGGAAGCTGCTCATCGGGGCTTGCGGAGTCGTATGAAGCTCACGTTCGATGGGAGGACGCAGAGCGACGGCATCAGGGCCTGGAGTAGGTCTCCGCCAGGGCTTATTGCGAAAGCGCAGGCCGCAGCCACTCATTGGTGGCGATTAAGCAGCCGCACTCAACCGAGTGCCGCCGCTTGTAGTCGTCGGCGGCGCAGCGTATGGATTCTGATCCGCGACCTGGTTCCGGCATTGGTTGTCGCCGAGGGCTAGGCAGTGGTAGAAGCCGGCTCCGGTGGGTAGCCCTTGGCGCGGAGGAAGGTGTCGAGGGCGAGGGTGACGATGTCGCCGTGGGGGATGCCGCTGTCGGCGTTGTAGCGGCGGATGCGGCGTTGGAGTTGGAGGGTTTCGGGTACGGCGTAGTTGAGCTGTCCGCGGACGGTGTGGCGGCTTTGGATGACTGCTTGTGTGTCTGGATGTGGGGTGAACGGATCGTCGGTGGGCTCGGCTTGGGTTTCGAGTAGGTCGGCGAGCTCGCGCAGCAGGCGGACGTGGTGGGTGTGGTCAGGCATGTGTGGGGTCTCCGGTTGCTGCGACTAGGCAAATAGTGATCCGCCTAAGGCGTGTCCGGCGGATCATGCTGCCGCCGGAGCCGTGAAGCGGGTCATCTCGCTACGATCGTGGGATGTTTGAGTACCACGGGTGGATCACGGTCAGGGAGACCGCAGCCAATGACGACGATGAGATTCGGTTGCGGCAGATCGTGGATGAGCTTCGCCGTCACATCACCCAGATGGGCAGCCCGTACTTGCTTGACCTCAGGTGGATGAACGGCGCACCGTTCATCCACCTCGGCGGCTCTTCCAATCACCGCTTGTCTCCTGACGTTGTCGAACTGTTTGAGCATGTGGCCATGGTCGCCCCTGGTTCCTACGGACTTCTCCACTTTCACGATGACGAGGAACCGGATCGCGAGAACGAGATACAGGTGCTGAGGCTCGTTCGAGGCACGATCACGCAGCACGGGGAGGCATTGCTGTCTCCATACATCCCGACGGTGGAAGATCCCTTCACGGCTTGAGACGTCGTGTAGCCGACGGGGAGTAGTGCGGGTGAACTGTGGGGTGTGGCATTCTGGGGTCGTCCCAAGGACATGGACGCCACCAAGGCCCGCTAAAACCAGCGGTGGTGTCCGGAACCGACCTCCAATCGGTGCCAGCGAAGCCTCCAGGATGGCCATCCTGGGGGCTTTCGTGCGCTCCGGCACCGGTCGGAGGCAGGCGTCCCCATCGCGGCTCGACCGGAGACGACCGAGAGGCCTGTCGGAGTCGCCACCCTGGATCCGCACCGTCAACGCCGGTCGCCCAAAAAGCAGTTTGGGAGGCCGATGCCTCTGACTGCCTCTGAGAGGTCGTTTTCTCCCGTTGTTTCATCCCGGAATTTACTGTTTGGTCTGCGGTGTCGGGTCGCGCCAGGAGATGGTGTTCTCGCTGATGAGACGGCGGACCATGAGGTCGGTCATGGCGAGGTGGATCATGGCTTCGGAACGGACGGTCAGAGTCTCGTAG
Organism: Streptomyces arenae; assembly: GCF_022343545.1. Lineage (NCBI taxonomy): Bacteria > Bacillati > Actinomycetota > Actinomycetes > Kitasatosporales > Streptomycetaceae > Streptomyces > Streptomyces arenae. The sequence goes on from NZ_JAKQYH010000067.1 coordinate 23,969, forward strand.
TCGCGCGCGAGACGTCGGTGGAGCATGAGCCAGCCATAGGTCCGCTCGACGGCCCAGCGCTTCGGGATCGGGGTGAAGCCCCTGGTCCCAGGGGTGCGGGCGGTGATTTCCATGTCGATGCCGAGGGCGGCGGCGTGCTCGACGAGGTGCTGGCGGTAGCCGCCGTCCACCCATACTTTGCGGATGCCGGGGTGGTCGGCGGCAACCTGGTCCAGGAGTCGGGTGCCGGCGACGGAGTCCTGAACACTGGCCGCGGTGACCAGCACAGCCAGCAGGAGACCGACGGTGTCGGTGACGATGTTCCGCTTTCTGCCCACGATCTTTTTCCCGGCGTCGATGCCCTGGCTGGAGACATGAACGCTGGTGGAGGTCTTGACGCTCTGGGCGTCGATCACGCAGGCCGACGGCTCGGCGTCCCGTCCTTCCTTCTCCCGTAGCAGTTGCCTGAGCAGGCCGTTGAGATGGGCGAACACGCCTTCCTGCTGCCACTTGGCGAAGTAGCCGTAGACCGTGTTCCAGTGCGGGAAATCGTGCGGGAGATAGCGCCACTGGATCCCGGTGCGGTCCCCATACAAGATCGCGTCCATGATGTCGCGCAGGTCGTGCTCGGGCGGCCGGCCGAAGTCCAGAGCCCTGCCCCGGCACTCGAAGCGCCAGGCTGAGAGTACCGGCTCGATCAACTCCCAGCGGGCATCGGACAGATCACTCGGATACGGACGTCGCGACGGCATGTTATGGGCGTATCGCCGCGGATCGGGGGGTTGCCAGGCGCGAAGCAACGGCGCCCGAAGCACACGGCCACGAAGACGGGGCATCCTGGGATGAGACATGAATGAGTCGCATCCCGCCCCGTCGGCCACCCCGCAGGACCCACAGGACCCGACCGCACGCACAGCCCCTTCCGCACCGCCACCCCGCACCCCGAGAATCGCCCCATACCTGTTCGAGACAGATGAAAACGACCTCTGAGCGACCCGGGTCGAACCGGGGTCGAATCAGAGCGTTTTCCTCTGACTGTCTCCGATCGCCTCTGCAACCCGACCTAGCAGGTCACAGCCTCATCGCCTCGCATAAGCGCTGGTCAGAAAAATGCGCTAGCTGTACCAGGAGTTTCGAAGTCGTCCTCGACGAAGCGAAGCGCTTCTTCCGCGCGTTCGATCAGATCCAAGTAGGTGAGTACCTGAACTCGGCTCTGGTCCGCGTTGAAGGAGCGGATGGTACGGGCGACCATTTGCTGAGTGACTCCAGGTACCTCCACGTGATCAGGATTCCCGATCACAACAGTTCCCTGTGTACGAAGGTAGTCGTAGTCAAGGTCGAGTGTGTTGCGGTGGATTGTTTCCAGTGTCGGTCCCGCGTCATCCATTCTCTGAACGTAGTTTCTGCATTGACTCACCGCCTCGTGCACCTCGTTCGACATGATCAGGCCGTTTCGGTGCCACCTGACAAGTGCGGCGCCGGGCTTCTTGAGTTCGACGACGTGGACACTGCGGTCAGCGCGCACGAGAAGAATGTCGTGTTGGTCAAGGGGCAACAGGTCACGTCGTTCCGAGGCTTCTGTGTACTCACCCCCGAAGATCCAGTGATTGCGTCCGATTATCCGTTGAACTGCGGCCTCCGGTGCACTCCTGTCGCTGACGACATCCCGAAGCTCCTGCAGCAGTTCGCGGCGTTGCCTGATGGCCTTTAGCTCGGCCGATCGGTGGTCCTGCTCGGTCGAGTCCAATGCGGGAACGACGCTCCCGTCCTTGCGGTACGTGACGACCTGAATCCGCACATGTTCGTCGGCGCCCGAATCAGGGGGCCCGGATTCTTCGTCTGGTCTCGCCGCCGCAATTACGTCATAGTGACCGCCGCCTATCCAGTTCACTTCATTTGTGATGCCGCCTGAGTCCTCACCGCTGATCACTTTGTCCAGACGGTCACGGACGACGTGCGACTCGCTGTCGACAGCGAGCCAGTGGCGGCCAGTTTTGTGCGCGACCGCAGCGGCCGTGCCTGAGTCGCCGAAGTAGTCGAACACGAGGTCACCCGGGTTGGTCGCGATCGTGAGAATGTGTTGCAGTAGTTGTTCTGGCGGTGGAGCCGGCTGGTGCGTGTCGTCGAGCAGTCCGCGCAGGGCCTGGCCCGCTTGGAAACTTGTCCCCACCTCGTCCGGGCTCCATACCGTGGTGGGCGGTTTGTCAGGGGCCTCCCATAGATAGAGCTTCAGCGTCGGACGGCCGTTGGGCGACCATGCGATACGTCCGTCGCGATCGAGTTCCTCGAAACGCTGCTGGGTGAATCGCCAAGAACGGCGGGCAGGTGGCTGTATGGCGGTGCCGAACGGACCCACCACTTCGTAGCGCAGGTTCTCACGAAGAACGGGGTAGGACAGGTCGGCTGCTCGCCACGGCCCGCGAGGATCGTTGTCAGGGTTGCGGAAACTCGGGTCTGCTTCGGCTGTGCGAGGGAGAGGGTTCGGCTGCCATGCCGAGGCGTCTTTCGCGAAGACAAGTAGGTAGTCGTGGCTGACCGTGAAGTGACGGGAGTCATTCCGTGCAGGCTTCTGAACGACGACTGTAGATACGAAGTTCGATCGGCCGTAGACCTTGTTCATGAGCACACGGCAGTCAGCGAACTGCCGGTCGTCGACATGCGCCCACACAGAGCCGTCAGGGGCGAGCAGGTCGCGCACCAGACGCAGATGTACCTGCATCATGCCGAGCCAGGAGGGGCGGCCAGGAGCCTCGTGGGGCTCGAACGCCCATTGCGTGTTCCACGACGGTCGCAGATACGCCGACTTGACTCTGCCTCGATAGTGGCCGGTGTCCTTCAGGGTACGAAGTGCGTTCTCGTTGCCGCCGTGGATGAGCAGGTTATCCGCCATCTGATCAGCTTAGGGCTTGCCGGGAATCAACACGTTGGTTTGATCTTGGTTTTGGCGGTGTCGAGGAACCTGGCGACGTCTTCCCGTGTGCGGAAACGGGCGGTCGAGGCTGGGAGATGAACACCATGGGCTTCCAGGAGCGGTCGGACGTCTTTCACTGCGCGGCTGATGGTCATGGCAGTGGTGTTGAAGAGCTGGCCCAGGAGGTCCATGGTTGCAAGTTTCCGCAGGTGGAGCTCGGTGACCAGGACCCGGTCGGCTGAGGTGAGCTTGGCTTTGGCGCCTGCGCCAGGGGCTACCAGGCGCTCGTGGCCTCGGCGTGTGCGGAGCAGTTGCTCGCGTTCGCGTTGAACCTCCATTGCTGGAGTCAACGAGCCGATGAGTTCGCTGAGCTGGGGGCGGGTCATCCCAGTCAGTTCCGGGTCCTGGAGCGAACGCCGCGTGAGGCGGGTCGGTTTGTCCGCCAGGGCCTCGTCCGGTGTGCTGCCGGTGATCGCCGCGTCCGTTGGACGCTGGGGGTGGAGGGTGTAGTTCCAGTCGCCGTGGAAGCGATGGCGAGTGACGGGCAGGGCGGCGATCTCGTCGTCGCTGATGTGGATGCCGGTGGGGTACTCACCGTTGTCGAGTTCGGCATGGACGATAAGGCCGGTGCGGCTGGTGGTCGCGGCGATGGTTTGGAGCATGACTTCATGGCTGGTCAGGGGTCTACCGCGCCAGTTCATGGTGATGTGGGAGAACAGTCGATGCTCGATCTTGTTCCACTTCGAGGTGCCGGGCGGCAGGTGACACACCGTGATCTCAAGGCCGGTCTCGGCAGCGGGTCGGCGAGCTGGGTCTTCCAGCTGCGGGTGCGGTTGCCGTTGGAGCCCCCGCCGTCGGCGGTGATCAGCAGCCGGCGGGCGCAGGGGTAGTCGTGGCGGCCGCGGGCCTGCCACCAGCGTCGGATCGAGACAACGGCGACCGCCGCGGTGTCGTGATCGGTGCCGATGCTGACCCAGCCTGTGTTCGCCGCCATGTCATAGATTCCGTACGGAATCGCTTTCTTGGCCTGGCCGGGGAAGTCGTGCGTCTTGACCCTCACGGGCTGCCCTGCGGGCTGCCATTCGTGCCCGGCGTTCTTGTAGTCGCCGATCAGCTCCTTCTTCTTGCTGTCCACGCTGATCACTGGGTCACCGGCGTCCCTGTGGTCTCGTGCCTGCTCATTGAGGTAGCAGAACTGGGCGTCCCCTGTCGGGGTGCTGAGCACCCTCGATGGTCTTGGCGTTGGCCTGCAGACTGAAGCCTTCCTCTCGCAGCAGGCCGGCGACCGTGTCGGCGGAAACCCGGTGGCCCTGCCGGGTCAGCTCCGCTGCCAGCTTCCGGGTCGACTTCGTCGTCCACCGCAGCGGCGACATCGGATCGCCCCGCTCGTCGGGCTCGACCAGCGCAGGCAGCGCCGGCCGCAGCCCCGGATCAAGGTCCACAGCCTTCTTCCGGCCCCCACCAGGGCGACGCACCCGTCCCAACAGGCCTGACCTGACTCCAGTTCAGCCGCTCCGCGAGAGACCGTGCCCTCCCAAACCCCGGCCGCGGCAGCGACGAGCCTGATCCCACCACGCCCCAGCGACAGCGCTTCCGCCCCTATGGCCGACGCTGACGCTCGGCCAGATGCGACAACAGCACCTGGAACTTCGCCGCCAGGACGGCTTCGATCCCCTCCGGTCTCCCCATACCAGAGCAACGAGTCCCGCAGCTGGAAGCCACGACTTGTTTCCCGGCAAGCCCTTAGAGCTCGTAACACGATCTTGTGACGTGCGCTGGTGGGGCGTGACTTGTAGGAGGATTCCGCCGTTCGTGAGGTGTGGGGAAGCAACCGTGGATCGTGGACGACGCCTTGTGGACGCTGATCGAGCCATTGCTGCCGTCCTGGCCCGAGATGACCTTGTAGAACAAGTGAGGTCTTTCAGCGCTGCCGCTCCAGAGTGAGGACGGCCGCGGAGATTGACGACATTCGATTCGGGCTGCACCGGGATCGTCGGAAGATGCGCCAGCACTTCAAGCGTGCGACGCCGCGCTCGACCGGTGCCCGTGCCGCGGACAGAGCGCGATTGATGGTTTGCTGGGTCGGCGTGAGGTTACGGCCCGGCGGGCGTCTGAGGGGTGTCGTCACCCATGGGCCAGCTCCCATGTAGGCGCGGTCGGCGAGGATGGGAACGCCCTGGCGCTCGCAGATGCGGATGATCCGGTGGGCGCGGGCCGCGGTCAGAGCATGGGCGCGGCTGGGCAGAGCAGGCGAGATCCACAGCAGTTGCCCGACCGGGTCGGTCACCACCTGCACGTTCACCCCGTGCATGCGGTGCTTGTGGGAGAAGTCGGCCCGGCTGTCGCCGACCCGGTCGCACTCCGCCAGGGTGCCGTCGAGCAGGACGTAGTCCGGTTCCGCCTCGCGCAAGGCGCGCAGCAGGCCGGGTGCGCGGTCGGCGAGCAGGTCGACGATGGCTGTCGTGTAGGCGTGAGCGGTGCCGACGGATTGCCGAACCCGGCCGCGAGCTGGGCGAGGGTGTCGTGCCGGCGCAGGTACACCAGGCCGACCAGAGCACGCTGGTGCGGTGGGAGCTTGCAGCGGCGGTCACCCTCGCGGGTGGCGATGAGCATGGCTACCCACTCGACCAGGCCGTGAGGCAGATCGAGTGCGGCAGAACACAGAACCAACGGGGCTCCTGTGCCTGTGGGTCGAGTCTTCGAACACCTCCCCAACGGCACGGGAGCCTCATGCGTTGCGGGCACCGATCCCCTCCCCCGATCAGTGGCCCCGCTGACAGACCTCAGTGAACTTGAAGCAGCACGAGCAAGCAGAGCACCGCCGCACCTACGGCGGTGCTCCGCTTGTTACCGGTAGGTCATTTTCATTCACGAGTCGCGTGCGGGGTATTTTTGAGCCACATGGCCGAAAGTGACAGGTAGGGCGCAAATAGCTTTGGCCAAAGCAAATAGATAGCTTGTTCGAAGTTTTGCGACTCTGTCGGCTCTGCCCCGTAATCACCGGGACGCCTGCTACGCTCCCTGTCACTTGTTCGAGGGTGTGCGGTGGGGACCCGTGCGGCAGACGATTCTGCTAATCACGCTTGCGCTCGCCTCCGGATGGTGAGAATTTTATACTGGGGGGGGCGAATGCTTTCTAGAATTTTCATTCAGAACTACCGTGCTTTTCGTAAGTTCAAGCTCGATTTCGACCCCACGATGAACATCCTGGTGGGCGACAACGACGCTGGTAAGTCGACGATTTTGGAAGCGATTAGTCTTGCTCTGACTGGCAGGCTGCGGGGGCGGCTCCTTGCCCAGGACTTGTCGCCGTATCTGTTCCACCAAGGCGCTGCCGCCGAGTACATCACCGCCCTGCGAGAGGGGCGGGAAGCCAGGCCACCAGAGATCATCATTGACCTCTTTCTCGACAGCAAGACGGCACCGGCCGAACTGATGGGAACGAACAACCTCCTGAGGATCAACGAGCCGGGTGTGCGTATTCGTGTGGCACTGAACCCCGACTACGAGCCCGAGTACAAGGAGTTCATCAAGGACCCGAACCAGGTTCGATTGGTTCCGACCGAATACTACAAGGTCGACTGGTTGGCCTTCTCGGGGAATGGGATCACCTTCCGCAGCATCCCGGCCACAGCCTCACTCATCGACGCTTCCAACATCCATCTTCAGAGTGGTGTCGACTACTACCTAAACGGCATCATCAACTCGCACCTTGCGCCGGACGAACGTGTAAAGCTGACGCGCGCGTACCGCAGTCTCCGTGAGAATTTCGCAGCGGACGACTCGATCGTGAAGATCAATGAGAAGTTGCGTGGCGCCCCCAGTGACGTAAGCGACCGCGAGCTGACGCTCGGTATCGACGTGTCGCAGAAGTCGAGCTGGGAGAGCAGTATTGTTCCGCACCTCGACGAGCTGCCATTTCAGTATGTCGGCAAGGGAGAGCAGAGTACGCTCAAGATTCTTCTTGCTCTTAACAAGAAGGTGGAAGACGCTCACATCGTTCTCGTCGAGGAGCCGGAAAACCACCTGTCATTCTCCAACTTGGGCAAGCTGGTTAAAAAGATCGGGGATAAGTGCGAGGGCAAGCAGGTCTTCATCACCACGCACAGTTCCTACGTGCTGAACAAGCTTGGGTTGGAAAAGCTCGTCCTGCTCTCAGCGACGGAGGGCTTCCGGCTCGATAGTCTCCCGGCTGACACGCAGGATTATTTCCGCAAGCTCTCGGGCTACGACACTTTGCGTCTCGTGCTTGCGCGACGGTCAATTCTCGTTGAGGGGCCTTCTGACGAACTCATCGTCCAGCGTGCGTACAAGGATGTCCACGGCTGCTTGCCTATCGAAGATGGCGTTGATGTGATCAGCGTTCGCGGTCTGGCATTCCGTCGTTTTCTCGACATCGCGTCACTCACTGGCAACGTGGTCGCCGTCGTGAGGGATAACGACGGCAAGGACGCCACGGAAGTGCAGCAAAAATACGCCGCACACACCGCCTACCCAAATATCTCTGTCCATGTAGGCCAGGGTAAGGCGTATCAGACCCTTGAGCCGCAGCTCCTAAAGGTGAACGGCCTCGCCGCACTGAACGCTGTCCTTGGGGAGAACTTCACCTCCGAAGTAGACCTGCTTGAGCACATGGAGGACCGGAAGACAACCTGTGCTCTCACGATCTTCTCCAGCGACCAGACCATCAACATGCCGGAGTACATCAGGGATGCAGTCGCCTAATAACTTGGCCGTCATCGCGACGGCCGGCTCGCGGAAGACCCAGCACATCATCGACTGTGTCATCGCTGATCCGAGTAAGCGTGTCTTGGTGACGACGTACACCAACGAGAACCTGCATCAGATCGTGAATCGACTCAGTGCAGGCACCGGGGTGCTTCCAGGTCACGTCACGGTGATGGGCTGGTTTACCTTTCTTCTAAACGAGTGCGCTCGTCCGTACCAAAGCTTCGTCCTCGGTGAAACGGGAATGATGGGCGGGCTCAACTTCGTGGGACGGCGTTCCAGATATATCCCGAGGAGTAAACCCAGGTATTACTACCTTGACTCCGGCCGAGCTGTGTACCGGGATGGCGTCTCGGCGTTCGCCTTCGAAGCCAACAAGTTGAGCAAAGGCATGGTCGTCGACCGGCTCTCGCGGATGTACGACCACATCTACATTGATGAAATCCAGGACATGGCCGGGTATGACCTGGAACTCCTCGAACTCCTAATGAAGTCGCCGGTTGCTGTCACCGTCGTGGGGGACCCTCGCCAGGCCACCTTTGTGACGAACAATTCCGCAAAGAACAAGCAGTTCAAGGGAAGCGGTATCGTCGAGTGGCTCGGCAAGCGCACTAGGCTCTGCCACATCGAGAACCGCATTGAGAGCTACCGGTGCAACCAAGAAATCTGCAACTTTGCAGACGACCTGTATCCAGAGCTGGCGCGGACGATCTCTAAGAATACTGAGATCACTGGCCACGACGGCATATTTAAAATCAAAAAGTCGGACGTGCAGGAGTACGTGGAGCGGTACGCGCCAATCGTGCTGCGTTGGGACAAGCGGGCCGACACATGCGGCCTTGATGCAATGAACATGGGAACCTCGAAGGGCAGTACCTTTGAACGGGTGCTCATCTTCCCGACGAAGCCCATGATCGCTTACTACCAGACCCGAGACTTCAATCAGGCGGGGGACAGGGCGAAGCTGTACGTTGCGGTGACGCGGGCTAAGTACAGCGTGGCCTTCGTCCTCCCGTAGCAGCCCAAAAATCGGGTGAGTCCTCTCGTATTCAGTCGCTACGGTTGGCGAATATAGGCACTGACGCTCGAGAGGAACGCCTCATGTCGAAAACTAAGTCGGCACCGAGTCCTTGGGATTCACCGATCTTCCAGCCGCTACTACACGAGGCGGGCCTTGCAGCCCAGACCTTGTGTATCGGACTCACCACTTTGAGAAAGGCAAACTACCAGCAGACGGAGAGATACTACGGAGGTTTCTTCAACTACACCATCGGGCTGGAGCGGGTCATGAAACTGACCATCCTGCTCGACTCCCTTGTGGAAGACGGGAATTTCCTCAGCGATCAGCAACTCAAGAGCGCGTACGGCCACGACTTGAACAAACTCCTTGACGCCGTTCAGGAGATCCGGGTGAAGCTCGATGAGAGCGAGCTTCGCTGGCAATTGCCGCATCCGGACATCATCGACGACGCGGTAGTGTTCCTTGCCGAGTTTGCGAAAACCACCCGTTACTACAACCTTGACGTCCTGTCGGGTAAGACGCCGTCTCTGGACCCGGTGGCTCGCTGGTTTCAGATAGTTGGGAAGCCACTGCTCGACAAGCGGCCTGCGTGGCAAACACTTCGGAACGCGGGTCGCGCGAGCGCTGTCGCGGGGCTCATTGGAGACAAGATGCTGATCCGCTCCATTACGGAAGACGGTATCCCGGTGGACAGCGTCGAAGAAGCCGCCATCGCTGAGCGCAACAGCGAGTACGTAGCGAAAGAAGGCACCTTCCTCTGTGCAGCGCTGGCGAGGCACGTTATCGAAGTGCTTTGCGACCGAGGACTTGCAGCACGAGGCGCTGGCCACGTGATTCCGGCCTTTGGTGACTTCTTCGCCTTGTTTAACAACCGCGATGATCTCCTCAAGAACAGAAGGTCGTTCTCGATACGCTGACGGAGCTCGGAGCTGACCTACCGAGGTTGGGCACTGCTGTCCGGCCTCGGCGAGGTAGCTACACGTTCTTCGGCACGAAACTCTGTGACGCCCACCTATCCGACCACTACCGCTGATCCATGACGGACGACCAACGCCCACTTGCGAGACCTACGCCGCTTGATCCCTACAGTTCAAGTGCGCCGTATCTGGTCGTCGTCGTCGACACCAACGCACTGTTGAGCAGTATCGAGAACGACTGCCGTAAGGGATTCCGGTCGCGGCTGCTGCGGCTTGGGTACTTCACCCGATGAGCGAAGGCCGGTGTCCTGCGGCGCGACGACCCCGGCAGAGAAGAGCAAGCGTGCACAGCCATCGAGACGGACCTCGCCGCCGATTTGAATTCTGCCGTTGCGGTGACGTTGCCGCCCGATGCCGCTCCACCCATCATCACCAGGCGGCCGATGCGAGAGCGGAGTTCGGGGTAGACAGCCAGGGGCACCCGTGACGATCGCGGCGATCGGCCCCATGACCAACACTGGCCCGGCACGCTGAAGTGCCGGCGGCTGGCAGTCGATGTGGTGTGCGACTCCACTCCGGCACGCGGCGCCACCCAAGACACCACAGAGGCCCCACTGGAAACCGATTCCAGTGAGACCTCATGCGGGCCGCTCGAGACGATTACTCAGAACTCCCCAGGTCCGCAAAGTGCTGAGCCACATCAAAATTGGCGATCAGTCGAGCAAGACCAAGGGGGGTCTGTCCGCTCGCATTCTCAGCCATAGGGTCAGCGCCTCGCTCTCGCAGCAAGGTAATGACATCCCCTCGACCCCGAGAGTTGAATACCGCGACGAATAGCGCGGTATTTCCAAACCGATTCCTCGGATCAACGTCGGCGCCAGCATTCAACAGCGCCTCCGCAGCGCCAGCATGTCCCTCCTGCGCCGCCAGGTGCAACGGGGTGAATCCGTTACTATCGGCGGCGCTGGGGTCAGCGCCAACACCGATCAACCGTTCGACCTCGGCGAGATCCCCACGCAAAGCCGCAGCATGGAGCGGGGTTCGCCCCTGACGATCACGTACATCATGGTTGCTCATACTGATGACTCATATTGTTGTAGGGATCTTCGATTTGATAGTGGCTGGGATCATTCTCAAAATCGATGAACTTCTGGCGCGTCCAGCCTTGCTTCTGAGCCATGTCCCGATTACGCCAGTACTCGAATCCCGGCTTGTGCCCGTAGTGGAAGGGCCCTGCCGCCGGAATGCTCTGACCAGTGTTCGGATCAATGAAATTGCCGTCGGCATCTCTTGGCGCAGCATCTTGAACAGCCTGCTTCGTCGACGAGCGGAGCGTGACACGAGCGTACGTTTCATCGGGATCCACCCTATCGGGATCCGACCGGAATCGCCCGTCGGGACCACGCGTTACTCCACACAGCCCGTCGTCGTTATGGACCAAGATCGGGACGCCGCCCGCCACAACATAGTACGTGTGGAGTTGGCGGACGGTCAGGTTCCAGCGGTCCGCCAGACCAGGTGTGGCCTTGCTGGCGACTACGTAGACGTGACCATTGGCTGCCGTGTTGAGTGCGTCACCATAGTGCAGTTCACCGGCGGAGACCCAGGTTCGGGTTGTGTCGTTCCAGAAGGGGTGGTTAGCGGTGGTGTGGAGAGTGGTGGTATGGCCCCGCTTGGTGCGAATGGTGAGGTCGAGCAGGTCGTGGTCGCGGTTGGTCCACACATGCTGGACTGTGCGGGTTCCTTGGTGTTTTCCGGTTTTGGGATTGGCGGCCTGGACTTTGTCCCCGACCTTGATCTTGCCGATCGGCTTGGTCTTGCCGTGAGCCATCAGAACCGGGGTAGAGGGTGCGAAGCTGAAGCACTCTCCGAAAAGTTCGGAGTCGCCGAATTCTCCGCCAGCCAGCAGCATGCCGGCGTCTTCACCTTGTTCAGCGGCGCGTTGATAGGTGGGTGAATCCGGATCGGCGCCAAGATCCTTCATAAAGTCATCAATTGCACTCGGGTTACTGGCGCAGAGTCCCGAGTAAACCTGGCAGCCTGGATTCACTAGTGTGTCACTCAGGTGAAGGAGTGCGTCGACTATGCCAGCAACATTGCCGAGTGCGATTGACTCGCCGAGGCCCTTGGACCGTGTGGTCGTGCCATTGCCGTTGCCATTATTGGTTTGGAGTGGGGCGTATGTGGATGCTTCGCCGGAGACTGCTATGTATTTTCCGTGGCGCTTTTCGTAGCAGCCCTCTGTAGTGCACCCAGGGCCGCTCTTTTTCCCCTCGTGCCAGACAGACCCGTTGTTACCTCCGGCGTCACATCCGTCACAGAAGAGTCCGGTCGGGTCGGACTCGCTGACGGGGTTGTCGCCAGCGTAGGTGTATCCGCCGAGTTCTTGGGGGCTGGTGGCTTCGAATACGGGGTCGAGGCTGATGAAGCGGCCGATGGTGGGGTCGTATTCGCGGGCGCCGATGTCGGTGAGGCCGGTGGTGGTGTCGGTGGTTTTGTTGAGGAAGGTGCGGTTGTCGGCCCAGGTGGTGGTGGTGCCGCGGGAGTTGCCGTAGGGGTCGAACTGGCGCCAGGTGGGGGTCTGGGCGGTGTAGTCGAGGTAGAGGCTGTTGGTTCCGTGCTGGTCGGCGGCGATTTCGAAGCCGTAGTTGGTTCCGGTGCCGGTGCGGACGATGGTGGCGCCGCCGGGGGCGGTGTAGTAGCGCACGCCGGTGGCGGTGCCGGCGGAGTCGTTGAGGGTGATCTGTTCGCTGCCGAGGTAGAGCGTGGTGGTGCTGGGGTCGACCTGGAGAAGCAGGTTGCCGTCGGTGTCGTAGATGTAGTTGGTGGCGGTGCCGGTGGTGCTATTGGAGACGCTGGTCAGCTGTCCGGCGCTGTTCCAGAGGAGAGTCTGGTCGCCGGCGCTTGTGTGGCGCGTCTGGGTGTTGCCGGCGGCGTCGTAGGTGTAGCTGGTGGAGCTGGTGGAGCCGCCGGTGTTGGTGGTGCCGGTCAGGGTGTTGGGCTGGGTGCTTGACCAGGCGCTAGTGGTGAGGGTGTCGCTGCCAGTGCCGGACGTGGTGTGCTGGGTCTGGGTGAGCCGGTTGCCGATCTCGTCATAGGACCAGCTGGTCCAGTACGTGCCGCTGGTGATCCCGTCCCCGACGGTGCTGTGGCTGCTGCTGGTGGGGGTGGCGGAGCAGTTGTCCGTCGCGGTCCACGCACTGGTGAGGCGGTCGAGGGGGTCGTAGGCGTAGCACTGGGTCTCGGCCGTGGTGCTGGAGCCGGAGCGGGTCTCGGTCTGGCGGGTGATGTTGCCTGACAGGTCGTACTTGTACGCGGTCTCGTCGACGCTGGTGGGGCTGGTGGTGGAGCGGGTGACGAGCTGGTCGGTCAGGTCTCCGGTGTGGGCGTCGTAGGCATCGGTGACGGTGGCGTAGGAGGTGGAGGAGCCGAGCTGTACCTGGGCGACCTGGCCGTAGGCGCTGTAGGTGGTGCTTTGGGCGTAGCCGTAGGTGGTGGTGGCCAGTCCAGAGGGTTGGCCGTCGTTGTTGTAGGTGTGGGTGACGGTCTCGGCGGGCAGTCCGCCGCCAGCGCCGTAGGCGTCGGTCCACAGCAGCCCGTTGATGCTGGTGTACGTGTGGGTGATCTTCCAGGTCTTACCGAGGACCGAGCCCTGTGCGGCGGAGGGGATGATGGTCTCCTCGCCCAGGGACTCGCCGAAGACGTTGAAGTTCACGGCCTGCTGCACGTAGGCGTAGCCGCCGCTGTAGGAGGTGGCGGTGGTGACGTGTCCGACCGGGTAGGTCATGCCGGAGATGGCGGTGTCGGAGTTGTCGTAGACCCAGGCTGCAGTCTGGTTGCCGGGCGAGGTGGTGGAGGCGTAGGCGGCCTGGGCGGCGGTAGCCGCGGCGTACTGGCCTGTTTTCCGGTCGAGGGCGTCGTAGGTGTAGGACACGTACTGGCCGCGGGAATCCTTGGCCTGCAGCAGGTTGCCGTCCCCGTCGTACGTCATATCGGAGGACTTGCCGGCCGTGGGGTCGGTCTTGGAGGTCACCTCGCCGGCCAGGTCGTAGGTGGTGGTCCACACGTGGTTCTTGGCGTCGGTGGTGGTGGACTGCTGGTTGTGGCCGTCGTATCCGTAGGTGGTGGCGGTGGTGGCGCCGCCGGTGAGGTAGAAGATTCCGGTGGCTGCGTTGAGCGGCGTGGTGAGGGTCGGTGCGGTGGTGTATTCGTCGAGTTCGCTGGTGCGGCCGACCGGGTCGGTGCGGGTGGTCTTGGTGACGCCTCCGGTGGGCGGGATGACGGTGGTGGCGTCGCCGTTGTAGACCGTGGTGGTGGTCGTGACGATCGAGCCGTTCTTCTCGGAGATGTCGTAGATCTGCCGGCCGAGCCCGTCGTAGGTGTACACGTCTTGGTCGGCGACCTGGTTGTCGGGCACCGAGTCCAGCGCCAGGGTGGGGGTGGTGGCGGAGTCCCAGTAGTCGTTGTTCTTCTTCGCCGTCCAGCCGCGTGAGTCGTAGAGCGTGTCGTTGATCAGACGGCCGCCCTGCGGGGTGTAGGTCTGGGTCTGGCGGGTGCGGCCGAGGGAGTCCTCGATGCTGGCCGAGGTGAGGTAGCCGCTGTTGTCGTTGAGGGTGTTGGTCACCACACCCGACAGCGAGCTGTTGGACAGCGTGTAGGTGTAGGTGAGATTGGCCAGCGAAGTGGTCGCGCGGGAGTTCTTCCACACCGACGTGGCCCGGCCCAGCGCGTCGTACTGGACGGTGGTCACCACGTGGTTGACGTCGGTGCTCGTGAGCGTGAGTCCGCGTTCGGGGTCGAGTGTCGAGCTGGTGGTGTGGGCGACGCCGCTCACGATGGGCGCCGTGACCGTCTGTCCAGTGGTCAGGTAGGCGGAGTTGACCGTGTAGCTGGTCGTGGTGGTGCTGTTGTTGCCGTTGGTGGTGCTGGCCAGGCGGTGGTAGGTGCTGTCGTAGGTGTTCTTCGCGGTGGTCCGCCAGGTGAAGGCGCCCGAGCCGTAGTCGGTGGCCTTGCGGGTCATGGTGACCAGGCCCATGGTCGGAGCGGCGGCCTGCGGGAAGCCGGTGGAGAAGGTGGCGTCGTCGTAGAAAGTCCGGGTGGCGGAGACGACCTGGTCGGGCCGGTTGACACTGGCCGGGGCGCCCAGGGTGTTCAGGCCGCTGGGCACAGAGGCCACAGAACCCTCGGTGAAGCCGGAGCAGGCGATGGAGTCTTCTTCGGTGCCGGAGACCAGGCCGACGAGGTTGGCGCTGGTGTTGGCCGGGGCGTAGGTGGTGGCGGTGCACCGGTCGTAGTCGGTGTTGGCCGGCACGGTGTGCGTGTAGGTGTAGGTCGGCAGGCCGAAGTCATCGTCGGTGCGGGTGGCGTCGTAGGTGGTGTCGGTCTCGTTGTAGCGCCAGCTGGTGCTGCCCTTGTCGGTCAGCCGTTGCCGGGTCCACACCTCGGCGGTGCCGCTCGCGTTGGCGGTCAGGTCCGGCAGCCCGGACCGGGAGCGGGTCGCGGTGGCCGCGGAGACCCAGTACGAGGTGATCGTGGAGTGGTCAACGCCACCGCCGTTGCCGAGGTAGGAAGTGGACTCCAGAATGCTGCCCGCGAGTTGGGGGGAGTCGGTGTGGGTGCCGCCCTGGGAGTCGGTCAGCGGCACGCTGCGGGTCTTCGTGGACGAGAGCCAGTCGCCGTCCATGCCCTGGTAGTAGGAGTCGACCTGCTTGGTCTGGGCGTCGCCGGAGCCGTTGCCGGTGGTGGTGGTCACCTGCTGGTAGCCGCGCCACTGCCCGTACGTGCGGTACTTGGCCTTGGTGGTCTCGTCGTCGTCGTAGTGCCAGGCCGCACCGCTGTAGGAGTAGTCGGTCTCCTTGGTCGCCGAGCCGCCGGTGGTGTCGGTCTCCAGGACCTCCTGGACCGCGTACTTGTTGAACCAGTCCAGCATCGGGCTGATGTAGCCGCTGGGCGTCCAGTACTCCGGGAAGCACGAGGCGGTGTTCGAGGACGGGGTGGCCGAGGTCGAGCAGGCGGTCGGCAGCGTGTAGGAGACGCCGGTGACGCCGCCCAGCTCGTTGGTGATCTTGGTGATGCGGTAGCGGAACAGCCCCGGGTAGGTGGAGGTGCTCACCCGGTTCTCCAGGGCCGAGCCGGTGAACTGCACCGCCGGCATGGTGATCGACGAGGTCGAGCCGCCCGCCGTGGTGTCCGAGCCCGTGCGCTGGATCGAGGACAGCCACAGCGTCGCGCTGGTCGCATCGCCGGTCGACGGCTCGGTCTGCGTCAGCGCGTAGTTGTCGACCGTCACGTACGCGCTGGAGGAGACCGAGTACTGCTTCGTGGTGATCGAGGCCAGGCGGACGGTGGAGAAGAACGACGGCGCGTACGGGTTGCAGGTCGCCCCCTTCGCGCAGACAAGGTCGTAGGGGACGTCGGGGTAGTAGGCAGCATTGGAGGAGGTCTCCGCGCTGCCGCAGTTGGTGCTGGTGGAGGTGCAGCGCACCGACGGGTTGTAGACGATCTTGTCCGGGACCGTGCCGTAGGGGCCGGTGGCGGTGGTGAAGCCGTAGTCGATGTGCGCGAGGTAGGAGTCGCGCACATACTGGACCTGGGAGGCTCCGTTGTAGGCGCCGTAGTAGTTGGTGTCCTGCGTGTAGTAGTACGCCATCGCGTCACCGGTGGCGGAGGTGACGTAGTCCAGGTGCCACTTGTAGGCCATCGTGCAGTAGCTGCTGGTGGCCGTGGAGCTGTAGCAGGGGTCGCCGGAGTGGGCGGAATACACGCGCTCGGAGTCCACCGAGTTCGTCGTGCCATTCCCGGACGCCCAGCCAGGCAGCTCGTTGCGGCCGAAGTAGTACTTGGTGCCGTCCCGCTCCGTGATCACCCAGTACGACGTGTCATACGTGCCCGACCCGTTCGACGAGCCCGTCACCTTACTGACCGTCGCACCGTTGTCGTCGGCCAGCTTGTAGGTGGAGGTGCCCTTGTCGTAGACGATCGACGTCGACGACCCGTTCAGCGACATTGTCAGAACCGGGCCGTCGTAGCACTCGTCCGACGTGGTCACCGACCCGGCGCTGCCCTCGGGAGAATCAGAGCAAGGCGTGAACTCCTGGGCCACGAAGGAGTCCTGGGTCGTCCATCCGTCGCCGACCCAGGACGACTGGGCCTGGGTGTTGGCCGTCTTCCCGTCGACGCTGCCGGAGTCGTAGGACAGCGACGCGTCCGGCGCCAGCGACGTCGAGGCCGCAGGCGACTCCACCTTGTAGGTGTAGGTGAAGTCACCCGAGGACCCCGACTGGCCCCAGGAACCCGCAGACGACAGAGTCGAGGCGTAGTTGCCGCCGGCTCCGCCCTCCTGACCGGTCGAGTCGGTGGCCGCGATCACGGTGGCCGCGCCGGACGTCGAGGCCGCCTGGGCCGTTGCCGACGCGGAGACCGAACCGGTGTAGACGGCCGCCCCCGCACCAGTGCCGCGCTGGCCGGTGAAAGCGGCGTTCTTCGCTGAGGTGGTTCCGCCGAGCGTGACGTCTGCGGATACGGCTGCATTCTTGGGGTTGTTGCGTGACGTCAACGGCGTCTGCTTGCGGCACTTGGCCAGTTGAGGCGTCGTCAGCGCGCAAGCCGGCAGTTCCACCAGGTGCAGCCGGGAGGCATAGTTGCCGCCGATGGCCTGGCTGAACGCGCCGTAATCCAGTCCGACTTTCACCCGGCCCGAGCCGGCCACGGTGGTGCCGGCAGCAGGTGCAGTGGACAGGGTCCAGACCGGCCCGGACACGCCGAGGCGCGTGGACAGCGACCTCGACTGGACCGAGACTCCCAGCGTCGTTGGGCCGACATAGCTGCCCTTGCTGGGAGCTACAGCCTGTGCCCATACCGGTGTTCCCAAGGCTGTTGTCTTGGAGCCCGTGGACGCTGAGTGCTTGGGCGCAGTCAGTTTCAACGTCCCGGCCTTGGCCGCTGGCCACGTGGTCAGGGTCGGCACGACGGTGTGCCGGGTCGCGCTGGAGAGACGCACGTGCTTGTGCGGAACAGGCTTCATGCCCGTGACCGAACGGCCGAGATCCGGCTTCGGCTTCGCGGCAGAGGGGGCGGCCCCGGCGGTCAGGGGCTGCGCGGTCGCTGCCGATCCGAAGAGCAGACTCAGGCACAGGGACCAGGCCAGGACCGCGGCCCACCCTGCCAAGAGCCTTCCAGCGGTGCGCCGGTACCGCGCCCTCGCCGCTCCATTGTTCCTGCGCGCACGTCTACCGGACACGGCCTCCCCCTCGTCATGACGACATGCCGAAATACCGAACGACCACCTCGGCCTATAGCCGCGCTGGTGATCATTCGCCCGAGGGAAAGAACTACATGAAGGTTCAATGCAGAAGAATAATGAGTTGGGAAAAAACGAGCCCAAGAACCTCCATAAACTTCACCAGAAACAGACATCTACGGCACATAAAAGTCGTGATCTGGGTCACACAGACCCGCGTCGAACCAAGCAGTCCCCATACGGTGGCGCAGCCCCGACCAGCCAACATCGCGAACCGTGCACCCACCGGAAGGATGAGTGCACGGCCCGGCAGAACCACCATGCAATTGCCAAGAGAACTTTGCGACCCGATGACCTTCGCGCAGGGTTCGTTCAACACCGGTCGAGGGTAAGGCTCCTGGAATTTCCCATCAGTATGAATACGTGGGGGAAAGAAAATGCAAAAGACTTCGCGGACATCTCTGCCTCGTTCGCGGGCACGCCGTGCAATCGTCGGCGCTACCGCTCTTGCTGTCTCCGGCGCCTTGGGTCTGCCCGGCCTCGCGCAGGCGGCCACGTCGGCTCACGCCGACGCGACAGCCCGCTCATCGGCGCATGCTTCCGTCGGGCTGAGCCAGGCGCAGGCCCTGGCGAAGGCCCGGGCCACCGGCAGGCCGGTTCAGGCGACGGCTGAGACGACGGCATCCTCGACGCTTACCGCGAATCCGAACGGCACGCTGACGCTCAGACAGACGCTCGCTCCGGTCCGCAAACGAGTACACGGCAGTTGGAAAAGCCTGGATCCGACGCTCGTGCATCAGGTGGACGGCACCATCTCCCCCAAGGTGTCCACCAGTTCACTGACCCTGTCCGGTGGGAGCGCTGCCGGCCCGCTGGCCACCATGCGGGCTGGCATCGGCTCCCTGGCCGTCTCGCTCCCCGCAGCGTTCACCCTGCGCGCGCCCACTCTGTCAGGCCCTACAGCGACGTACCACGATGCCCTGCCCGGCGTGGACCTCGCGGTCACCGCGCAGGACACCGGCGGGTTCAGCGAGGTCCTGGTCGTCAAGAACGCCACCGCCGCCGCGAACCCTGCACTCACCGACCTGAACCTGTCCACCAAGGCCACAGGCGTGGTCCTGGCCAGTGATGCGGCCGGTGACATCACCGCCAAGGACCACCACGGGCAGACCGTGTTCTCGGCCACAGCCCCTACCATGTGGGACTCCAGCCACCCAGCCGCGAACACCCCGAAAACGACCGACCCGCACTCCGGACAGGCCGTCGACAAGCGCAGCGGCACACCCCTTGCCTCCAGCACCGCATCGCCGGGCAGCGCGGCCCGCACGGCGAGCCTGAAGGCCGCCTACCACCGCGGACACATCAGCCTGTCACCCCAGCGCACCCTGCTAAGGGGCAAGAACACCGTCTACCCCGTCTACATCGACCCCACGTTCACCCCTTCCATCGACCCCACGTTCACCCCTTCCGCTCAGACCGACACCGTCCAGGCGTGGGCGTTCGTCGACAGTGAGTGGCCCGACACCTCGTTCTACAAACCCGGCGCATCGACTCCCGGTCCGCTGCACGTCGGCTACACCGACTGGACCTCCGACGTCTCGACCAACCGCGCCTTGTTCCAGACGAGCATCCACAGCAGCATCTGGGGCGCGCAGGACGTGCTCTCGTCCCAGATCGCCTTCTACGAGAACTGGTCGGCCTCCTGCACGAAGGAGGAAGTCGACCTGTGGCACACCGGCTCCATCTCCTCCAGCACCACCTGGAACAGCACACACAGCTCCGGTGACCCCGACAAGAAGTTCTGGTTCAGCAAGCTCGACTCACAGACCGTCGCCCACGGCTGGTCCACCACCTGCGGACCCGAGGACGTCACCTTCGACATCACCTCGCTGATGAAGTCGGCCGCCAAGGGCAGGTGGACGCAGGCCACCTTCGGGCTGCGCGCCGCCGACGAATCCAACGACCTGGCCTGGAAGCAGTTCAGCAAGCAGGCCACCATCACCACCACCTACGACCACACCCCCAACACCCCCACCACCCTGACCACCAGCCCAAGCACCAGCTGCACCGCCACCACCCCCACCTCGCTCGGCCTTGGTGATGTAACTCTGCGCGCCGGGGTCTCCGACCCGGACGGCACCACCAGCCCGCTCACCGCGAACTTCACCCTGAAGAACATGACGAGCGGCACTACCTACACCCGGGCGATCAACTCCACAAGCGGCACCACCGCAAGCACCCTCTACTCCCATACGGACAAGACCGCGCCCTTCCAATCACTGACCGCGAAGACCGAGTTCGCCTGGTCGCTCACCGTCACCGACCATGACCTGACCAGCGACCCGTCCAAGACCTGCCACTTCTACTACGACCCCACCGCCCCCGGCGCCCCCACCGTCACCCTAGACCCGTCCTCCACGAACCAGTGCTCCGAACTCACTGACAGCCCCTCGGGCGACAGCCAGTGCACGGTGGGCACGGCCGCGAGCTTCACGATCACGGACACCGGCACCAGCACCGCGCCCGGTAGTTACCGCTACCAGCTCAACGGCGGCAACCCGGTCAGCGTCACCGCCTCCACCACCAGCCCCTACACCGCCACCATCTCCCTGAAGCCGACCACCCAGACCGACGTACTGACCGTCACGGCCGTCGGCACGAGCGGGAACATCGGCGACACCTACGACTACCGGTTCATCGCCGAGGCTCCCGCCACCGCCACCGCCGACGACCTCAACGGAGACGGCAACGCCGACCTGCTGACCGTCGGGGGCAAGAACTCCCTCCCGGCAGGGCTCTGGCAGGCCACAGGTACCGGAATCGGCAAGGTCGACACCACTGCCCGGAACATCGGCATCGACGGCACCGGCGTCCCCAGCACCCAGACCGCCACTCCCTTCACCAGCACCACCCAGGTCATCACCGGCCACTTCGCCACCGCCACCGGCTTCACCGATGTCCTGGACTACACCTACGACACAGCCAAAGCATCAGCCAGCGCCGAAATCCTGCGCGGCACAGGCGACGGAAGTCCCCTCGATCCCAACGGCGGCATCCCAGCGGCAAGCGACACCACCGCCACCTTCGGCCGCTCCGACACCACATCCGACAGCGACACCACCACCACCACAACCATCGCATTCGCGACATCCATCGCCAACGGCGGCGGCCTCTACAACTACGCCGGCAGCGACACCAACGTTGATGGCACATTCGATCCCACGGCCATGACCGGCTTCTCCGACCTGCTCATGGTCATCGGAGGCAAGCTCTACCTGTCACCCGACAGCGACCAGCACGGTGGCTACAACGGCGCCAACGCCGCCACCGAGCTCACCGAATACAACCCCTACTGCCTCGCCCAGAACACCGACACCGCCACCACCTGCACCACCGACTGGAGCGGTTGGACCATAACCGGCACCGTGCTGAACGGACTTCCCGCAGTATTCGCCCGTGACACCAGCACCAACAGCAGCGACCCCTCCGCCGGACAGCTGTGGTATCTCAGCCCCGCCAACCTGACGAAACTCGCCGACGACGCGATCAACAACCTCGTCATCGACACCACCCTCACCTCCGTCGAGGCCGCCACAACAGGCTGGGACGCAGGTAGCCAGCCCGCCCTGCAGGCCGCGGACATCAACAACGACGGCACCCCCGACCTGTGGACCGTCAGCAGCACCGGCACCGCAACCGCCCACGAGATGACCCTCTCGGGCACCACCGCCACCTGGAACACGCCCGCCGGCCAAGCCCTGAGCACCGACACCCACGACTGGCCCCTCAACGACTACAACACCGACACAGCTCACCCCTCCACCGCTCAGGACGGGGGCACCAACGCCATCACCCTCACCGGCACCAGCGGCGTCACCGCCTCCGAAGGCGGTCTCTTCGACCCCGACGTCCAACTCCACGCCACCAAAAGCGACTACCTCCAGGGCAGCAAAGCCCTGGACCTGACCAAATCGTTCACCGTCTCCATCTGGGCCAACCCAACTGCCTATGGCGGCGCGGTTCTGTCCCAGAGCGGCAGTGCCGACTCCGGCATCCTGCTCCTGCCCTCCACCGACGGCTGGCAGTTCAGCCTCAACACCGGCGCCGGCAGCGCCTGGTCCTTCGATACCGTCACCGGCGGCACCGTCCACCTCGGCACCTGGGCCCACCTCACCGCCACCTACAACAAGACCACCGCCGTCATGAACCTCTACGTCGACGACGTCTTCGTCGCCACCGGCAACCACACCGCACCCACCACCGGCGCCGGCGGCAACTTCCAGCTCGGCGACGACTGGCACACCAGCGCCCGCGCCGACTACTTCAGCGGGGAACTCGCCCGTGCCCAGACCTGGACGAGCGCCGTCGTACCCCCGGCTCAGCCCTACACCCCGGCCGGCTACCACCAGGCCGTCACCCCCACCCGCATCCTCGACACCCGCAGCGCCAGCGGCCTGACCTACACCAGCGGCATCACCGCCGGCGCCAGCACCATCACCACCGACTCCGTCACCCACCTCAAGATCGCGGGCGACACCGTCACCACCCCCGTCAGCGGCGCACCCGCCACCATCCCCAGCACCGTCACTGCAGTCGCCGTGGACGTCACCGCCACCGCGCAGACCGACAGCGGCTACGTCACCACCTACGCCGACGGCACCCAGCGGCCCAAGACCTCATCCACCAACTTCGCCGCCTCCACCACCGCGACCGGCTACCAGATCGTCCCCGTCGGCAACGACGGCAAGATCGACCTCTACACCCACATCGACAGCAGCACCGGCACCGCCGCTCTCATCATCGACGTCACCGGCTACTTCACCAGCGACCCCACCCTCACCGGCAACCAGACCTACACACCCCTGGGCAGCGCGGTCCGCGCCCTGGACACCCGCTCCAGCGTCGCGCACACCAGCCTGACCAGTACCGGCACCGTGGCCGCCGGCACCAACTTCACCCTGCAGATCACCGGTCTGAACGGCATCCCCAGCAACGCCACCGCCGTCGCCGTCAACCTCGCCGCCGCCAACGCCACCGGCAGCGGCTACCTCCAGGCATACGCCACCGGCTACGCCCCCACCGCCGCCACCAGCCTCAGCTTCAACACCGGCAACGCCATCGCCTCCCTCTCCGGGGACGTCCCGATCGGCACCTCCGGAACCATCACCGTCTCCGTCCACACCAACGCCACCGCCGTCCTCGCCGACATCTCCGGCTACTACACCACCGGCACCACCGGCCAGAAATTCCACACCATCAACCCCACCCGCCTCGTCGACACCCGCAGCGGCATCGGCGGCACCAGCACCCCCGTAGCCGCCAACACCGCCTACAACCTCACCTCCGCCATCACACAGCAAGTCACCACCGCCACCACCCCCACCCTCGCCGCCATGGTCACCGTCAACGGACCCACCGCCGGCGGCAACGCCATCGTCTACCCCACCAGCACCGGCAAACCCTCACCCGCCACCAGCAACCTCAACTGGGGCACCGGCGACACCCTCGCCAACCTCACCCTCACCCCCACCGACACCAACGGACAGATCAGCATCTACAACAGCAGCACCGGCACCGCCGACTTCATCGTCGACTCCAGCGGCTACTACACCTGACCAAACCAGCAGACACCGAAACAGGGGGGCCGGCCGCGTTCGCGCGGCCGGCCCCCCTGCTGCTGCGTGCCATGTCCAAAGGGTCTGCCCCGGCCTGGGCCGCCGCGTGGCGATCGTCGCACGGTCCGGCAACTGCTGCCTGGCCGACCCGGAGCGTGAGCACCCGCTGTGCACAAAGGCTCCCTCTTCCCAGGCCTTTGGCAGAGGGCGCCCTTTCGGGCTACGACGGCTGTTACGCATGTCCGGACCGGCTGAAGGCGGCCGGTGGCATCCGCTCGAGGCGGCGGGCCCGCCGAGTCGGCGGCACCGGCTGGTGACAGCCCATCAATTCGTCATGTTCATCGCATACATGCTGTTTCCATGTGAGAGTCACAGAAATATCTGTGATTCGTCACATGCTTCGCGTTTCCCTCACCTCGTGTCGGTGGGCGGGCAGGGTGTGGGTGTGCGGCCGACCGGCCGCCGACCCGCACCACACACCCAGGCCTGGCCTGCGGCTTCGTGCCGCTTGCCTGGGGTGTCCGGCCCCGTGAAGGGGGACTTCGTGTCTATTTCTGTGACTGCCCGCCGTGTGACCGCTGCCGCTGCCGTGGCTGCTGCCTGTGTGGGTGGGCTCGCGCTGCCCGCCGCGGCCGCCGGCCAGCCCGCCACCCGCCCGGACGACCGTGCGGTGGTGATCAGTGACGTGCAGTACGACTCTCCGGGCCGCGACGACCGCACCAACTGGTCCCTCAACAAGGAATGGGTGGACGTCACCAACACCTCGCGGCGGGCGGTGAACCTCGACGGCTGGACACTCTCCGACGAGGCCGGCCACACCTATACTTTCGACCGCTTCCGCCTGGACAGCCGCTCCACGGTCCGCGTCCACACCGGCATCGGCCGCGACCGCTCCACGGACGTGTACCAGGACCGCCACAACTACGTGTGGAACAACGACGCCGACACGGCGACCCTGCGCAACGACCACGACCGCGTCATCGACGAAGTCTCCTGGGGCTACCACCGCGGTGGCGGCCACCGGTTCGGAGACGGCGACCACCGCGGTGGCGATCGCTGGATCGGTGGTGAGCACCGCGGTCGTGGCGACCACCGGTTCGACGGTGAGCACCGTGGTGGTGGCGACCACCGGATTGGTGGAGACGATCGCCGTGGTGAGCACCTTGAGGGTGACGACCGCCGGTTCGGTGGTGAGCACCGCGGCGGCGGTGACCACCGCCGCTGACCGCACGTGGGTGCCCGGTGGCCGGGGTCCCCGGTCCGGTCACCGGCACTCTGCTGACCGGCAGTGCACTTGTTCGGGGCGTGCCGCCAGCCGCCGCCGTATACCGTCTCCTTCTGTCCGGCCCGTCACCCACTTCCGCCGTGGTGACGGGCCGGACGGCTGTTCAGCGGGTGAGGGTGACGGTGATGGGCTTGTCGGGGCATGCGGCGAGGCACTCGGCGAGGGCGTTGTGCTCGGCGGGGTCGACCCTCAGCTGGTAGCGGGTCTTGTCGGCAACCCAGTTGGTGACGTACTCGCACCAGTACGGGGTGTACGGCGGCAGCCACTCGGTGGGTCCTTGTCGGCCTTGGACCGGTTGGAGGCCGCGGAGACGGCGATCAGCGCCCGTGAGTCGTCCAGGTCGTTGGCGTAGGCCTCGCGTTCCTTCGCCGTCCACGTGGAGGCGCCGGAGTCCCAGGCCTCGGCGAGCGGGACCAGGTGGTCGACGTCCAGCTGGCTCGCGCTGTCGAGGTACCGGTCGCCGTAGGGCGAGTTCCAGCTGCCCCCGGTCAGCGCGCCCTTCGGTTCGACCTCGGGCGCGGTGACGGCTTCCTCGAGGAGGACCCGGCGCGGGTGTTGCAGCCGTCCTTGTCCGCGTCGGTCCAGTGCTTGAACTTGTCCCGGGAGTAGCCGGTGCGGTCCTCGTCCGCCGCGGTCAGTGCGGCCAACGCGTCGCGGACCGGGAGGGTGATGGTCTCGCCCGGCGTGTGGCGTACGGGCAGACGCTCTGCGGTGGTCGCGTGGGCGATGGTGGGGGTGAGCAGGGCGAGCGGCGCGAACAGCGCGGCGATCAGGGTGCGTCGGGTTCGAGCGAGGCGCACGGCCGGGTCCCCGTTTCGAAGATCACGAACAGGTTGGCGGCCGCCTCCCCGTAGAGGTGGTGCTTCGTTTCTGCAGTGAATTCTGCCCGCCGTCCGGGTGATGCCAGCCCGGTGCGCCCCTCTCAGAGCGTGCCGACCGCTATCTCTCTTGACCGCCAGTACTGCTGCCGGTCAAGAGAGATGAACGCATGCACCCCCTCCACAAAGCCGCCCTGACATCTGCAGTCGCGACCGTCCTGCTCGCTCCCCTCACAGTCGCTCCCGCCTCCGCCACCTCACAACCCGCCCACCACACAGTCCAGGCCGCACCGGCACACCGGGACCTGCCCGAACCTCCGCCGGCCGAAATCGTCCGCAAGGAACTCGCCGAGCTGAACGTCGCCGACCCGCACCCGATGACCGGCTACTCGCGGGCGAAGTTCCCGCACTGGGTCGTCCAGTACGGCACCTGCGACACCCGCGAGGTCGTCCTGCAACGCGACGGCCAGGACGTGGTCCAGGATGACCAGTGCCGTGCCATCTCCGGCACCTGGACCAGCCCCTACGACGACAAGGTCTTCACCGCCTCCGGCCAGCTCGACATCGACCACATGGTGCCCCTGGCCAACGCCTGGCGCTCAGGCGCCGACGAATGGGACACCGCGCTGCGCCGGAAGTTCGCCAACGACCTCATCGAACCCCAGCTGGTCGCCGTCTCCGCAGCCTCCAACCGGTCCAAGGGCGACCAGTCTCCCGACCAGTGGACGCCACCACTGCACTCCTACTGGTGTACCTACTCCCGTGCCTGGACCCACGTGAAGTACGCCTACCACCTCAACATCACCGAGGCGGAGAAGAACAAGCTCGACGAGATGCTCAACACCTGCCCCGCATGACAGACCGCCCGGACACCGCTTCCTGCCAGGACGATGTCACAGCAGGGCCCGGCGGAGTCATGACCGACGAAGTCGGCGTCATCACCGGCCAGCTGACCGTGTACAGCACCCTCGGGGACGACGCACACACCGCCCACGTCACCGTCCAGTACACCGGCGCCGACGAGTGGTACACCCTGACCGGCAGTCCCGTCCCCGTCCCGGACGGCAACCTGGCCGCTTACCACCAACGCCTACTCGACCGCATCCGCCAAGGCCATGCCACCGAGGCCACGTGACCGCCACCCACACCCGCGCCCGGCACAGCGTTGCGGCGCCCGGGCACCCCCAGGTGCCACCGTGTCAGGACGTCGGCCCTCCTGAAACCTAGGACTCCTTATGCTCCGACCCGACTCGCGCCTGGGGCGCCTCGTCAAAGCCCTCGCCGCCGAGCCCGCCCCCGCCTCGCCCGGCCGTGAACCTGGCCTAGCGCGTCGTCTTCTCGACGCACTCGCCTGCCGACCCTTGCGACGATGACCTGAGGCACAGGATCTCCGGTAGGCCATCGTGCCATCAGGGCAACCACCGACCTGGAAGATCCAGCTTCCGAATGTCGCGTACTTCGAACGATGCTCCCCACCGAGCACAACGCCTGTCCGGCTCGTCACCACGGCGGAAGTGGGTGACAGGCCGGACAGACAGACGGTATGCGGTGGGGGCCAGCGGTACGCCCTGAACAAGTGCACCGGCGGTCAACCGAAGTGCCGGTGACCGGACCGGGGTTTCCGGCCGCCGGCACCCACTCGGTCAGCGGCGGTGCTCACCGCCATCGCGGTGCTCGTCATGACCGCGGCCCTCACCACGGCGGTGCTCATCACCAAACTGGTGATCGTCACCACCCCGGTGTTCACCACCGCGGTGCTCCTCGCCGAACCGGTGCTCACCACCCTCGCGGTGCTCACCACCGTTCCAGGGATCACCGCCACCGCGGTGGTCGCCGTCGCCGATCCGGTGGCCGCCACCGTGGTGGTAGCCCCAGGAGACTTCGTCGATGACGCGGCCGTGGTCGTTGCGCAGGGTCGCCGTGTCGGCGTCGTTGTTCCACACGTAGTTGCGGCGGTCCTGGTAGACGTCGGTGGCGCGGTCGCGGCCGATGCCGGTGTGGACGCGGACCGTGGAACGGCCCTCCAAGCGGAACCGGTCGAAGGTGTAGGTGTGGCCGGCATCGTCCGAGAGTGTCCAGCCGTCCAGGTTCACCGGCCGCCGCGAGGTGTTGGTGACGTCCACCCACTCCTAATCCGTAGTTAAGAGCGGTCCAGCAGGACGAGGAGTCCGGCAGGGACGTTCGAGTGGCGGTGGCCAAACGGGACGCCGGGTGGATGCATACGGTCGGCTTGGCCCACGAGGCCTTCGGACAGACGGAGCACGTCTTGGCACTCGCCGGCCACCGCCACAGCAAGGCTCGAACGCTTGAGATAGATCGGTGCCGTCCAGCGCCGCGTCAACACCGCGCCTTGATCATTCGTTGGTGTTGGTGGGACGAGCCCACCCCACGGTGACCTCTCAATAGGCCTGAGCCGTCCG
>NZ_JAKQYH010000038.1:0-48468 GCF_022343545.1 Streptomyces arenae
GTGGGGGCGGCCGGGCGGGCGGTCCACTCGCCGGTGAGTCCGGCGCCGGGGTCGGGCGGGGTGCTGCTCAGGGTGGTGCCGGCCGCCTTGTGCCCGGTGGTCATCCCGCGTGTCCAGGACGGCAGCCGGGTCTCCCGGGGAGCCGGTCCGTGGGGCCGGAGCCGGGGCTGCGCGGTGACGACGGTGGGGACGTAGGTGGGGGTGGCCCGCCCGGAGGTGATCCGGCGGCCCAGCTCCCGGGCGTCGTACGGCCGTTGCTCCGGGCGTTTGGCGAGCAGGTCGAGGACGACCTGCTCGAACCAGCCGGGCAGTTCGGGGCGGTGGGCGCGCGGCGGGGTGGGCCGGGTGTCGCGGTGGCCGATCAGGATCGCCCAGGCGTCGTCGAGGTCGAACGGCGGTGCCCCGGTGGCGATCTCGTACAGCACACAGCCCAGCGAGTACAGGTCGCTGCGCGGATCGACCTCGGTGCCGCCGATCTGTTCCGGTGACATGTAGTGCGGGGTGCCCATGGCGATGCCGGTGCCGGTCAGCCGGGAGGTGAAGCCGATGTCGTGGCCGAGC
Organism: Streptomyces arenae; assembly: GCF_022343545.1. Taxonomy (NCBI): domain Bacteria; kingdom Bacillati; phylum Actinomycetota; class Actinomycetes; order Kitasatosporales; family Streptomycetaceae; genus Streptomyces; species Streptomyces arenae. The sequence continues at coordinate 562 of NZ_JAKQYH010000038.1, forward strand.
CGGGCGATGCCGAAGTCGCAGAGCTTCACGGTGCCGTCGGTCAGCCGCATGATGTTGGCGGGTTTGAGGTCCCGGTGCACGATGCCCTGCTGGTGGGTGTAGGCGAGGGCGGCGGCGACCTGTTCGGCGATGTCCACGACGTCGCCGACGGGCAGCGGATGGTGCTTGTTGTCCTCCAGCAGCCGGCTGAGGTCGCGGCCGTCGAGGAGTTCCATCACCAGGTAGAGGACGCCGTCGGACTCGCCGAAGTCGTGGACGACGGTGACGCCGCGGTGCGAGAGCGCGGCGGCCACTCTCGCCTCGCGGCGGAACCGCTCGCGCAGTACGCGGGTGAAGGCCTGGTCGTGGTGCGGGCCGAGCGGTTTGAGGCACTTCACGGCGACCAGCCGGCCGAGGGACTCGTCGCGGGCTCGCCACACCTCGCCCATCCCGCCCCGCCCGATCAGGTCGAGCAGCCGGTACCTCTCCTGGACCAGCCCGCCGTCAGCCATCGCGCGCCGTCGCCCCCCGTCGCCTCCAGCTCCGCCCGTTCCCGGCCGTAACGGTGCGACCGCGCCGAACCGGCCGAATCCGGGCCCCCTGGTCGACCAGTATGGCGGGCTAACGCCCGACTTTGTACGGTGCCGGGCGCGCGGCCGGGCCGAGCCTCGCCATGGCCCGCAGAATGTGTTTGGGCGGGAGTTGCCAGCGCAGACGTGCGGGAACACAGCGCAGCACGGTGCCGGTGGCACGCAGTCGCCGGGTGACGACGGCGGGTTCGGGGGCCGGAGTGCCGTACAACTCGTGGGCGTACGGCGGCAGGGCGGCGTACGCCAGGTGCGCCACGCGCCGCCACAGCACCTCGCGCGCCGGGATCAGGAGGGGGTGCGTCGGCGGCCGGAGCAGGAAGTCGTACACCTCGTGTGCGTCGGCCCCGGCGGCGAGCCGCGGACGGGACTTCTCGAAGTAGGCGGCCAGTTCCTCCCCGTCGGCGGGTACGGCGGCGGGGTCCAGGCCCACCAGGCGGGCGCTGGCCCGGTGTTCGGCGAGGTAGCGGTCGGCCTGGGCGTCGGTGAGCGGGAAGCCGGAGCGGCGGACGACGTGCAGGTACGAGTCGATCTCCGCGCAGTGCACCCACAGCAGCAGGTCGGGGTCGTCCACGCCGTACCGCTCGCCGGTCTCCGGGTCGGTCGCGCCGAGCATGCTGTGGATCTTCCGGACCCGGGCCCCGGCCCGCTCGGCGGCCTCGGCGGTGCCGTACGTCGTCGTGCCGACGAAGTTCGCGGTCCGCATCAGCCGCCCCCAGGCGTCCCGCCGGAAGTCGGAGTTGGCCATGACGCCGCGCACCGCGCGCGGGTGCAGTGCCTGGAGGTAGAGCGCGCGGATGCCGGCGACCCACATCATGGGGTCGCCGTGCAGCTGCCAGGTCACGGAGTCCGGGGTGAACAGCCCGGGGTCGGCGCCCATGCGGGCAGGCTACCGCCGTACCCGGGGCATCCCCAGTCCGATCCAGGAGATGATCTCGCGCTGGATCTCGTTGTTGCCGCCGCCGAAGGTGAAGATGACCGCCGACCGGTAGCCGCGTTCCAGGTCGCCGTGGAGGACCGCGCCGGCCGAACCCTCCTTGAGGGGGCCCGCCGCCCCGGCGATCTCCATCAGCCAGGCGTAGGCGTCGCGGCGGGCCTCGGAGCCGTAGACCTTGACGGCGGAGGCGTCCTGCGGGGTGAGGGTGCCCGCCTGGACGGCGCTGACCATCTGCCAGTTGAGAAGCTTCATGGCGTCGAGGCGGGTGTGGGTCTGCGCGAGGCGGCGGCGCACCCAGGGCAGGTCGACGACCCGGCGGCCGTCGGCGAGCTTGGTCTCCATGGCCCAGCGCTGCACGTCGTGCAGAGCGCGGATCGCCATGGTGCCGTGGGCGGCGAGGGTGACGCGCTCGTGGTTGAGCTGGTTGGTGATCAGCCGCCAGCCCCGGTTCTCCTCGCCGACCCGGCGCGAGACGGGGACGCGGATGTCCTCGTAGTAGCTGGCGGTGGTGTCGTGGGAGGCGAGGGTGTTGATGAGGGTGCAGGAGTAGCCGGGGTCGGTGGTCGGCACCAGCAGCATGGTGATGCCCTTGTGGGGCGGGGCCCCGGGATCGGTGCGGGTGGCGAGCCAGACCCAGTCGGCGGTGTCGCCGTTGGTCGTCCAGATCTTCTGTCCGTTGACCACGTACTCGTCGCCGTCGCGTACGGCCCGGGTCTTCAGGGCCGCCAGGTCGGTGCCCGCGTCGGGCTCGCTGTAGCCGATGGCGAAGTCGATCTCGCCGGAGAGGATGCGGGGCAGGAAGTACGACTTCTGCTCGTCGGTGCCGTACTGCATGATCGTCGGGCCCACGGTGTTGAGTGCCATCAGCGGGAGCGGGACGCCCGCCTGGGCGGCCTCGTCGAAGAAGATGAACTGTTCCATCGCGGTCAGGCCGCGTCCGCCGTACTCCTCCGGCCAGCCCACGCCGAGCCAGCCGTCCGTGCCGAGCCGCCGCACGGTCTCCCGGTAGAAGCGTTTCTGCGCGGCCGGATCGGCGTAGCGGGCGTAGGCGTTGTCCGGCACCAGGCCGGCGAAGTAGGCGCGCAGTTCGGTGCGCAGCCGCTGCTGCTCGGGCGTGTGGTCGAGGTGCACGGCGCCTCCAGGCTCCCCACGGGCGGTCCTGACGGCGCACACCGTAGAACGTGTTCCAGAAATTGGGAATGGCGGTGCGGGGGTGCGGGTGCGCGAGCCGGACCACGCCCGGCGCGGTGAGCCGGCTCAGGCCTCGCCGGCGGCCAGCGGGCTGCCGAGCAGGGAGCCGAGCACCTCGGTGCCGAGGAGCTTCAGCAGCGGCTCCGTGAAGACGCCGTCCACGAGGACGAACACCATCCGGGCCGCCGCGTCCGTGCGGTTCTCCCAGCGGTGGTCGGTGCCGCGCTGGATCACCACGTCGCCCGCGCGCAGCACCCGCTCGGAGTCGTCGAGGACGAGGACGACCTCGCCGTCCAGGACGATGCCGTAGTCCACGGTCTGGGTGCGGTGCGTCGGGGAGACGCAGCCCGGCGGGAACTCGTTGACGCGGATCTTGGTACCGCCGGGGGCCGGCGGCACGGTCAGGTCGCGCTCCGTGGGCTCGGGCTCGTCCGCCGCGAGGGGCGCCGGCACGGAGCCGGTGTTCCACATCTCGTAGAAGGCGGCGCCGTCGGGGGCGGTACGGACGACCGGCGGCTCACCGTCGGAGAGGAACACGGAGGTACCCGTCCCGTCGTGACCGGTGACGATCCGGCGCGGCGGCTGGCTCATGGGGCGCTCCTTCGCTGGGACGCTGGGCGGGGCGGCACCCGTGTCACGCTAGGCAGCCCGGCGGCACGGCGGAAACGCGCGTTCGCGATGCCAGCCATCGGCCGCCGCGCTCCACCGGTCAGCGCAGCACCGCGCGCCACCGGTCAGCGCAGCGCCACCATGAACTCCGTGCAGGCAGCGGCGCACGCCCGGCAGGCGTCCGCGCTCTTCTCGGCGCCGGGCTGGGTGTCGAAGGCCTGGGCGGACTCGAGGCAGACCGCCCGGCACCATTCCAGCTGGACCCGCAGGCCGGTCTCGTCCCGGCCGGTCTCCTCGGTGAGCGCCCGGCAGGTCGCGTCGCACACCTCGGCGCACATGATGCCCTTGCGGCGCACCTGTTCCACCAGGGCGGTACCGCCCGGGTCGAGGACACCCGCACGCAGTGCGCACGCCCGGGCGCATTCCGTGCAGGCCTGTGCGCAGGCGAACCTGTCTTCCAGGAACCGGTACAGCTCCTGCTGGGAAGTCTGCTGTGTCACCCGGTTCGGGTAGCCGGGCGCGGGGTACGGCAAACCCCTTGGCGGGCAGGGCTTCCGGCCAGCCCACGGCGCCCCGGGGGCGGCCCACGGACGTCCGGAACGTCGCCGTCCGTGCGCGATCAGCCACCGATTGCGTCCGGTTCGTCCCATTCTGGCCTGGGTATCCCCTTGCTATGAGTACGGTATCGATGGAGCAGCTGGCCGCTCCCAGCGGCCTGATGAGTCTCGCGCTCTTCCTGGTGGCCGTGGCCGTGCTGGCGATGCTGGCCGGGGGCTTCTGGCTGGGCAACCGGGTCAAGTACCGCGAGTCGGACCGGCCGCGCCCGGAGGAACAGCCCAAGCTGCCACCGGAGGGCGCGGTGCACGAGATCCTACAGAACCGGGAGTCGGAGGAGATTCCCGTGATGCCCGAGGGCGGTCGTCCGCTCACCCCGTACGAACTCGGCAACCAGCAGACCAGACCGAGCACGTCCAAGGACCGGCCGCGCTGGAGCAAGGGCTCCAGCGGCTCGTTCGGCGGCGGCGGGCTCGGCGCCCACTGACCCGGCCCGCTGCCCGCTAGGCGGTCCCCCGGCCCGCGTCGAGACGTCCGACGTGGGCCACGTTCCCGAGATCCTCGGCGTCCTGGCTCGGCGTGGCCGAGAACCAGGCGTCGAGGATCTCCTTGAGCACCGGCTGCGAGGTCAGCCGCAGGCTCAGGGCGAGGACGTTGGCGTCGTTCCAGCGCCGGGCGCCGTCGGCCGTGACGGCGTCGGCGCACAGGGCCGCGCGCACGCCGGGGACCTTGTTCGCGGCGATCGAGGCACCGGTGCCGGTCCAGCAGCAGACGACGGCCTGGTCCGCGGCCGCCGCGGCGACGTCCCGGGCGGCGGCCTCGGAGCAGACCGCCCATCGCGGGTCGGCGCCGGGCTCCAGCGCGCCGTACGTGCGCACGTCGTGGCCACGGCGCCGCAATTCCTCGACGAGGAGGCGGGCGACGGGTTCGTCCATGTCGGAGGAGACGGAGATCCGCATGGCGGGAGCCTAGTCGGTGGCGTCCGTGCGGGCCTCGATGGCGGTGAGGACCGAGGACATGTCGAGGCGGCCGTTGCCCAGCCGTACGCTCTCGCCGTACAGGTCGCCGCTCAGGTCGAGCAGCGGTGTGGCGAGCCCGGCCGCGCGGGCCGCCGCGGCGATGAGCCGGGTGCTGGCGTAGGCGTCGGAGGTGGCCGCCTGCACGGTGAAGTCGTGGGCGGCGAGCATCGGAACCTTGACCCGGGTCACCCCGCTGCCCAGCTGGCCGGAGTCGACCACGGCCCGGAAGGTCTCCAGGTCCAGGCCCTGCCGCTGGGCGAAGTGCACGGACTCGGCCAGCGCCGCGATCGTCGTGGTCAGGTACAGGTTGACGGCCAGCTTCATCAGCACTCCGGACCCGGCCGGACCGCAGTGCACGGTCTCCCGGCACATCGGCGCGAGCAGCGGCCGTACCTCCGCCACCGTGTCGGGGTCGCCGCCGAGCATCGCGACCAGTTCGCCGGCCTCGGCCGGCCTGCGCGAGCCGGACACCGGCGCCTCCACGAACCGGCCGCCCGCGGCCCGGACGTCGGCGGCGAGGCCACGGGCGTACTCCGGGGACGTCGATCCCGTCGACACGACGAGCCGGCCGGCGACCAGTTTCCCGAACCCCGGTCCGCCCCGGTCCAGGACGGTGTCCGTCACCGCCTCGTCGAGGAGCATCACGATCACGACGCGGGCGCGGGCGAAGACCTCCGCGGCGCTCGCCGCGACCTGGGCCCCGGCCGCCCGCAGCGGCTCGGCCCGCCCGGGCGTCCGGTTCCACACGACGAGCGGGGTGCCGGCGCGGGCGAGGTTCAGTGCCATGGGCTGCCCCATCACACCGAGTCCGACGAAGCCGTACAGCGGGCCGTCCGGACCGCCGGAGGTGTGCGTCATCGTCGTAACTCCTGCTCGTCTTACGGAGGATGAGGACCATCGGCACTGTACGGCGCGAGGGCGTCCCCACGGCTCCCGGGTGAGGTCGGGCGCCGCCTCCGCGAGGGGCCGTTGCCCCGATCGGCTCAGGCGCGGCGCGCCTCAGCCGGGTGGGAGGCGGCCGGTGCAGGATCCAGGGGACGGGCCCGGCCCGGCACCGCCCCACCGAGTGAAGAGGTCCGGTCATGAGACGCTTCGACGCCCCGCCCCTCCCCCTCCGCCACGGCGTCGCGTCGGCGGCGGCGTGACCGGCGCACCGGACGGCCGCTACGGCGAGGCCGTCTTCCGGCCCGAGCGGGCCGGTGAGGGTGAGCGGATCGACCTCGGCGCGCTCGCCTACGACGACATCACCATGGCGCGGCTGCGGGAGCTCGGGGCCGGCCCGGGCTGGCACTGCCTCGACGTGGGCGCAGGCACCGGCGCGGTCCCCCGTCGGCTGCTGGACGAGGCCGGGGTGGACAGCGTGCTCGCCGTGGACCGAGACGTACGGTTCCTCGCCCGGCGGCCCGGCCTCGACGTGCTGGAGACCGACATCACCGCCCCGCACGCCGTCCGTGGCCGGTTCCGGCTCGTGCACGCGCGGTTCGTGCTGATGCACCTGCCCGAGCACGAACGGCTGGTCGAGACGCTGGCCGGACTCGTCGAGCCCGGCGGGGTACTGGTGCTCAGCGACGCCGTCGACCTGACGACCGACCGCACGCCGGGCACCCCGTACGCGGCCGCGATGCGGGCGATGTGGCAGGGGCTGCGGGCGACCATCGGCACCGACGTCTCCTGGGTGCCGTCGTACCCGCGACTGCTGCGCGAGGCCGGGCTGGTGCCGGTCGCCGCCGAACTGCATGTGCCGCCGCTGCTGCCGGGCAGTCCCCTGAGCCGTTTCTGGGCGGACACCTGGGAGCGGAGCCGGGCGGCCATGGTCGCCACCGGCCTGCTCGACGACGCGGCCGTGGACGCGGCGATCGGCTACCTGGCCTCCGACGAGTGCGCCGCGCTGTCCGCGGGCATGCTGACCGCCTGGGGCTGGAAACCACCGGCGGAGACCGCGCACTGACCACCGCGGGACGCGGCCCGTGGGACGTACGCGTGCTGGTCGGCGGCGGTCAGGAGTGACGTGTGCGCGAGGTCCGGACGGCATCTGCGCAGAAGCACCACACAGGCTGCACACTGCCTGTCCAAAGGCTCGCTAGCGTTCTGGCCGTTCGATCCCACGTGCGAACGAGACCAGGCCACGGCCCGTCGGGCCGTCGGCGCAGTCGAGTCAGGAAGACCGCGGATGGACTACTGCACCACGTGCCGTCGGCACCTCAACGGCGCCCTGGTGTGCCCCGGATGCGGCGCCTACGCCCCGGACATCGCTCCCCGCGGTGACGCGGCGGCTCCCGTGACGGCCGGGACGGTGGCCTGGCAGGCACCCGCACCCGACACCTGGCACGACGGCCCGGACACGTACTCCCAGGACAGCGCCGAGGACAGCGCCGAGAGCCCGGACGAGGACCCGGGCGCCGCTCCGGTCGCGCCGCTCGGCCGGGCGGCGCGGCGCCGGCAGCGCGTCCGCTGGAAGAAGAACCAGCGCCGGGCCGTCGTCGCCACCGCGGTCGCCCTGGTCGGCGGCGGTCTCACCGTCGCCTCCATGGACCGGCACTCCGGGGACCGGGCGCAGGCGGCCGCCGCCCCGGACACCGCGCCCATGGGAGTGGTGGGCGGGCAGGCCACGGAGCCCACCCCGGCGGCGTCGGCGCCGACCGGCCGGCACCGGGCCCCCGACGCCACGCCCGCCGCCCGCCCGGTCACGTCGAACGCCCCGCACGAGCAGAGTGCGGGCGTGCCGAAGGCCACGCCGGCACACCGCGCGGCCGCCGCCACGCCGGAACCCGTGGCGACGGCGGCCGCGCAGGCGCAGTCCGGCACGACGGCCGGTACGTCGACCGGGTCCGGCGCCTCGGCCGCACCGGCGCAGCCGGCCGCCGCACCGACACCCACCGCGACCGCCGCCGGCGGCGGTGCACCGGCGTCGACGGCGAGCCCGGAGCCCACCGCGACCTCGCCCGCGCACCTCTGCCTGCTCGTCCTCTGCATCGACTGACCGCGGACCGCGGGCCGGATCAGTCGCCGACCTGGACCACCGCGGTCGCCCCGGCCCGGACCGTCGGTGTGGCGTACGTGTACGTCACGCCGTCGACCTTTTTGGTGCGCGCCCGCTGCCGCACGCCGTCGACCGTGATCCACTTGTGCGAGCCGCGGAACCGGGCCTCCCAACTGTAGGAGTCGTGCCGGGCGTTGTTCGTCAGCGTGGTCCTGGTGGCGCCGTCGTGCCGGACGGTGATCGTGTCCTTGCCGACGGGGACGTCCGCGACGCGGAGCCACTTCATGCCCGACGGCAGCCGCGACTCGGTGGTCACCTGGTGCGCGGCCGCGTTCGGCGTGATGCCCATCAGGCCCTCGACGGTCTGGCTGACCAGGGTGAACGACACCTCGGGGTAGTCACCGTCCGGGCCCTGGCTGGAGTTGACGTGCTGGGTGTTCCGCTCGCCGTAGATCTTCCGCATCCACCACCAGGCGGTGTCGGGGCGGTCGTTCCTGAAGAACATGTCCGGCAGGTAGGTCGTCGACTCGATGTTGGGTGACCCGTCCGGTCCGAGTTCCTGGGCCTGGATGTAGTCGAGGTAGGCGTCGTTGCGCAGGCCGGGGTCGATGATCTGCTTCATCGGCATGAAGACGCTGTTCTCCTTGCCCCAGCCGGTGACCGGGGTACCGGAGGTGGTGTAGGCGCGGACCATGCCGGCGCCGCTGCCGGTGCCGCTCCAGGTGTCGTTGAAGTACGTCTTCAGGTCGGCGGCTCTGCGGTCGTACTTCCTCGCCAGCGCGGTGTCGCCCTTGCCGCGGGCGAGCACGGCCATCGCCAGGTACGCCTGGTACTCGGAGGCGATGCCGTCCCCGGCCTCGGCGAGACCGTCGCCGTCCTGCTCGTTGTAGCTGGCGGCGCCCGAGAAGATGCCTTGGCCGGTGCCCTCGGCGACCTTGACCCGGCCGTTGGGGACGGCGCTGTCGTGCAGGTCGATGAACTGCTCGGTGGCGTGCCGGTAGAAGTTCCACAGCACCGGGTCGTCGACGTAGCGGCGGTCGCCGGTCCACAGGTAGGCCTGCGCCGCCTTCTCCACGAGTTCGAAGACCGCCGGGACCTCGCGCACGAAGTCGTCGGGGTTCTTGTAGTCGATGCTCAGGTACGTCTCGGCGTCGAAGTTGAGGGACCAGACCGGGAAGTACTTGTGCTCCGCGGTGGCCGAAGCGGCGTACGAGGTGAGCATCGTCCTGTTCTCGGTGCCGAGGCCGAGGATGGCGGCGCCGTCGAGCTGGTGGGTCATGTCCCGGGAGTAGTAGGCGCTGCGGTTGGCGTATCCGGCCCAGTAGGTGGGGCCGTACGTCGCGGTGCCGGTACCGCTGGTGTGGTACTCGTCGGCGTTGACCGGGCCTACCGTGCCGGGCAGTTGGACCCAGCTGTTGGCCTTCCGCCTGGCCCAGTCGAACATCTCGACGATCTCGGGGTCGGACGAGGAGACCTGCGGGTCGGCGGGGGCGGCCGGGGAGATCATCAGGTCGTCGGCGTTGACCCAGGCGGTGCCGGAGCCGAAGGCGATCTCCAGCCGGTCGCCCGCCTTCAGGGCGACGCGGCTGATGGTGTAGCGGGCGTAGGTGGGGCGTTGGGGCAGTTCGACGGTGCCGACGGTCTCGCCGTTGCGCCGGATCGTGTACGTGCCGCCGGTGCCGGCGCTCGCCACCCAGGCGGAGAAGTCGTAACTGCCGTCGCGGGGCGCGACCAGCACCTGTCTGGCGGTCTTGCCGGCGCCCGCGTCGAGGTAGAGGAAGCGGGAACCGCTGTGGACGTTCCCTTCGCCGACCCCGGTGCCCGGGTCGAAGGTCCAGCCGGTGCCGCCGCTCTCGAACCCCGGGTCGGGCAGGGCGAGTTGGGGGCGGGTGTCGGCGGCGGTGCGGGGCGCCGCGACGGCGGACGTGACGGGGGCGAGCGGGGTCAGCAGGGCAACGGCGGTGAGCAGCACGAGCCTTGAGGGCTTCATCGGATCTCCCGGTCTTCGGTCACGACGGGGCGGGGCGGCCGGGTCGTTGCGGAAAGCTAACAGCGGTGGAAGAAGCCGTTCAATGGTCCTGCACAGGAAAAATGCAAGACTTCTGACGTAGCTGCGAGTCAACATGCTTGATTGGACTGAAAGTTTTCACTCCTGTCTTGCAAGTTGAAGGGTGGGAGGCAAACTTGGTAACCGGATGCAGACAGCGAGGCACCTGAGGGGTCACACCGGTGACACCACGGGGAGGGAGGGAACCGTATGAAGGTCGGTATCACCGAGGTCGCGGTCCGGGCTCAGGTCAGTGAGGCCACGGTCAGCCGGGTCATCAACCGGCGCCAGGGAGTGGCCCGCAAGACCCGCGAGGCGGTCGAACGGGCGATGGCCGACCTGGGCTACGAACGGCAGACCCAGGGCCAGCTCGTCGCCGTCGTCACGGAACTGGTGTCCAACCCGTTCTTCGCCGACGTCTGCGAACGCATCGAGGCCACCCTCGCCCCGCACGGCCTCAAGACGATCCTGTGCCCCTGCTTCCCCGGCGGCGTACAGGAACTGGACTACGTCACCTCCCTCGCCGACCGGGGCGTGGCCGCGGTCGTCTTCCTCTCCGCCAGCAACACGATCGAGGGCGCGGACCCGCAGGCCTACGAACTGCTGCGCTCACGCCGGATCCCGTTCGTCGGCGTCAACGGCCAGTTCGAGGGCGGCTGCGACGCCCCGGTCTTCTCCACCGACGACCTGCTCGCCGCCGAACTGGCCGTCGACCACCTGTACCGGCTCGGCCACCGCCGCATCGGCATGGCCTCGGGCCCCCTCGGCAACCGCCCCGCCGACCGCCGCGTCAGCGGGTTCCTCGCCGCGCTGGCCCGGCGCAGCATCACCGACCCCGAACAGTGGGTGGTCCGCCAGTCGTACACCGTCGAGGGCGGCCAGTCCGCCGCGCTCGCCCTGCTCGCCCGCGGCGCCACGGCCGTCGTCGCCGCCAGCGACTACATGGCCCTGGGCGCGATCCGCGGCGCCCGCCGCCAGGGCCACCACGTCCCCCGCGACGTGTCCGTGGTCGGCTACGACGGCTCCATGATCATGGACTTCGTCGACCCCCCGCTGACCACCGTCCGCCAGCCCGCCGACCGGCTCGCACCCGAGGTCGCCCGCAGCGTCCTCGCCCTCCTCGGCAACCGGGACGTCCCCGCCGGCGAACTCCTCTTCGACCCCGAACTCGTCATCCGCGCGAGCACCGCCCCGCCGAGGAAGGAGTGAGCCGGCCGTACCGACACGGATCCGGTGCGGGCTTCAGTCGCGCAGCATCAGCACGAGCAGGACCGTCAGGGCGATCAGCAGCGCGCCGCCCACCGACGCCAGAGCGATCTTCATCGCGCTGTACGGCCGCTTGCCGATGACCTCCCCGGTGCGGGCGTTGACCATCACCGGCCACGCCTTCCCGGCGTGGAGGTAGGTCAGGAACCAGACGGGCAGCAGCACCAGTTTGAACGTGAGGCCGCTGTAGAGGGTGGACATCGAGTGCACCCGCTGCTCGTCGCCGCCGATGTCCCGCTTGCAGTCGGCGCGGATCACCGGCGCCATCCGCGCCTTCGCCGACTCCAGGCCGGCCTCCGGCTCGACGTCGTACCTGACGGTACGGAAGCCGGCCAGGTACTCCTCCTGGTAGGGGACCGTCTCCTCCAGCGGCCAGGGTGCCAGCTCGTCCAGTTCCGCCTCCGGCACCTGGCTGCTGCCGGGCACCAGTACGTCGTCGAAGAATCGGCCGACCGTTCCGGACGTGTGGTGCCAGCGGGTGTGCCGTACCTGGCGCTTGCGGCCCTCGGTGTCCTCCTCCTCCACCCAGTAGTGCTCGCCGCGTTCGCCGGTGTACCGGGTGGCGGTCTGCGCGTCGTACGTCCAGTGCGGCAGGTAGCTGCCCCGGAAGGTCTCCGCCTCGGTGACCTTCTTCAGTTCGCCGGGCGCGAACCAGCGGGACGCGGTCCACTTCGCCAGCGCGTCACGGGCCTGTGCACGGCCCACCCCGAAGGGCAGTACCGCCTCCGGCACCACTCGCTCGGTACCGGAGGCGTCCGTGACCAGCGGGGTGGCGCAGAACGGGCACCGGTCGCTGAGCGTGTCGCTCTCGGTGACGGCGTGGCAGCCGGGGCAGGCGAACACCTTCACCCCGCCCGGCGCCGCCGCCCTGGGGGGCAGTTCGGCCAGCTCCTCGATCGGGTGCTCGGTCACCTGCCGCGGTATCGGCGTGATGTCTTGCTCGTGCCGACAGTACGGGCAGCGGAGCGCGTACGTTCCGGGCGCGTACTCGCTGACCCCGCCGCACGCCTCGCACTGGAACGCCCGGCCGGGTGCCGGAGCGACCTCCTGATCCGTCAACTCAACTCTCCTTGGGACCTGTTGCCGGGAGTTTCAGGGGGCCGGACTCAGCCCTGCGGGGGCAGCGGCGGGGGGACGTCGGCGAGCAGCGGTGCCAGCTCCGGGACCTGGTCCGCGGGCTGCCAGGCGGCCTGCCCGCTGCGCCAGACCAGCGTGGTACGGGTCAGGTCGCCGGCCGCCACTTGCCCGGCCAGCGCGCTCTCGTCGTACGGGCCCTGCTGCCGGCCGTCCACGGCGAGGAACCAGCGCGGCGCGGCGGGCAGCGGCGGCGGGACGTCGGCGGCAGCGGGGGCGGGGGCGGGCTGCGCCGGGACTGCGGGTGTCGGGGCTGTGGATGCCGGAGCTGCGGGCGCCTGGGGTGCGGGTGTCGGAGCTGCGGGTGCCTGGGGTGCGGGTGTCGGGACTGCGGGTGCCTGGGGTGCGGGAGCCGGCGTGCCGGACGTGCTCTGCACGATCCGCTGGCCCAGCGCCATGCCCACGCCCAGCCCGACCGCGTCACCGCCGGTGCCGGGGTTGGCGGCGGCGGTCTGGATCGCGTCGGCCGCCCGGAGCTTGGCGTAGTCGTCCAGGTCGCCGGCGATCGCCATCCTGGAGCGGGTGTCGATCGCCGCCTCCACCTCCGGCGGGACGCTGATGTTCTCGATGTGGAACCGTGGGACGGCGATGCCGGTGGCGGCCAGCTCCAGGGTCAGCGACTCGGCCAGCTGCCGCCCGATGCCGTCCTGCCGGGCGGCGAGGTCCAGCAGCGGCACACCGGACGCGCCCAGCGCGGAACCCAGCTTGGAGACGATCAGCTGCCGCAGGTGCTCGCCGACCTCCTCGGTGCGGAACTGCGGGTCGGTGCCGACCAGTTCGCGCAGCAGCGCGGCGGCGTCCACCACCTTGGCGGCGAAGGTTCCGAAGGCCCGGACCCGGACCATGCCGAAGTCGGCGTCGCGCAGGATCACCGGGTTCTGGGTGCCCCACTTGAAGTCGGTGAACTGCCGGGTGGTGACGAAGTAGACCTCGGCCTTGAACGGCGACTCGAAACCGTGTTTCCAGCCCTTCAGGGTGGACAGGACCGGCATGTTCTGGGTCGAGAGGGTGTACGTGCCCGGCTGGTAGACGTCCGCGAGCCGGCCCTCGTTGACGAAGACGGCCACCTGCGACTCGCGCACCACGAGCCGGGCGCCCATCTTGATCTCGTTGCCGTGGCGCGGGAAACGCCACACGATGGTGTCCCGGCCGTCGTCGGTCCACTCCACGATGTCGATGAACTCACCGCGGATACGGTCCATCAGCCCCACGACAATCCCCCCACTCCCCCGCGTCACCGCACGACGATCAAGCGATCAGCCGACAGTATGCCCATGACGGTCCGCGGGCCGTGCATCCCGGTCCCCGTTTCCGTCGGCGCGGCCGGAGGAGACCTCGCGCCGCATGCAGAGCAGCTGAGGGCGCTCGTCCCACGAGTCGGTGACGGTGAAGCCGAGCCGTTCGTACAGGGCGACGGCACCGGTCCGCCAGGTCCACACCGACAGCCGCACGCCGCTCACGCCGCTCTCGGCGGCATGCGTCAGCGCGGCACCGATCAGGCGGGACGCGATGCCCCTGCCCCGGAAGCCGGGGTCCGTCCAGAGCCTCTTGATCTCCGGCCAGCCGTCGACGGGCGCGGTCACCACCAGGCATCCCACGGGGGTGTCCCCGCTCAGGGCCGTCAGCACGACGTCGTCGGCGAACGCGGTCCGCGGGTCCGAGATCTCTGCCCGGTAGCGGTCGGGCAGCCCGTCCACGTCGGTGACGGCCGCGCCCTTCTCCGCCTCCGTCCGCAGGTGGTAGGCCGCCAGCAGCTCGGCCAGGCCGTCCTCGGCGGACAGGGTCCGGCCCGGCCGGCGGACGACGCGGACCTCGCGGTGATCAGTCATGCCGCCAGCATCACACGGCGGTGCGGGACGGGGGCCGGCCAGGGGTCAGTGGGAGGCCGGGGCCTGGAGGGTGAGGACGAGTTCCGGTCGCGTGGCGGGGTCGTACAGCCGGCGCAGCAGCCCCTGGGTGCCGGTGTGGCCTGTTCACAGCAGCCGGGCGGCGTCCCAGTCGTCGACGGCCGTCAGGCAGCGTTCGAGGATCGGCAGGGCGGCGGGCCACCGCCGGCCCTCGGTGGTGACGGCCATGACGTGCAGCGCCACCGGAGTGGTGAGGTTCCACAGCAGCGCGGCCCGCAGGTCCCCCACACAGGCGTCGAACCCGTACCCCGTCACTCCGTGCGCGGCCAGGCACGCCAGGTACTCCGTCAGGAGGTCCCGCTCGGCCGCCCTGCGCACCTCGGTGGTCAGGCTGGTGGCCAGGAAGCGGGCGACGTCCAGGAGACCGGTCGCGCGCTGCACGAACTGGAAGTCGACGAGCCGGGCCGGGCCGTCGGCGCGCTCCCCGGCGAAGGACACGTTCTGGCTGTGGAAATCGCCGTGCACGAGGGTGACCGGGCCCGCGGTCAGCGCGGCGGCGATCCTCTCGTACCGCGCGGCGAGCCGTGGCACGACCGGTTCCAGCACGGCGGGCCAGTCGCCGTGGTGGGCGTGGAGCCAGCCGCGGCAGAACTCGCCCACGAGCGACTCGCCAGGGGGCCGCACCCACGCGGCGGAGCCGGGCAGCTCGCGACCCCACCAGCGGGCGTGTACCGGGGCGACGGCGCGCAGTGCGCGGGACGCCTGGTCGGGGGTGCAGCCGTCGAACTGCCGGACGAACCCCGCGTCGCCCAGGTCTTCCAGCAGCAGGCAGACGGATCCGTCGCCGCCTCCGGCGCAGTAGTAGACCTCCGCGGTCCGCGCGTCCGGGACGAGCAGCTCGCGCTGGAGGTAGAGCCGTGCCTCCAGGGCGCCGAAGGCACGGCTCTCGGCGAACTCGGCGGAGGGCAGCTTCGCCATCACCGACCGGGGACCCTGGGCCTCCGGGTCGGCGTACTCCACGCGCAGTCTGCTCACGCTGCCGACCATCCCGGCCTGCCGCCCGCCGACGACGGTGACCGAGGCGACCTGTCCGGTCGCCTCGCGCCCGCCGCGGCGCAGTGCCCGGGTCAGGAAGTCCGGTGTGATGTCCTGCGGTGCGGCGGGGACGCCCCACGGGCCAAGGGGATCCGGCAAGTCGGCACACCTTCGTGTTCGGTCGCGGTTTCCGGGACGTGTGTCGGGAGGTGTTTACGGGACGTGTCTCGGGAGGTGTTTACGGGGGGTGTTTCCGGAGGCGTCCTCCGGGACTCGCTTCCGGGAGCTGTTCCGGAGATCCGTTCCCGGGAGCTGTTCCGGAGACCCGTACCCGGGACCTGTTCCCAGGAGCTGGGAGATTACCGCAGTCGTGCCGGCGATCGGGGGTCGTGCGGAGCGGTCAGCGGGGCGGCAGGCACCCGGCGGGGAGCGTCGCCCGCAGTTCCCTCACCAGGGCACGCACCGCGGCGGATCCGGCCGCCTCGGCGCCGGTGACGTAGCCGACCCGACGGGTCGGGCGCCCGGGGCCGAGGGCGACGGTCGCCACCGAGTCCGGTGCTCCGGTCAGGGCGAGCGCGGGCATGATCGCCATTCCGTGCCCCGCGGCGACCAGCGAGAGGACCGCCCCGTCGTCCTCGGCCTCGACGGTCGCCCTGGGTATCCAGTCCTGCGCGGCCCACCACGCGCGGGTGCGCGAACCGCAGTTCTCGGCCCAGTCGACCAGCGGCAGGGTATCCGGGGCGGTGTGCCCGGCAGCGTGCACCAGGGCGTAGGGCTCGTCGAAGAGGGCGCTCGCGACCAGTCCCGCCGGCAGCGGCACGGTGCCGCCCAGCGTGGCGACGGCGATGTCGGCCTTCCCGTCGGCGACTTCGCCCGCGGTGCCGCGCCCCACCTCACGGACGATCCGTACCCGCGGGTCGAGCTCCGGGTACCGGTCCCGCAGCCGCTGGAGGGCCGGTGGCAGCAGGTGCAGGGCCGCGCTGCGGAAGGCCGCGATCCGCAGTGGTCCCGCCACGGTGCCGGAGCGGGCCGCGGCGCGCGCCTCAGCGCCCAGGACGTCCAGCAGGCGCAGCACACGGCGGGCGTGGGCCACCGCCCGCTCGCCGGCCGGGGTGGGGCGGGCACCGGCGCGACCGCGTCGGAAGAGGACGGCACCGATCTTGCGTTCGCTGCCGCGGACCGAGTGCGACACCGCGGACTGGGTCAGACCGAGGGTGCCGGCCGCGGCCGAGAAGCCGCCGGCGTCCGCGACCGCCACCAGGACGCGCAGTTCGTGCGGGGCGAGGTCGGAGTCGGTCGTGCGGGCCACGGGGCGCTCACCTCAACGTATGAGTACGGCTCATGGAACGGGGCGTGCCATGAGCCCAACCGGCTGCCCGGCGGGCGCATTCCCGCCCTACGGTCCGCTCATGAACGAGAGCGCGCTCACCGTCCACCAGACCGCCCGCCCGCACGGGCATCCCACCGCCGGGCACTTCGCCTTCGTCGAGTCCCCGCTTCCCGAACCCGCCGCCGGCGAGGTGCTGGTGGAGAACCTCTACTGGTCCGTCGACCCCTATCACCGCGAGCTGATGGACGACGTGCCCGGCGGCTTCGCCCTCGACGCCCCGCTCGAGGGCCGGACCATCGGGCGCGTCGTCGCCTCCCGCACGCCCCTGCTGGCGGAGGGCGAGATCGTGTTCCACCGGCGGGGCTGGCGCACCCACTCGGTGGTCACCCCCGAGGAGATCCGGCGGTTGCCGCGCTTCGACGGCGTCCCCCTGACCGCGTACCTGAGCGTCCTCGGCGGCACCGGGCTGACCGCCTACGTTGGCCTGACCCGGATCGCGCGGCTCAGGGAGGGCGAGGACCTGTTCGTGTCGGCCGCGGCGGGCGGGGTCGGCACGGCGACCGGGCGGTTCGCCCGGCTGCTCGGTGCCCGGCGGCTCGTGGGCAGCACGGGCTCGGCGGCGAAGGCCGGCCACCTGACGCGCGAGGTGGGCTACGACGCCGTCTTCGATTATCACGACGGCGACGCCGGTGACCTGCTGCACGAGGCCGCGCCGGGCGGCATCGACGTGTGCGTCGACAACGTCGGCGGCGAGCAGCTGGCCGCCGCGGTGCGGGCGCTGCGCGACCACGGGCGCATCGTGCGCGTCGGCACGATCAGCCAGTACAACACCCCCGACGCGCCGCCGCCGCGCTTCGACCACGCGGACGTCGTGGAGAAGAGTCTGCGCATCGAGGGCTTCCACGTCCGGCACTACCTCCATCTTCAGGAGGAGTTGTACGAGTTCGCCGTGCCGCACCTGCAGAGCGGCCGGCTCACCGCCGACGAGACGGTGGTGGACGGGTTCGAGCACATCGTGGACGCGTTCCTGGGCATGCTGCGCGGCCACAACACCGGCAAGATCATCGTCCGGGACCACACCGTCCGCGACGGGGCGGAGGCGGGCCGGGGCGACCGGACCACCTCCGCGTGAGGGAGCCCCGCTCAGCGGGACCGGAGACCGTCAGGAGAGCTTGATCGGCGCGTAGTCGTCGCAGTACCCGGCCGCCGAACCGGAGTTCTTGTAGCAGTACACGCCGGCCGAGGTGGTGGAGACGCCCGTGGTGAAGAAGACGGGCTGCTGGGTGTAGGACGTGGTCGAGGCCCGCAGGTACGTCTCCGTGCCGCCGAAGCTCTTCACGCCGACCGCGACCTCTTCACCGGCCGTGGCCGCCTTGGCCCAGCCGACCAGCAGACAGGTCCCGCTGGGGGTGAGACCGCTGACGGTCTGGATGGCGCCGCCGTAGCCGGCCTTGTTGCCGTCGATCAGGGCACCGTCGTTCTTCACGACGAGGATGTCGTCGGCGCCGTCGTAGGTCATCGTGTTGTTGCGGATGACGGTGTTCGTGGTGAGGCCGGTGCCCTGGCCGTCCCCATCGGGGGTGACGGCCACGGCGAGGCGGTCGACGTGGTCGAAGGTGTTGTTCTCGACGACCACGTCGTCCCAGGTGGAGACGGGGGTGGGGTGGCCGGTCTGGACGCCGACGCCCGCGTTGGTGGAGTACCAGCCGCCGCCGTAGCCGACGATGTTGTGGATGTACATGTGGTGCACGCGGATGTGGTGCAGGACGCCGCCGGAGCTGTTATCGGCGAGGACGCCCGAGAGCCAATCTACATCCAGTGAACCTCAGTTTGAGCTGGTCAGGTGCAGGGTGAGGACGGCTTGGACGAGGCTGGTGATCCGGGTCGTGGAACAGCGCAGTCTGAGCAGGAGCCGCCAGGCTTTCAAGGTGGCGATCGCCTGTTCGCCAAGTACCCGGATCTTCGCGTACGAGCGGTTGACGGCCTGTTGGCCTGCGGAGAGACGCTTCCACCGGCCGCGGTAGGGCGTGGACTCGTCGAAGGCCCGGCGGTAGCCCGGACTACCGGGAGCCCGCCACAGGGCGCGACTTGTAGAAGGACTCCTCCAGGTAGGCGGTGGCGTGCGGCTGGTAGGGCTCCTCCAAGTAGGCGGCCTCGTCTTCGTCGAGTTCGACGTCCACCGCGGCGACCGCGTCGGCCAGCTGGGCCGGCTTGGTGACCCCGACGACGGGCGAGGTCACCGCCGGGTTGCGCATGACCCAGGCCAGGGCGACCTGGGCCGGGGACAGACCCCGCTTGCCCGCGATCTCGTGGACACGCTCGGCCACTGCCTGGTCCCCGTCGCGGTAGAGGATCTTGCCGCCCTCGTCGGTCTCGGCACGCGCCGTGGCGGCGTCCCGGACCCGCGTCAGCCTGCCCCGCGCCAGCGGGCTCCACGGGATCACGCCGATGCCCTGGTCGGCGCAGAGCGGGAGCATCTCCCGCTCTGCTTCTCGGTGGATGAGATTGTAGTGGTCCTGCATCGACACGAACCGGGTCCAGCCGTTCAGGTCAGCCAGGTACAGGGCCTTGGCGAACTGCCAGGAGTACATGGAAGAGGCTCCGATGTAGCGGACCTTCCCGGACCTGACCACGTCGTGCAGCGCCTCAAGGGTTTCCTCGATCGGGGTGTCGTAGTCCCAGCGGTGGATCTGGTACAGGTCGATGTAGTCGGTCCCCAGTCGCTTCAGAGAGGCGTCGAGCTCGGCGAAGATCGCCTTGCGGGACAGCCCGGCGCCGTTCGGGCCGGGGCGCATCCGCATCCAGACCTTGGTGGCGAGAACGACCTCCTCGCGCCGGGTGAAGTCCTTGACCGCCTGACCGACGATCTCCTCGCTGCTTCCGGCGCTGTACCCATTGGCCGTGTCGAGGAAGTTGACGCCGGCCTCAAGGGCCTGCCTGATGATGTCCCGGCTGGCGTCCGCGCCCAGCGACCAGGGCTCACCGCCCCGGTCCGGCTCGCCGAAGCTCATGCAGCCGAGGGTGATGGCGGAGACTTCCAGTCCGGTCGTTCCGAGTTTGATGTATCGCATGCATCGGAACCTAGGAGTCGGAGTGCGCTCCAACGCAAATTCAGAGACGTGGGGCATGCGCGCCCTGTCTAGTAGCGAGTAACAAACTGTCAATACTCGGCCGAGCGCGTGGGGCACTACTCAGCCCCTCGACGGCAAACCGCCTTCGCGGGTCCGTCGCCACCACCGACCATCGCTCGATCACTAAAAGATTCCGCCGGTCCGGGCGGCGGTTTCGCGGCACTCGCGACGGCGCCCCTACCCGCGGCATCTCTTAGTCCGGTAAAGGGCGCAAGGACCAGCCGAAGGGCTTCGGCTGGCACGACTTCCGTGATCTGATCGTCCGGGCCCGCATTCAGCTGGACGGGCCGATCGGCAACCTCGCCGCCGCCGGCCTCAGCCAAGTCACCCGCGCGGTCAAGCACCGGCTCAAGACGCTCCGGTACCGGCCGGACGTGATCGACGGCTGTCTGGCCGGCACAGGCCTGGCTGTGTCGCTCGTCCGGCGATAGGAGACCATGCAGCCCACACCAGCGCACGAAAGCGAGCAACTTCATGACGGAGCCCGCTCCGATGGACCTTATCCACCTCGCCGATCCCGCCGGGGACCGCTGCATCGTGCGCGTCGTGGGACGGCTCCAGCCGGGCGTGCTGACCGGCCACGACATTCTGCACGCGGACGTACTCGCCTCCACGAGTTTCGTCGACGCGAGGCTCGACCTTTACCTGTTCCAGCACGACCTGGACTCCTGGGAGCAGGAGCTGTCCAACCTTGGACCAGGCCAGACGGTCAGCATCGGCGGAGACCGTGGCCTGAGCCTCGACATCCACATGCACGAAGACGGCTGGCTGTCGATCCAGATCAACGACCCGGACCGCCTTACGGCGCTTCTGGGAACCCGGCCCGAGGGGGACTGGATCGCCGAGCACCGCGGGCGCCTGGAACAGGTCCGGCTGACCTGGCCTCGTGAAGTCATCGAGACGGCCCCAGGAGCCTACGAGTGGAGCCCCGACCGCACAGGCGGTCCTCACACGCCTACGCGCGCGGCTCCAAGCCGCTGACACCAGACGATGCACCGAACGCACCGGTGGGGACAAAACGCTCTTCAACGGAGTTGACGTCCGCCTCACCACGTAGGAGGCCGTCTTGCTGTGAGCGAGCGAGTACAAGCTCAGACGGGCTCGGACGACGTCCGGTGGTGCGGGCCCCGGCTGACGTAGGCGACGGTTCCAGCGACGGTGAGTGCCGCTGAGACCAGGGCCGCGGGTCGGCTGTCGGAGGCCTGTGTCTGCCAGGTCAGCGCCTCCCCCGCGGTGCCCATGCCCGGGAACGCCGCCGCGCCGAGCGTCCACCCGAGAGGCAGGAACCACGAGCGAGCGGTGCCGACCGTGGCCGTCCCCAGGGCGGTCAGGCCCAGCAGGCCGGCCGCGTCGCGGACGACGCATCCGAACGGCCCGAACCGCGTGCCGGTGAGCAGTGTGGCCAGCGGCAGCATGAGTACGCATCCCAGGGCCGTGGCCAGGTGGGACATCCGCAGCCATCCCCACGGCCTCGCCGCCGTGCGGTCCAGGGTGTCGTCGGGACCTCCGAGCGTGGTGGTGGCGACGGCTACCAGGAGCAGGACCGTCAGGGCGAGTACGGTGCTGCTCACCTCGCCCTTGACGCTGAAGGCCCTCGCCAGCAGCCAGGCGATGGCAGTGCCCGCGACGGCCGCGCCGAGCGCCGCCGTCACCTGGCGCGAGCGGACGTAGAGCGTCAGTCCTGTCATCGGGCGCCTCGGCTCAGGAGGTCGGTGGTGTCCTGGCACTTCTGGGCGGCCTGATAGACGGCGATGACCCGGGCTTCGGCGTCGGCTCGCGGCAGTGCCCGCAGTCCCTTCCAGAGCTTGACGGCGTCCGGGTCATCGAATTCGAGGCCATCGGGACCGGTGGTCGGCTCCCGGTCGAGCAGCCAGTAGGCCGCAGCGGTGGCGACTGTCAGGTTCCGGTTGTCTCCGCAGCTGAGAGGGCCGGTGAACACTCCGGTGAGCATCGTCGGTTCGAACCGACCCGGGTGGGCGAGGTGACCGTGCTTGTCGACCGTGATGGTCATCAGCGCGGTGTCGGCCCGCGACCTCGGTGACGTAGGAGGAGAGAACGTGGAGGTGTCCTCATGTGCCTCGACGATTGATGTCTTCGTCAGCAGTTCCAATGCGTGCCGGGCCTTGGGGGTCACCTCGGGCAGCAACCCTTCGTGCGCCCGGCTGACGCAGACCCGCGGGGTGTCGTCGGTGCACACCAGTTCCTGGGCGACCGGGTCGAGCGTCCCTTGGTCGTAGGCATCGCCGGTCGGCGCCACCAGAGCCGTGGCCGTGGCCCCGATGGCCAGCGGCAGCAGCGCGGCGAACGCGAACCTGCGGTTTTGGACGGCGAAGAGCACGACGCCGGCCACCGCGACCGCGGCCATCCAGAGTGCCTGGGCGGCGCTGACTTGGCTGTCGACGGTGTCGTAGTCGCTGAACATGCTCATCCCCATGGCCGGGGAGAACGCCGCCGTGAATCCGCCGTCCGGAAGGGTGTGGGGCGCGAGGATCAACAGCGCGAAGCCGATCACGGCCAGCGCGGGTGCGGTGGCGAGCGCCGGCACCAGGCGTCCGACGGCCAGCCCGAGCCAGACCGAGGCGATCATCGCGACCAGCCCGACGGCCACGACGAAAAACGCGGCCGGCGGCAGGTAGCGCGCCGTGTCGGCGATCCGTGGTGCCGCCGCGAGGAGCGTGACCAGGTAGGCGACGAGCACCGCCAGGGCCGTCGCGGCCAGGATCGGCACCATGCGCTGCGGTCTCGGGCGGGGCACGGCGGCGAGCAGTTCGGCGACGTTCGCCCGGTGCTCGCGATAGGACTGCCAGGCACCGGCGGCCATCGCAAGGGGCGAGAGAACCGCGAGGTATTCGCGCTGTGTCATGGCCAGCGCCATCCACCCCGTGGACCATCGCCCCGCGGTGGCGTGGAGGACGATCGTGCCGGCGACGGCGATCAGGAGCGCGGCGCCGAGGGCGGCCGAGCGCCGGAGCTCGATGCCGAGGATGCGGTTCATGCGTTGCTCCGGTGCCGGCGCAGGAGTGCGGAGTAGCCGCGCTCCGCCGGGCTGTCGCCCGCGTCGCCCTGCCCACCGCGGGCGATCAGGTCGTCGGGGGTGCCCTGGAAGAGGAGTCGGCCTTCGTTCATGAGGATGACGTCGGTGCAGGCAGCGACGACGTCCTCGACGAGGTGGGTGGAGACCAGCACACAGCTGTCGGCGCCGAGGTCACGCAGCAGGTCGCGGAAGTCGAGACGCTGTCCGGGGTCGAGTCCGACGGTGGGCTCGTCGAGGAGTAGCAGTTCGGGGTCGTTCACGATGGCCTGGGCGATGCCGGCCCGGCGCAGCATGCCGCCGGACAGCGTCTTCATCCTGGCGTCGGCCTTGGTGGTCAGACCCACCCGATCGATCGCGCGTTGTACGGCGTCGGGTATCGCGGTTTTGGGCATTTCCTTGAGCCAGGCCATGTACGCGACGAACTCGCGGACGGTGAACCGCGGGTAGAAGCCGAACTGCTGCGGCAGATACCCCAGTTCGCGACGCACCTCGCGCAGGTCGGCACGGCCGTCCACCTGCTCGCCGAGCAGCGTCAATGAGCCGCTGGCGGGCTTGACGACGGTGGACAGGGCGCGCATCAGCGTGGTCTTGCCGGCGCCGTTCGGGCCGAGCAGGCCGTGCACGCCGGCCGTCAGCGTCAAGTCGAGTCCGTCGACGGCCAGGTGCCGGCCGGCCCGGACACGCAGTTCTTGTGCGTGGACGAGCCAGGGATGAAGGGTGGGAGCCGTTTCGGCAGCACGCACCGCTCGCATGGGTCTCTCCTGTCGGTCCTGTTGATGGGGGTCAGTTGCCACTGGTCAGGCGGCGGAAGTGCGTGGCGGCGAGTGGTGTGATCGCGGCAAGGGCCACGGTGGCCGCCACCCAGTCGGCGGTGCTGCCCGGCTGCAGTACCGGGGACAGGGACTGGGCCGCCACACTCGGCAGCAGGACTGCCGCGGACCAGACCACCGCGAGTCCGATCGCCGCGCGCCGTACGCCGATGAGGGCGCCGAGCACGAGGGTGGCCGCCGTGAACGCCAGGCACGGCAGCAGGGTGAGGGCCAGCGAGGTTCCGGTGCTCACACCCGCCACCAGCAATGCCGGGAGCACGACGACGAGCACCGCGAGCGTCCGCCGCAGCACCATGGCCAGACCGGCTGCCGGTGTGGTGGCGATCAGTTCCCAGGCGGGGTCGATCCGCCGGCTCCAGGCCACGGCGACGCCGGGCAGCGGAGCCACCGGGGCCAGCAGCAGCACGAGCGACGGCAGGCTCGGCTCAGCGGAGTCCAGGAGTACGCCACAGCCGAGCACCGCGACGGTCACCGCGAGCCAGGGCAGCAGCGTCCACGCGAGCCAGCGCCGGTGCACGGCGGCTGCTGGTGTGCGTTGCCGGGTCGGCGACGGGCTTGCTTCGATCGCCTGGCCGAGCGAGACGGCGACACGGTCGAGCAAATCCGTCGTGGCAGGAGTGGCCTTGGCGGCCAGTGACTCACGGCAGTGGGCGCACGCGTCGAGATGGACCTCGATCGACCAGAGCGCGGCGTCGTCGAGTCCGTGCCCGCCGTCCGCGTAACGGGCCAGGATCGTGGTGGTGGGATGAGTCATGACAGCGCCTCCCGCAACGCGATCCGGGCCCGCCGCGCGCGGGTTTTCACCGTGCCCTCCGGCACACCGAGCAGCACCGCCGTCTGACGGACCGACAGGTCGTCCAGCACCATCGCCTGCAGCACCTGCCGCAACTCCGGTGGCAGCCGCAGCAGCGCCTGTTCGAAGTTCTGGTCGACGCGGTTCGCCATCACCTCGTCCTCGGCGGCCGGCGCGGTCGTATCGAGCAGGGCAACGGCCGGCACCCGCTCCTGCCGGGCCCGCCGACGAAACGCGTCGACGAGACGATTCGCGGCGATCGTCCAGAGCCAGCCGACCGCACTGCCCTCGGTCACGGAGCCCGCGTAGCTGCCGGCCGCACGCCAGACCGCCAGGTAGGTCTCCTGGAGCACGTCGGCGAGGACGTCGTCGTCGGCGCAGCGGCGGCGGAGCCGCACCGCCAACCAGGGTGAAGTACGCCGATACAACTCGTCGAACGCCACCCGGTCACCACCGGCGACGCGACGCACGAGTTCTGCCTCGTCGAGGTCTGCCATGCCTTTCACGATCAGGGAGACGAAACGACCGTCCATTCAGGTTCTCGGACGCTCCTCCTCCTGGCTGATCGGTGCTTTGACCAGGGGTGATCGGGCGTCGGAGCCGTGGTGTCGGCGGCATGTCGGGGGCTGTCGGTCCGATGTCGGCCTGACGTCGGCGGGGTCTGACACCTTTCACTGTCCGACCGGGAAGCACCGTGATGTTCACCGGCGATTCGATCACCGACTGCCAACGGCTGGCGAGCGAAGACGGCCTCGGGTTCGGCTATCCGCTGCGCCTCGCGGGTGAGTGGGGACTCCGGCGCCCGGACCGGCCCGTGACCTGGCTGAACACCGGAATGGGCGGCCACAAGGTGATGGACCTCGAAGCCCGCTGGCAGACAGACGTACTCGACGCACACCCGGACGTGGTGTCGATCCTCGTCGGGGTCAACGACATGGGCTGGCACACGCTGGACCCGAAGGGGTATGTGATTCCCGCGGAGGAGTTCGAAGCGGGTTATGACCGGCTGCTCGCTCCCCTCGCCGAGGCGGGTACGAAGCTGATCCTCATCGAACCGTTCCTCCTGCCGATCCGCGGCGTCGTCGAGGCCGGGGCCGGATACGCACTCATCGGAGAGGAAGAGCGAAAGCAATGGCGCACCAACCTGGACCCGAAGATCCAGGCCGTGCGCAAGCTCGCCCGCAAGTACGGTGCGCATCTGCTCGGCGCCGACGACATGTTCGCCGACCTCGCTGTGACGACCGGGCCGGAGTATTGGGCCGCGGACGGCGTACACCCGACGCCGGCCGGTCACGCCGCACTCGCCGCGGCCTGGCTGCGCCTGGTCGCGTGACCGGGCCTCGCGATCGCCCGCGCCCTGCAAACGGCCTTGCCCGAGGCGATCGCCGAGCCTCTCATCCGGAGGCGTATGGGCTTGGGCTCGCCGGCCGCTTCCACTACGCCGCCTTCGCCTTCCTCCTTGGCGTCATCCTCGGGATCCTCATCCGCCGCACTGTCACCGCCATGGCCATCACCCTCGCGGCCTTCGCCGCACTCCAGATCGCCATGCCCCTGTACCCGGCCTCGCCGTGGCCCTGGCCGCCTGCTACGCCTGGTGAATCCGCGGTCTGACCAGCGTCTCGCCGAAAGAGGTCATTCCTTGGAGTGACACCGGCGCAGGATGCCGTCGTCCGGGGGAGTGACGGCGGTGCGGAAATCGCCCGCCAACGAGTGACGATCTTGTGCGGCCGTCCTGGCTGAATGGTGTCCGCGCGGCTGTCGCGCCGCAAGGGAGATCAACCTCAGGAGGAAATGATGGGTCGCCGATTCGCCGAAAAGCGCATGCCCTCCCGACGTGCCTGCTCGGCCGTGTCCGCCGCTCTGACCGCGCTGGCGGCCCTCGCCTGCGTCACGCCGGACGCGGTCGCGCTGAACGACTCCGCGCCGCGGGGCGTCGACAGCAGCCGGCTGGCCGGCCGACCGGCCGGAGAGGACGCCGCGGCGCGGCGGCTGTCCGCGCTGATGCAGAAGGAAGTCGACGCGGGCGCGCCCGGGGTGGTGGTTCGGGTGAACGACGGCAGGAAGACGATCTCGCTCGCGCGGCAGGCCGGGTGGACCAGGCCCGACCACAAGCTGTCCGCCGACGATCAGTTCCGGATGGGGTCGAACACCAAGACCATGGTCGGTCTGCTGGTGCTGCAACTGGTCGCCGAGCACAAGGTGTCGCTGCAGGACCGGGTGGAGAAGTGGCTGCCGGGCCTGGTGCCCGGCGGCGGGAACATCACGCTGAAGATGCTGTTGAACCACACCAGCGGCCTGTTCGACTACATAAACGATCCCGGCATCCTCGCCCGGGTGACCGGTGCGGACACGTCCTCGGTGACGCCGGAGGAGTTGCTGGCGGTCTCGGCGCAGTACCCGCCGCTGTTCACACCGGGCGCCGAGTACGCCTACAGCAACACCAACTACGCGGCACTGGGCCTGGTGTTGGAGAAGGCGACCGGCCAGGACCTGGCAACGCTGCTCCAGCGTCGGATCATCGGGCCGCTCGGCCTGCACGACACCTACCTGGCCACCAGCGGGGCGTCCCGGGACGGCGACAAGCTGGCCGATGGCTACGAGCCGGATGCCGAGCACCTGGCGCCGCTGCTGCCACCGGAGGCGCCCAAGGGCACCGCGTTCGCCGGCCCCGCCCGGGGCGACCATGTGCTGGTGACCTCGCTCAACCCCGAATGGGCGTGGGCCGCCGGCGCCATCGTGTCCACGCCGGCCGACGAGCAGCGGTTCCTGCGGGCGCTGGCGTCCGGCAAGCTGCTGCCGCCCGCGCAGCTCGCCGAGATGAGGACGACCGTGGTGGAGACGCCCGGTGACCCGGACAGCGCGCGGTACGGGCTCGGTATCGAGAGGTACCTCAGCCCGTGTGGACCGGTGTGGGGGCACACCGGCGGGGTTCCCGGCTACTCCAGCCAGAACTACACGGACGAGACCGGGAAGCGCTCGGTCACCGTGGTGGCCACGACGCTGTTCGGGATGCGCGCCGAGGGTGTGGGCGCCGCGGATCAGAAGGTGGTCGACGCCGCGGTCTGCACCATGCTCGGCAAGTCCCTTCCGAGCGACGCCAACTGACGCCGACTCACTCCGACCGGAAGAGGAGGCGATCATGGAGCGCCGGACGACCACGATGGAACACCCGATACCCGGGGCGAAACGCCCGATGGTGACCGTGCGGATCGCGCGGTGGAGCGCGACACACCCGTGGCGGGCGATCGTCGGCTGGGTGCTGTTCGTCGCGGTCTGTGTCGCGGTGGGCGGTGCGGCCGGCACGAGGACGGCCGACGCGGGCGCGGTCCGCGACGGACTGCCGAACCGGCAGGCGGTCGCGCGCGGTATCACCACCTCGGTCGGCACCGTGACCAGCGCGGCCGTGGTCATGGTCGCCGTCTTCTCCATCTTCGGCACCCTGACCACCCTGGACATGAAGCAGCTCGGAGTCGGACTCGCCGCGGCGATCCTGCTGGACGCCACGATCATCCGGGCCGTGGTCCTGCCCGCCGCGATGATCATGCTCGGCGAGTGGAACTGGTGGACGCCACGGCCTCTGCGCCGCGAACAGCACGCGGTGCCGGAACGGCTCCCTGCCGCCGCCGCCAACATCGGCTCCGATTAAGGGAATTGACGATGCCGCGAGAGATCGCCGCTAGGGTCGGACGGGTGAGGGAGTACTCCAGCCGGTGGCGTTCCGGATGGCGCCCCCGGGGTGTCGACGCCGGGCTCGTCGTACTGACGCTGTGCGCGCCGTTGCTGATGCAGTCCAGCGCGGATGTGTCGGCGCGGGCCTGGTGGTTGCTGGCCGGCTGCGAGGTGGTGGTCGCGGTCGCCCTGCCGTTGCGGCGCAGGCTGCCGGTGGCCGTGTTCCTGGCGATCACCAGCGCCCTGGTGACCGGGGTCGTCTGGGGCGCCGCCATGGGTGTGCGGCTGTCCCTGCTGGTCTACCTGTCGCTCGCCGTCGCCCTCCACAGCGTGGGCAGCCACTGCACGAGCCGGCCGCGCACCTGGCTGGCCGTGCTCGGCGGTGGTGCGGTGGTCGCCGTCGGGATGTGGATCAATCACATGACCGCCTTCTCGGCGGACTACCAGGGCACTTCGGATGTGTTCGCCGTCCTCGCGCCGATGCCGTTGGCCTGGGCCACCGGGTTCGCCGGCCGCGTCCACCGCGCGAACCTCGCGGCGACCGAGCGGCGCGTCGAGGACGTACTGGGCGAACAGCGGTTGCGTGAACAGCAGGCCGCGCAGCAGGAACGGGTGCGGATCGCCCGCGAGATGCACGATGTGGTCGCGCACTCGCTCACCCTGCTCGTGGTGCGCGCGGAGACCCTGCGCGCTCGCGGCGGCGAGCTGCCGGAGTGGGCGCGCACCGAGACCGACGGGCTCGCCCTCGCGGGCCGTCAGGCCGGCGGCGAACTACGGGACCTGCTGCGGGTGCTGCGCGGTCCCGACGACGCGGCGCCGCTGCAACCGATGCCCGGTCTCGGTGATCTGCCCGACCTGCTGGACCGCAGCCGGGCCGCGGGCGCGCGCGTGGACGCGCGGATCGAGGCGGAGGTGGACGCCCTGCCACGCCCGGTACAGCTCACCGTCTACCGCATCGTGCAGGAGTCGCTCACCAACGCGCGCCGCCACGCACCGGGCGCGCCGGTCCGGGTCACCGTCGCCGAGGAGGCTGGGCGGTTACGCTGCGAAGTGGTCAACCCCCGGCCGGCGGGGCCCGTCCCGGCCGACTGGGGCACGGGTCTGGGACTGGTCAGCATGCGCGAGCGGGTCGACGCGTTGGGCGGCGAGCTGAGCGCCGGACCGACCGGCGAGGGCGGCTTCCAGGTGGTGGCCACGCTGCCTCTGAGCCCCATGACACGGGACGCCGCCGGTGTCTGAGCCGATCACCGTGCTCGTCGTCGACGACGAGCGGATCATCCGCGACGGCCTGGCCGTGATACTGGACAGCCAGGAGGACATCACCGTGGTCGGCACGGCCGGGGACGGCGAGGAGGCCGTCGAGGTGTGCGTCCGGCTGAAACCCGACGTGCTGATGCTGGACATCCGCATGCCGCGCAGGGACGGGCTGTGGACGCTGGCGGAACTGGCCCGGCGGGGCATGCTGGGCCCCCGCCGCACCCGGGCGCTCATGCTGACCACGTTCGACCTCGACGAGTACGTCGACCAGGCGCTCGCCGCAGGCGCCGTGGGATTCCTGCTGAAGAACAGCTCCTACGAAGAACTCACCGCCGCGGTACGCGCCACGGCCGCCGGGCACAGCGCGCTCAGTCCCGCGGTCACCCAGCGGATCATCGCGAGCCACCTCGCCACCCGGCAGCGGCCGGACAACGGCGACCTGAACCGGCTGGCCGACCTGACACCACGGGAGCGCGATGTGCTGCACCTGGTGGGCGACGGGCTGAGCAACGCGGAGATCGCCGTCCGGCTCGTGGTCAGCCTGCACACGGTGAAGACGCACGTCAGCCGCGTATTGGCGAAAACCGGATGCCAGAGCCGCGCCCAGGCGGCCGTACTGGCCCGTCGCACGGGGAACCCACTACCGCCCCGTACGGAGTGACACCGCGCGGACGCCTGCCACGAGCGGCGTGTCAGGTCACGAGCCCTCGCCGGCAAGCGTGGGCGACCGCCTGGACGCGCCGGGAAACCTCGCTTCGGTCAACGCCCCCGCCGCCGCCACCTCCTTCGACGGCAGCACCGGATTCCTGGAGAGCGACCACACCGCGTCAACACCCTCGCCGACTGCACCGTCTCCGGATCACGCGCCAAGATCCGGACCAGGTGCGGGCCAACTCGGCTCAGCGGCAAACCATTCCACCCCTTGCCGCAGGTCAGAGGTGACGGCGAGTGTGTACCACCAGCAGACGCGGAATCTGCTGGCCGAGCTTCACTCATGCCAGCGCCACCACCCCAGCGGGACCGCCGGCGGTGAGCAAGCCGCCTCGGGCCCCGGCGTGTTTCGCGAGACCGCCCACGTGACCTTCGCGCCCGCAAGGTCGATACTGCGGTCAGGAGAACTCAGCCGCTCGCGAACACACCCCGAACTCGCACCTGACGAACCGTCACCGAAGTCAGCATTCGGTCAGCATCAGCCTCGCCACGGGCCGCCCGAAGCCGCCGTGGACCGCCAAGATCGAAACTGGAGAGATGCACTCCGATCTGCAAAGACGCAGGTCAGAGACTAGTCTGCTAGTGTTATCAGGAGGCCCCCATGAAGATGCTCATCAACGTTCCTGAGACCGTGGTGGCGGATGCGCTGCGGGGTATCGCGGCCGCGCACCCCGATCTCGCCGTGGACGTAGAGAACCGGGTGATCGTACGACGGGACGCCCCCGTCTCCGGGCAGGTGGCGCTCGTCTCGGGTGGCGGTTCCGGGCACGAGCCATTGCACGGCGGATTCGTCGGTCCCGGGATGCTGTCGGCGGCCTGCCCCGGTGAGGTCTTCACCTCCCCCGTGCCGGACCAGATGGCCCGGGCCGCCGCGGCCGTGGACAGTGGGGCCGGCGTGCTGTTCATCGTCAAGAACTACACCGGTGACGTGCTCAACTTCGACATGGCCGCCGAACTCGCCGAGGACGAGGGCATCCAGGTGGCGAAGGTGCTCGTCAACGACGACGTGGCGGTCACCGACAGCCTCTACACCGCCGGCCGGCGCGGCACCGGCGCCACCCTGTTCGTGGAGAAGATCGCCGGGGCCGCCGCGGCCGAGGGGCAGCCGCTGGAGCGGGTGGAGTCCATCGGGCGCCAGGTGAACGAGAACTCCCGCAGCTTCGGGGTCGCGCTGAGCGCCTGCACCACCCCGGCCAAGGGCACCCCGACCTTCGATCTGCCGCCCGGTGAGCTGGAGTTGGGCATCGGCATCCACGGCGAGCCAGGCCGGGAGCGGCGGGCCATGATGACCTCGGGCGAGATCGCCGACTTCTCGGTCAACGCCATCCTGGAGGACATGACACCGCGCAACCCGGTGCTCGTGCTGGTCAACGGCATGGGCGCGACCCCGCTCCTGGAGCTGTACGGCTTCAACGCCGAGGTCCAGCGGGTGCTCACCGAGCGCGGGGTAACCGTGGCTCACACCCTGGTCGGCAACTACGTCACCTCCCTGGACATGGCGGGCGCCTCGGTCACGCTCTGCCAGGTCGACGAGGACCTGCTGCGGCTGTGGGAGGCGCCGGTGAAGACCCCGGCCCTGCGCTGGGGGATGTGAGCGAGCAGCAGAACCGACCCGCATCCGTACCGCACGCAAGGAGTTCCAGTGCTCGACGCCGAATTCTTCCGCCGCTGGATGGCGGCGACGGCCGCGTCCGTGGACCGGGAGGCGGAGCGGCTCACCGCCCTCGACTCCCCCATCGGGGACGCCGACCACGGCAGCAACCTCCAACGCGGGTTCAAGGCGGTCACGGCCGCGCTGGAGAAGGACGCCCCCGACACCCCGGGTGCCGTGCTGGCACTCGCCGGACGCACGCTGATCTCCACGGTGGGCGGTGCCTCCGGGCCGCTGTACGGCACGCTGCTGCGCAGCACCGGCAAGGCGCTCGGCGACGCCGCCGAGGTCGATGAGGCGCAGTTCGCCGAGGCGCTGCGGGCCGGGGTGGACAAGGTGATGGCCCTGGGCGGAGCCGCGCCCGGGGACAAGACGATGATCGACGCCCTGGTGCCGGCCGTGGACGCGCTCGGCGAGGGTTTCGGCGCGGCGCGGGCCGCCGCCGAGGAGGGGGCCGTGGCGACGACCCCGCTGCAGGCCCGCAAGGGCCGGGCGAGCTATCTCGGGGAGCGCAGCATCGGCCATCAGGACCCGGGCGCCACCTCGTCGGCGCTGCTGGTCGCGGGGCTCGAGGAGGCGGCCGGTGAGTGACGACAAGCTGGTGGGGATCGTGCTGGTGTCGCACAGCGCCGAGGTGGCGGCCTCGGTGGCCGACCTGGCGAAGGGGCTGGCGGGCGGCGTCTCGGTGCCGGTGGCCCCGGCGGGCGGCACCGAGGGCGGCGGGCTCGGTACCAGCGCCGAGCTGATCGCCGCCGCGGCCATGTCCGTGGACCGGGGCGCGGGGATCGCCGTCCTCACCGACCTGGGCAGCGCGGTGCTCACCGTGAAGGCGCTGCTGGCCGAGGGCGACGAACTGCCGGACGGCGCCCGCCTGGTGGACGCCCCGTTCGTGGAGGGCGCGGTCGCGGCGGTCGTCACGGCGGCCACCGGGGCCGACCTCGACGCCGTGGCGGCCGCGGCCGCCGAGGCGTACACCTACCGCAAGGTCTGAGAGCGGGCGGCGTCGGTCCGTCCGCGCGCCGGTGCGGGCCCGGGACGTGGTCTCCGCGAGCTCGGCCCGCACCCCCGGCGACGGCCGGGCGGGCGGCCGGCGCCGGCGGTCTCAGTCCACGCCGGTGAACCGGGCCGCCAGACGCTCGCCCTCCGCCTCCGCCGTCGCCCGGTCCTCGATGGGGCTGATCGCCGAGTCCCGGAAGACGATGTAGGTCACGCCGGAGGCCACCCCGCCGACCCGTGGGTCGGGGTTCACGTCCAGCCCCTTCGCGGTGGCGTAGGACGCCTCGCCGATGATGTCGCGCGGCCCGGTGTCGCCGACGACGGCGTACTGGACCCGGCCCTTGTAGATCACGGCGGCGATCGCCCCGCCCCGGATGCCGTACGCCCGGTGGTTCCAGCGGCGGCTGGAACCGGGTACGACGACGTAGGGCAGCTTCTCCGCGTCGAGATGGCGGCCGTCGGACTGCTGGAAGGCGGTGGCGGCGGAGAACGCGGGATCGGCGGCGCGGTTGCAGTGGGCGGTGACCCGGCCGTCGCAGTCGATGTCGAGGTCGGCCTTCCAGTAGACGGCCTGGTCGGTGCCGCACACGGGGACGGTGGCGGCGGTACCGGCGTCGGTGCGGAAGCGGCCCCTGGACACCTGCTTGCAGTCGTGCACCCGGGCCAGCAGATCGGTGGCGGTGATCCGGTGCCGGTCGCTGTGGGCCGTGAGCGACGCGGCGGGCGTGGGCAGCGTGGTCGGGGTGAGCAGGGCGGCGCCGGCCGCGGCCAGCGTCAGCGTCTGGACACGCACGATGAGGGACCCTCTTTCGTGGGGGACACGGAGTCAACCGGTCCAATCTGAGGGGGTCCCGGCGCCCGGGCCAGCAGGTGAGGGCCTTACAGGGCCGTACGGAGCAACGAACTGACGCCCTGTGAGATCCCGTCAGGGGCCGGGGCCGCCCGAGCCGGTGTCGACCCGGGGCGGCCCCGGCCGCCCGCGTCGGCGCGGGATCAGCGACGACAGCGTTCCGCGCCACAGGCGCGAACTCCCCCGTTCTCCGGGGAAGTTCGGCCGCAGTGCGGTCAGCATACGTAACTCCTCCCCGTCGTCTCCAATACGGGCCTCTTGATGTCCGCATCCCGGGCAGGCCATAGTGGTCCGGAGATTGGTCCGGACCATTGCCGTGCTGCCGTCCCCGGGGAGGCGGAACCGTGCGCCGTGTCGTCGTCCTGGTCCCTGCGCTGCTGTTCATGACGTCGTGCGGCCCGGGTGGCGCCGACGGGGACAGCGGCAGGCTGCCCGGTGCCCCGGCCGGGGTCACCGCTGCGGCCGGGAGCGCCACCAGCGTGCACGTCATGTGGAACGCGCTGCCGGACGGTGCGGGGGTCCGCGCCTACGAGGTGTATCGCGGCACCACGAAGGTCGAAGAGGTACCGGGGACCGAGCACATGGTGGACGTCGTCAGGCTCAGGCCGTCCACCGCGTACGTGTTCTCCGTGCGGGCCCGGGGCGGCGACGGCAGCCTCGGGCCGCGCAGCCGCGAGGTGCGGGCGACCACACCGGCGCTGGTCGCGGCGGACCGGTCGGCACCGACGCGCCCGGTGCGACCGGGCGGACGCGCCGTGGGCAGCCGTGCGGTGCAGCTGTCCTGGGACGCCGCCACCGACGACCGGGCGGTGTTGTCGTACGACATCTACCAGGGCGACGCGAAGATCCACAGTGTGGGCGGGAACCAGACCGCCACCGTGGTGACAGGACTGCGTCCGGGCACGCGCTATGTGTTCACCGTCCGGGCCCGGGACGCGGCCGGGAACCTCTCGCCCGCCAGTTCGGCGGTGCGCCTGACCACACCGGGCACCGACGACGGCCGGGCCACCGCGCCCACCGGGTTCACCGCGCGGAGCCATGAGAAGGGCGGGGCGTACTACCTTGATCTGGCCTGGGATCCGCCACGGGTGGACGGGGTGGTCACGGAGTACCAGATCCGGCTCGACGCGGCGACGACCACCTCACTTGTATGGGGCGGCACCCCACCCACGGGCCGCTCGGCCTCCAGCTTCTATGTGGGGCGGGACCATGGGGTGGAACACCGTGTGCGGTTGCGGGCGCGGCTGCCGGACGGGACGTGGGGCGGGTGGTCGGCGGTGCGGTCCGTGACGACGGGGGCCTGAGGCGCATCCCGGCCTGGGCCGGACGGATGAAGAGATCACCTGACCGGGCGCCTGCGCGTGCGCGGCGGTCCGCGGCCGCTTTCGCTGAACCCGAGGCAGCACGGGAGTTCCCCGACCCTCGGCGGCGCAAGGGACGTTCCGCCAACCGTGCCGCCGGAGGGCAGCCCATGCGCACTACCCGACGTCTCGTCCGCTCCGGCCTGACCCTGGCGGCCGCCGCCGCGCTCCCGACCTGGCTCGCGGGCCCGTCCGCCGCGGTCTCGGGCATCTCGGTGAGCACCACCGGCACCACGGTCTCGGTGGTCACCAGCGCCTGTACCCAGAACAACGGCAGCTGGGGCAACGCCTCGCTGCTCAACAGCAGTCAGAGTTCGTTCGCCCAGGGCCGGCAGGCGGCCCTGGCGGGCACCACGGTGAGCCAGTCGGCCGCCTGGTCCGGTGTCTCGCCGGGCACCTACACGGTGGTCGTCGTCTGCTCCAACGGCGGTACGGCCGGCAACCAGTCGGTGATCGTCTCGGCCGCCTCCGCGCCGGCCGTACCGGCCGTCCCGACCACTTCCTCCACCAGCAGGTCCGCCGCGCCCTCCCGGGGCGTGATGGGCGGTCTGGGCGGCGCCGCCCGCGACTACGGCCCGCTGACGCTCGGCATCGGAGCGGCGCTGGTCGGCTCGGGTGTCATCGCCGCGGGCTGGTACCTGCGCAAGCGCTCGAAGCCGTACCGGCTGTGACCCCGGCTCAGCTCTCGGGGAGTTCGCCGAACTCCCCGATGGCGTGGGTGAGCCACCGCGTCCAGAACGTCTCCAGGTCGATGCCGGCCCGCAGCACCAGGTGCCGCAGGCGGTCCTCGGGGGTGTCCTTGCCGGGCGGGAAGTCGCGGCGCTGGATCTCCTCGTACTCGGCCAACTGCCGCTGGTGCAGCTCCAGATGCCGGCGCAGGTCGGCCTCCAGGCCGGTCGTGCCGACCACCGCGGCGGCGCGCAGCCGCAGCAGCATGACGTCCCGGAGGGGCTTGGGTTCCTGGGCGGTGGCGGTCCAGCGGGCCAGCTCGGCGCGGCCCGCGGGCAGGACCTCGTAGCTCTTCTTCTGCCCGCGGGCCGGCTGCTCGGCCGGCAGGGTGCGGATGTAGCCCTCGGCCTCCAGTCTTCCCAGCTCGCGATAGATCTGCTGGTGCGTCGCCGACCAGAAGTACCCGATCGACCTGTCGAACCTGCGGGTCAGCTCGAGCCCCGACGACGGCTTTTCGAGCAGGGCGGTGAGGATCGCGTGCGGGAGTGACATGGGCTCATCCTAGGAATAGCGCCTACAGGGCGGCCGCCAGTTCGGTGCCCTGCTTGATCGCCCGCTTGGCGTCCAGTTCGGCGGCGACGTCGGCACCGCCGATGAGGTGCGCGGCGATGCCCGCGGCGACCAGTTCCTCGTAGAGGCCGCGGCGCGGTTCCTGCCCGGTGCAGAGCACCACGGTGTCGACCGGCAGGACGGTGCTCCGTCCGTCGACGGTGACGTGCACTCCGGCGTCGTCGATCAGGTCGTACCGGACGCCCGGGACCATGGTGACGCCCCGGTGCTTGAGCTCGGTGCGGTGGATCCAGCCGGTGGTCTTGCCGAGGCCGGCGCCGACCTTGCCGGTCTTGCGCTGGAGCAGGTGGACGGTGCGCGGGGGCGCGGGGCGTTCGGGGGCGGCCAGACCGCCGGGTTCCCGGTAGTCGGTGTCGACGCCCCAGAGCCTGAAGTACGTCGCCGGGTCCTCGCTGGCCTTGTCGCCGCCGTCGGTCAGGTACTCGGCGACGTCGAAGCCGATGCCGCCGGCGCCGAGGATCGCGACCCGGTCGCCGACGGGGGCGCCGTCGCGCAGCACGTCGAGGTAGCCGACGACGCTGGGGTGGTCGACGCCGGGGATGTCGGGGGTGCGGGGGGTGACGCCGGTGGCGACCACGACCTCGTCGTAGCCGGTGACGTCCTCGGGTTCGACGGTGGTGCCCAGGCGTACGTCGACGCCGTGCGCGTCGAGCTGGTGGCGGAAGTAGCGCAGGGTCTCGTCGAACTCCTGCTTGCCGGGGACCTTGCGGGCCACGTTCAGCTGGCCGCCGATCTCGGCCGCCGCGTCGAACAGGGTGACCTGGTGGCCGCGTTCGGCGGCGGAGACGGCGCAGGCCAGGCCGGCCGGGCCGGCGCCGACCACCGCGACGCGCTTCTTCAGCCGGGTCGGGGCGAGGACCAGTTCGGTCTCGTGGCAGGCGCGCGGGTTGACCAGGCAGGAGGTGATCTGCCCGCTGAAGGTGTGGTCGAGGCAGGCCTGGTTGCAGCCGATGCAGGTGTTGATGGCCTCCGGTGTGCCGGCGGCGGCCTTGGCGACGAAGTCGGGGTCGGCGAGCATGGGGCGGGCCATGGAGACCATGTCCGCGCAGCCTCCGGCCAGCAGTTCCTCGGCGACCTCGGGGGTGTTGATGCGGTTGGTGGTGACCAGCGGGACGGACACCTCGCCCATCAGCTTCCTGGTGACCCAGGTGTAGGCGCCGCGGGGCACCGAGGTGGCGATGGTGGGGATGCGGGCCTCGTGCCAGCCGATGCCGGTGTTGATGATGGTCGCGCCGGCCGCCTCGACGGCCCTGGCGAGGGTGATCACCTCGTCGAGGGAGGAGCCGCCGGGCACCAGGTCCAGCATGGAGAGCCGGTAGACGATGATGAAGTCGTCGCCGACGGCCTCGCGCACCCGGCGGACGATCTCCACGGGGAACCGCGTCCGGTTCTCGTAGGAGCCGCCCCAGCGGTCGGTGCGCCGGTTGGTCGCGGCGGCGATGAACTCGTTGATCAGGTAGCCCTCGGAGCCCATGATCTCGACGCCGTCGTAGCCGGCCTGCCGGGCGAGGCGGGCGGTGCGGACGTAGTCGCCGATGGTGCGCTCGACGTCCTCGTCGGTGAGTTCGCGCGGCGCGAAGGGGCTGATGGGGGCTTGCAGCGGGCTGGGGGCGACCAGGTCGCGGTGGTAGGCGTAGCGGCCGAAGTGCAGGATCTGCAGCGCGATCCGGCCGCCCTCGCGGTGCACGGCCTCGGTGATGGCTCGGTGCTGCCCGGCCTCCTCCTCGGTGGTGAGCTTGGCGCCGCCCTCGTAGGGGCGGCCCTCGTCGTTGGGGGCGATGCCGCCGGTGACGATCAGGCCCACGCCCCCGCGGGCCCGGGCCGCGTAGAACTCCGCCATCCGCTCGAAGCCGCGCTCGGCCTCCTCCAGGCCCACGTGCATGGAGCCCATGAGCACGCGGTTGGGCAGGGTGGTGAAGCCCAGGTCGAGGGGTTTCAGCAGATGCGGGTAACGGCTCATCGGGCCCTCCGTGCGCGGTGTCGTCACCGCAGTTGTAGAGGACCGCGCACGGGTTATGCAACTAGTTGCACAAAGACTCCGGGGTGACGTGTCCCAGATCACCGACGAGCCGCTGCCGCATCGGTGGTCACCTGCTTTCGAGCAGGACGTGCAGCTCCCGCTCCTGGTCGCCCGAGGCGGAGGACAGGTTGCGCACCGCGAACAGGGAGTCGAGGGCCGTACGGAGCCGGTCGATGGCCCAGTAGCCGCCCTGCGCGTCGGCCTCCACCGAGGCCGCGAGCCGGGGCGGCGGGGTGCACTCGTGGGCGTCGGTGACCTCGAAGGTGCCGAGCCACACCATGGGGCGGGTCTCGTGCAGCTGCTGCGGCACGTCCTCGGCGTTCCGGTCGGACTCGAAGCACTCGCACAGCGCGTCGAAGACGATCCGGGCGTCCTCCTTGCTGCATCCGCTGATCTCGAGGGAGACGGGTTCCTCGTGCAGTCGTTCAGGGCCCATCGCGCACGCTCCTCTCATGGCGATGGCGCGGTGTCACGGGTTCCCCCGCGAACCGCGCCATGCCAACAGAAAAGCACCGATTCCCGGGCGCCGCACCACCCGCCGGCGCACGCGGGCGGGCTCAGCTCCGCGTGAACTTGTACGTCTTGCTGTCCGTGAGGACGCAGAAGCCGGGCGACATCACGATGACGCGCAGGGTTGCGGTGCGCCGGTCGTAGTCGATGCCCTCGGCCTCGTAGGTGCCGGAGCAGGAGCTGCGCAGCGGGAGCTGGCGCAGGGCGGTGACATGACCGGTGACGTCGCTCGTGCCGGGCCTGGCGGACAGGTCGATCTGCAGGAGCGGCTTGGTGTAGCCGAAGAGGCTGCCGTCCGGGTCGTCGGAGGAGCACAGCAGCGTGGTGGCGCCGGTGAAGTCGCAGCCCTGGACGTCGCGCACGGCGTGGTCGAGGTTCACGACGGAGGCCAGCGGGAGGTTCGCGGACGGCGAGGTGCTCTTGTTGGCGCCCGGTGTCGGGAAGACCAGGAAGCGGGTCATCGTGCCGTACTCGCCGGAGAGCATGTACTGGCTGTCGGGCGAGATCGCGTCCCAGGAGTTGTTGAGCGCCTCGCCGGAGGCGAGTGTGTGGGTGTACTCCGACCAGGTGCCGTCGGGGGCCTGCACCCGGTACATCTTGGCGGTGCCGGAGTCCGCCTGGTACGGCTCGACGTAGTAGCCGTCGTAGGACTCGTCGGGGTCGCCGACGTGGTTCCAGCCGCGGCTGGAGACGCCGACCGGGATGGTGCCGATGCCGGTGTACCGGTTGGGGCTGTTCGCGGGGACCTCGACCGAGGTCAGGCCCTGGCTCTCGGTGAGCGGATCGGCGCGGTCGGAGCCGGTCTCGGTCCAGGTGTCGGCGGCGGAGGCCGGGGAGGCGGTGGCGAGGACCGCGGAGGTGGCGAGGGCGACCAGGACGGTCAGCCCCGCGCGACAACGTTGCCGGGTGGACGCGGGCATGGCGGCCTACTCCTCGGTGACTGGGGGGTGGGGGTGCGCGCGTCGGTCAGTCTGGCGTGCACCTGACGGTCATGTACAGACCAATGACGGAACGGGAAAATGAACTCGCGCCCCTGCCGCCCCGGTGGTTACTTCGCCATGAGGACGCCGCGGTGACGAGAGAGGGTGGAAAAGTCGGCGGCGACGTCGGAGAGTCGGGTGTGAGCGCGATAGAACAAGGGGAGTCGGCACGGGGGACGACGTGCCGTGCGAAGGTGCGAAGGCGGTGCGTGCGATGAGTCCAGCCGAGGCTGCGGCGGCCGGGGGCGAGGGGCCCGCGCGCGGGCCCGTGCGGCCCGGCGGGCTGCTGGACGTCCTGGGCGTGGCCTCCGTGGTGCTGGACGCCAAGGGGCGCATCGTGCTGTGGAGCCCGCAGGCGGAGGAGCTGTTCGGCTATCCGGCCGCCGAGGCCCTCGGGCAGTACGCGGCCCGCCTGATGGTGGACGAGCGGCACATCGAACTGGTCGGGAAGCTGTTCTCCGAGGTGATGCGCACCGGGCAGAGCTGGGCCGGGGGTTTCCCCATCCGCCACAAGGACGGCACCACCCATGTGGTGGAGTTCCGCAACATGCGTCTCATGGACGACAACGGCGACGTCTTCGCGCTGGGTCTGGCCGCCGACCAGTCGACGGTCCGCCGTCTGGAGCAGGACGTGGCGCTCTCCGAGCGGATCGTGAAGCAGTCGCCGATCGGGCTGGCCGTCCTCGACACCGATCTGCGGTTCGTGTCGGTCAACCCGGCGATGGAGCGCATGAACGGCGTCCCCGCCGCGGAACACGTGGGCCGGACCATCCGCGAGGTGCTGCCGTCCCTGGACGCCGACGAGCTGGAGTCGGCCTACCTGCGGGTGCTGCGGACCGGCGAACCGGTCGTCGACGAACCCGCGGTGGGGCGCACCCCGGCCGACCCGGACGAGGAGCACATCTGGGCGGTGTCGGTCTACCGGCTGGAGGACGCCCTCGGCAACGTCCTGGGCGTGGCGACGTCTGCGGTCGACATCACCGAGCCGTACCGGGCCGGCGTGGAGGCCGAGAACGCGCGCCGGCGACTGGCCGTCATCGCGGATGCCTCGGCCCGCATCGGCACCACCCTGGACCTCGAACGCACCGCCCGTGAACTGGCCGCCGTCGCGGTGCCCGAGCTCGCCGACGTGGCGTCGGTGGATCTGCTGGACGCGGTGGTCGAGGGCCGGCGCAGCACGCTCGGCCCGGCCGAGCCCGCGGTGCTCCGCGCGCTCGCCGTGCGCGCGGAGCCGGAGACGGACGCGGCGGGGGCCGCCGAGACGCCGGGCACGGTCACCCGGTACGCGCCGGACCGGCTGATCACCGGGTGCGTACGGACCGGCGAGGCCGTCGTCGTCCCGCGGGTCGCGGCCGAGGACCTGGCGAGGATCGCCCGCTCGCCCGAGGCCGCCGAGCTGCTGGCCCGGGCCGGGGTGCACTCGTACCTGGCCGTGCCGCTGATCGCGCGGGGCGAGGTGCTGGGCGCCCTCGACCTCAGACGCACCCGCACTCCGGCGCCGTTCGACGACGACGACCTGCTGCTGGCCCGGGAGCTGGCGGCGCGGGCGGCCGTGCAGATCGACAACGCCCGCTGGTACCAGAACGCCCGCACCACCGCGCTGACCCTCCAGCGCAGCCTGCTGCCCACCCATCCCAGGGTCACCACCGGCCTGGAGGTCGCCTCCCGCTACCAGCCGGCGGGCGCCACCGTCGAGGTGGGCGGCGACTGGTTCGACGTGATCCCGCTGGAGGGCGGCCGGACGGCGCTCGTGGTGGGGGACGTGATGGGCAGCGGCATCAACGCGGCCGCGACCATGGGGCGGCTGCGGACCGCGACCACCACCCTGGCCTCGCTCGGCCTGGACCCGGCGGTGCTCCTGGAGCACCTGGACAAGACCACCTCGGGCCTGGACCACTCCATCGCGACCTGTGTGTACGCCGTGCACGACCCGCGGCTGCGGCAGGTCCGGATCGCCAACGCCGGCCATCTGCCCCCGGCCCGGATCCGCCCCGGCCGGCCGCCGGAGCTGCTGGACCTGCCCACCGGCGTCCCGCTGGGCGTCGGCGGCGTCTCCTTCGCGACGACCACCGTGGAGTTCGGACCGGGCGACGAGCTGGTGCTCTACACCGACGGTCTGGTGGAGACCCGCAGCCACTCCCTGGACGAGCGGCTGGACGAGCTGCTGGCCCTCCTCGACGCCCCGGCCGGCCCGCTGGAGGAGACCTGCGACCGGCTGCTGCGGGAACTGCACCACCCGGACAACCACGACGACGTGGCACTGCTCATCGCGCGGGCGCAGGAACTGTCCTAGCCCTCCCCCGGTTCGGCCGGCCTCGGGTGGTGCCCAGAGCGGTCAGAGCGAGACGGCCCGGTCGTGTACGCCGATCACGACGTTCGCGTACAGCTCCTCCGACACCGCGAGCCGGGCGGACAGTCCGGCGTCGGCGAAGGCCTCCACGGCCGTGCCGGCCTGGCGTTCACTCGTCTCGACGAGGACGCAGCCGCCGGGCGCCAGCCACTCGGGCGCCCCGGCGGCGACCCTGCGCAGCACGTCCAGGCCGTCGCCGCCGCCGTCGAGGGCGACCAGCGGCTCGTGGTCGCGGGCCTCGGCGGGCAGCAGACCGACCTCGCCGGTGGGGACGTAGGGCACGTTGGCCGCGAGGATGCCGATCCGGCCGCGCAGGGCCGGGGGCAGGGCGTCGTACAGGTCGCCGGTGTGGGCGTGGCCGCCGTAGGGGGCGATGTTGCGGCGGGCGCAGCCGACGGCGGCGGGGTCGATGTCGGCGGCGTGCAGTTCGACGTCGCCGAGGGCGGCGGCGAGAGCGGCGCCGACCGCGCCGGAGCCGCAGCACAGGTCCACCAAGACGGAGGCGCCGGGGGTTTGCGCCAGGGCCTGGTCGACCAGGAACTCGGTGCGGCGGCGGGGCACGAAGACGCCGGGTTCCACCCGCACGCGCAGGCCGTGGAACCCGGCCCAGCCGAGGACGTGTTCGAGAGGCTCCCCGGCGGTGCGCCGGGCCACCATCGCGGCCAGTTCCTCCGGCGTGCGGGCGGTGGTGAGGATCAGCTCCGCCTCGTCCTCGGCGAAGACACAGCCGGCGGCGCGCAGCGCGGCGACCACGGTGGTGGGGTCGGTGAGAGAAGTCATCGCGGGGAGCCTATCCGGACGCCGGCCGGCCGTCGGACCGTCGGGCTGTCAGACGCCGACCGTCTCCTCGGCCTCCTCGTC
Source organism: Streptomyces arenae (assembly GCF_022343545.1). Classification (NCBI taxonomy): domain Bacteria; kingdom Bacillati; phylum Actinomycetota; class Actinomycetes; order Kitasatosporales; family Streptomycetaceae; genus Streptomyces; species Streptomyces arenae. The sequence goes on from NZ_JAKQYH010000038.1 coordinate 43,381, forward strand.
AGCCGCCTCATCGGCCGCCTCGGCCTCCCCTTCGGCCGCCAGAGCGGCGGGCGAGTCCGGTACGACGGCGGATGCGGCCGGGGTGGCGGCCCTGGCCCGCTCGTATCCCGCCGCGACCGCGACCGCCACCAGGCCGGCCAGCAGCCACACCGCCAGCGTGGTCACGTCGCGACCCAGGCCGTCGCCGCCGAAGTACAGCAGGCCGCGGAGGCCCTCGACGAAGCCGGCGCCGTTCCAGAAGGCGTGCAGTGCGCCGAAGAAGCCGTTCTGCAGTTCGGGCCGGAACAGCCCGCCGGAGCTGGTGAAGTTGAGCATCACGAACAGCACCATCATGGTCAGCGTGGTCCACCTCTTGAGGAAGGTGTGCAGGCCGACGCCGACGAGGAGGATGCCGGCGGAGTAGAGCCAGGCCAGGCCCCAGACGCCGGCCAGATCGTGGTGGGCCAGGTGGAACACCGGGCCGGCGAGCAGCGCCCCGATGCCGCCGACGACCGCCGACACGCCGGCCGCGAGCAGGGCGCGGATCCGCATGGGGAGCGCACCGCCGGCCGCGCCGAGGGCGGCGACCGAGGCGTAGGAGCCGATGCTGACCGCGACGAGCAGGAAGAACAGGCCCTGCCCCGTGGGGTCGTCCGCGACCGGCCGGGCCACATCGGTGACCTTGAGCGGCACGCCGTGCTGCTCCGCGACCGGGGCGAAGACCTGCTCGACGGCCGTGGCGCCCATGTCGGAGGCGGCGCTGGCGACGATCAGCTCGGGCGTCCTGGCGCTCGGGACGTAGGCGCCGGTCACCGTACGGGACTTCAGCAGGTCGACGGCCGCGGTCCGGGTCGGCACGGTACGGACGTCGAGCCGGTCGCCGGCGGTGTCCTTGATGGTCTGCGCCAACACCTTCGCCTCAGGTCCGGCGCCGACCACGGCCACGGGCATGTGGTTGGGCTCCGGGTGCACGAACGCACCCATGTAGGCGAGTCCCATGCCCAGGCACATCAGCAGCGGGGTGATCAGGTGCGTGAGCACATGGCGCAGTGCCGGTGACCTCATCGCGTACGACCTCCGGATCCCAAACTAGTTGGCTTATACAACTCAAACTTCAGTTGTACTATACAACTAGGCCGTCGGAGGAGGTATTCCCGTGCAGGTGCTGACGTCGCAGGTGCTGTCGCAGGAGGTCGTCCGATGACACCCGAGGAGACCGCCGTGGAGACCATCCAGCGCGAGATGACGGCCTTCGCGCGCCGGGCCCGGGCGTCGGCCGGGCGCATGCACCCCGAGCTGTCACTGGTGTCGTACACCCTGCTCGGGCACCTGGAGGAGAGCGGCGGCCGCCGGGCGACCGACCTCGCCGCGCACTACGCGCTGGACAAGTCGACGGTCAGCCGGCAGGTGGCGGCGCTGGAACGGGCGGGCCTGATCGAGCGGCGCCTGGACCCGGAGGACCACCGGGTCCAGGTGCTGCATCTGACGGAGGCCGGGCAGGAGATCCTGGCCCAGGTCACGCGCAGCCGCCGGGCCGCCTTCCGGGAGCGGCTGGCGGGCTGGGCGGAGGAGGATCTGGTCAGGTTCGCCGGGTACCTGGAGCGCTACAACGCCGGCACGTCGGCGGGCACCGGCGAGGACTGACCGAGCGTCTCCGGCACCCGGGCGGCGATGAAGGCGGTACGGCGACGCAGACGGAAACCCAGCGACTCGTACAGCCGGATGGCGGTGGTGTTACCGGCACCCGTGTGCAGGAACGGGGTCTCGCCGCGCTCCCGGATGCCGTGCGCGACGGCGCGGATCAGCCGGGTCGCCAGGCCCTCGCCGCGGTACGCCGAGTCGGTGCAGACCGCGCTGATCTCGGTCCAGCCGGGCGGGTGCAGCCGCTCCCCCGCCATGGCTATCAGCCGGCCGTCGCGGCGGATGCCCAGGTAGGTGCCCATCTCGATGGTGCGGGGCAGGAAGGGGCCGGGCCGGGTGCGCTCGATCAGGTCGAGTATCTCGGGCACGTCGGCGGGGCCGAGACGCACCGCCGCCGGCTCCGGGCGGGCCTCCATCCCCTCGTCCACCAGCTGCACGCCCGCGATGTTCATGGTGAGCTCCCAGCCGTCCGGGAGCGCGCCCCGGTAGCCGGGCAGGCCGACCTCGGCGCCGGGGCCGGCGAGGGCGGCGAGATCCGCCCAGTCGTCGGCGTCGGGCGCGTCGGGCAGCGCCAGCCAGGGGGAGACGTCGACCGGGTAGCGCAGTATTCGGCCGCGTCTTTCGGCGAAGAGCGCGTGCGGGCCGGTGAGCGAGGCGAGCGCGGGGTTGTCGAGGATGTGCGGGGCGCTGTCGCGCGGGTCCGGGACGCTCATCCGGCGACCTCGATCACGATCTTGCCGCGGGTGTGGCCGTCCTCGACGGCGCGCAGGGCCTCGTCGGCCCGGTCCAGCGGGAAGGTTCCCGAGACGTGCGGGTCGAGTTCACCGCCCACCACGAGTTCGGCCACCTCGTCCAGGACGGCGGCGGTACGGGCGCGTTCGACCCGGGCGCCGCCCAGCGCGGCCACGGCCTCCGGCGTGGCCCCCGCGGTGATCAGCTTGGCGGGGTCCGCGAGCAGACCGGCCGCCTCGGCGAGCACCTCGCCGCCGACCAGGTCGTAGACGCCGTCCACGCCGTCCGGCGCGGCGGCCCGCACCCGCTCGGCCAGGTCGGGTCCCGACGGCACGTGCACGGCGCCGAGGGACTCCACGAACTCCTTCTTCCCCTCGCTCGCCAGGCCCACGACCCGCAGCCCCCAGGCACGGGCGATCTGTACGGCCGCCGCGCCGACGCCGCCGCCCGCCCCGGTGATCAGCAGGGTGGCGCCCTCCGGGAGGTCGAGCTGGCGCACGCCGTCGTAGGCGGTGGCCGCCGCGACCGGAAGGGTGGCCGCGTCGGTGAAGGACAGCGCGGCCGGCTTGTGGGCGGTCACGGTGGCCGCCAGCAGGGCGTGCTCGGCGAACGCGCCTCCGGCCGTGTTGCCGAAGACCTCGTCACCGACGGCGAATCCGGTCACGCCCTCGCCGATTTCCTCGACGACTCCGGCGGCCTCGCTGCCGAAGACGACGGGGAAGACCGGATCGGCGGCGCCGGGCCGCCGCAGACCGCCGCGCAGCTTCCAGTCGACGGGGTTCACCCCCGCCGCACGCACCGCGATCAGCAGTTCGCCGGGGCCGGGACTCGGCCGGTCCACGTCGGCGAAGGCCTCGGTCTCGGGCCCGCCGTGCCTGGTGTAGACGTACGCCTTGGGCATCGTGTTTCCTCGCTCTCTGGTGCAGTCACCGGTGTCCCGGTAGCGGCACTCAGCGGCAAGGACGCGCGCGCGGCGGCTATTCCCACACCCGGGGATCGTTCATACGGCCGCAATGATCGACGGTCTGACCTGGGCAGGAGCACCCGGCAGGAGCACGTACCGTTGATGGATGAACATCACCCGGGGCTTCACCGGCCGCCCCCGCACCGATAACGCCGGACTGCCGCCGGGCCAGTACGACGCGGGCGACGACTGGCCGGTGCTGTCCGCCGAGGTGACGCCGGAGCTGACGGCCGCCGACTGGTCGTTCCGGATCGACGGGCTGGTGGCCGAGGCGCGCACCTGGGACCGGGAGGCGGCTCGGGCGCTGCCCGCGTCGGCGTACACGGGTGACATCCACTGCGTGACCGGCTGGTCGAAGTTCGGGGTGCGGTTCGGGGGCGTCTCCCTGGACGCGTTCCTGGACCTCGTCCGCCCCCATGCGTCCGCCACACATGCCGTCGCCTACTCGCACACGGGGTACACCACCAGCCTGCCGCTCGGTGACCTCACCGGTGGGCGTGCCTGGATCGCCTTCGAGTACGAGGGCCGGCCGCTGCCCGCCGAGCACGGCGGGCCGGCGCGGCTGCTGGTGCCGCACCTGTACTTCTGGAAGAGCGCCAAGTGGATCGCCGGCCTCACTCTCCTCGACCACGACGAGCCCGGGTTCTGGGAGCAGAACGGGTACCACGCGCGGGGCAACCCCTGGGAGGAGCAGAGGTACTCCGGTGACTGAGACGGCTGCGAAGACGACGGCCGCCGTGGCGTTCGCCGTGGCGTTCGCCCCGCCGACGCGGTTCGCGGTGCCGGGGCGCATCGCGGTGGCCGGTGAGGTCGCTGCGGTGTGGCAGACGGCCACGATCACCGAGGTACGGCGCGAGACACCGCACACGTCGACGTTCCGGTTCGCGGTGCCGGGCTGGGCGGGACATCTGCCCGGACAGCACCTGATGCTGCGGCTGACCGCCGGGGACGGCTACGCGGCACAGCGCCACTACTCCCTGGCCTCCGCGCCCGACGACTCCGGGCACATCGAGCTGACCCTGGACCATGTGGCGGACGGCGAGGTCTCCGGCTGGTTCCACACGGTGGCCCGGCCCGGTGACACCGTGGAGGTGCGCGGCCCCCTCAGCGGCTTCTTCGCCTGGCCGGGCGACCGGCCCGCGCTGCTGCTCGGCGCCGGTTCCGGGGTGGTACCCCTGATGTCGATGGTCCGGCACCACCGGGCGCGGGCCCTGGACGTGCCGCTGCGCATGGTGGTGTCGGCCCGCTCACCCGAGGAGCTGATCTACGCGCGGGAGCTGGGCCCCGAGACCACGCCCGTGTTCACCCGGGCCGCGCCCCGAGGTGTGCCGGTGGGACGTATGGCCGCCACACATGTGGCCCCGCTCCTGGCCGAGCAGCCGGCCGGTGGGTGGGAGGCCTATGTGTGCGGCTCCAACGGGTTCGCGGAGCACGCCTCGCGACTGCTGGTGGCGGCCGGCCAGCCGGTGGACCGCATCCGCATCGAACGATTCGGCTGACCGAACAACGGCACAACCCCGGCGGACCGGGGCGGGGGCCTCGGCGACTGGGGCCGGAGGCCTGTCCGAGGGCCGGGGGCCACGGGCCAGGGCGAGGGTCGAGGGCCGGGGGCCAGGGCCGGGGATCGGAGGCCAGGGCCGGGGATCGGAGGCCGGGGCCGGGGGTCGGAGGCCGGGGCCGGGGGTCGGAGGCCAGGGCCGAGGGTCGGAGGCCAGGGCCGAGGGTCGGAGGCCACGGGCGAGGGCTAGCGCCAGGGGGCGCCGGGGGCGAGG
>NZ_JAKQYH010000072.1:0-310800 GCF_022343545.1 Streptomyces arenae
TTCGTTCGGCGGGGGTGCCCGGCTGAGCCGGGCTACGGCCGACGACAAGAGTGCGGGTCCGTCCGCCGGGGGGCCGGTCGGCGCCGCCGGAGCCGGGTGGTGCTGCCGCGGCCACCGTACGGCCGGTGACGGCGTGCGGCAGGCCCGCCGCCGCCGGGTGTCCCGGCGTCCCTGGGCCGCCCTCCCGCGCCGCCGGGCCGAGGAGCGCGTCCCGCCTGTCCAGCCGCACCCGGTGGCGCGAGACGTCCAGGGACGCGCCCGCCGCCAGGCCGGGCAGCAGCATCTCGACGGCGAGGCCCTGGACGCCCGACGCGCTGGTCACCAGGCGGCTGACGAGCGTGACCCGGCGCCCGTCGGACAGGGAGACGCCCGTGGCGGCGTGCCGGCCCCGGGAGATGAGTTCGGCGGCCTTCTCGATGAGGATGACCCGGTCGCCGGGGCGCAGGCCCAGGGCCGGTTCGTCCACGGCGAGCCCGCGGCCGAGGCCGACGGCGGACTCGTACGCCCTGAACAGGACGCGTTCGCGGGCGGAGCTCTGCCGCAGCAGCCGGCCTTCCACGGCCCGGACGGCCCGGCGGATGATGTCGGCCAGGGCCGGGTCCTCGACGCTGCGGTGGTAACCGAAGCAGAGCACGCCCTCCATGCGCCCGCTGAGCGGGTCCCGGACCGGCGAGGCGATGCAGGCGTTGCCCTGGGCGCGTTCCGCGAAGTGCTCGGCGCCGAAGACCCGGACGGGGGCCCGTTCGGCGAGGGCGAGTCCGATGCCGTTGGTGCCGGCGAACCGTTCGGCGAACACGAAGCCCGGCTCCACCTGGATCGCGGGCAGGGCGCGGGGCATCGCCGGGTCACCGAAGCGGCGCAGCAGCACGATGCCGTTCGCATCGGCGAGGGAGATGTTGATCGGGCTGCCCGAGAACCGGGCCTGGAGCCGGTCCAGCACCGGGACCGCGGCCCGCGCGATCCGCCCGGCGGGGTCGAAGTCGGCGTGGAAGGGCAGGTCGGCCCGGTCGGGCGACAGACCAAGGGACCGGCAGCGCAGCCAGGAGTCCAGGATCGGCGCCCGTACTCCGCTGTCGACCGGCTCGCCCTGGAGGAACCGCTCGCGGAAACGGACGGGCCCCGAGTCGCCCGCCGGCTTACCCGCAACCACTGGCCGCCCGCCGGACCCCATCACGCCGCGCCTCGCTCACCGCACCCCATCACGCCGCGCCTCGCTCACCATCGCTAGATTCATCTTTTCGTAACGAAATCGACATAACCGAGAATACGGACATCCGCGGCGAGAGTCATCGGCTGCCGGCCTCTTCTCCTCCGGCGACCGGGCCGGGGCCGCCCGTCAGAGCACCGCCACCGGATTGACCGGCGACCCGGTCCCGCCCGGGATGTTCAGCGGCGCCACGACCAGCATGAACGTGTACCTGCCCGCCTCGGCGGCCGCGCCGGACAGCGCCTCCAGATCGAGGTTGTCGAGCAGTGGCACCCCCAGCCCGGCCACGGCCAGGGCGTGCACCGGCGAGTGCACGCCGGGCACCGGTGAGGGCCGTACGTCGCTGTCGCCGTCGCCGCCGAGCAGCGCGATGCCCCGCTCGGCCAGCAGCGGTACGGCGTCCACATGCAGGCCCGCGCTCGACGCCGCAGAGTCCCAGGCGCCGAGTTCCCGGCGGCGCCGGGCGTGGCCGGAGCGCAGCAGTACGGCGTCGCCGTCGCCGATCGTGACGCCCAGCGCCCGCTCCACCGCGAGGACGTCCGCCGCGCGTACCGCCCGTCCCGGCTCCAGCCAGTCGACGCCGAGGACGGCGGGCACGTCGAGCAGCACGCCCGTGGTGACGAGCGGCCCGAGCGCCGACACCGCGCCGAAGCGGGCGCCGCCGGCGTCGACGTGGTCGCGGGCGGGGCGGCCGTCGTACAGCTCCCCGCGGTAGGCGACGTGGCTGAGGGCGTCGAGGTGGGAGATGCCCTTGCCGTGGTAGTCGGCCGCGACGAAGTCCTTGTGGGTGGCCGGCTCCGGGCCCTCCACGTCACCGAGGTCGGTCATGTGGTGCAGGGCGGGCTTGGGGTTGTCCGGGCCGGAGCGGGTGTTCCAGGGCAGCGCCGTCGGCACGACCGTCCCGGACCGCACCAGGGCGGCGGCCCGGCGGGCGTGTTCGGCGGTGACCCGGTTGAAGGCGCCGCGGTCGGCCCGCTGCCAGCGCCCCCAGGTACGGAGCGAGGCGAACAGCCGGTCGAACTCCGCCCGGGAGACGGCCGGACCGGCGATGTCAGAGACCATCCGCTGGTGTCCCTCCCACGCCCGAACCCCCAGCGTGACACCGACCCCTCACCCCAGCCACTCCGACGACCGCCGCCACCCTGCCCACCCTGTGCGGCACCGCCGCCCAGCCCGTCCACGACCCCGTCGAACGTTCCCTGCCCCCTGCCCGACTCCCCTCCGGATCCCGCCCACGACGCCGTCGTCAGCCCCGTCGTACCGCCGCGACGCCCCTCCGGATCCCCGCCCGCGACGCCGTCGTCAGCTCCGTCGTACCGCCGCCTTCCGCGTCCGGGAATGGGAGGCACCCCGCCGTGTGTTGGCGCGGCAGGGGGTAGAGGACCGGAGCACTACATGAGCGATGCGCCGATCACGGCTTCCGTGGTCGAGACCCTGCGGACCTGGCGGCGTTCGGTGCCGGGGCCGCTGTGGCCGGCCGGACCCCTCCTGCTGATCATCGCGATCCCGGTGGCGGACGCGTTCCTGCCGCCGGACATCCACCTCGCCCACCTCCTCGTCGTCGCGGTGGCGGTCGCCGCGGTCGGTTCCGGACCGCGTGCCACCGCGCTGACCGGGGCTGCGGCGGTCCTCTCCCTGGTCCTCGCGGGCGTCGAACGGGGGACCCTGACCACCGAGAGCGTCCTCGTCGAGCTCGCCGCCCTGCTGGCCGTCTGCGTCTTCCTCGTCCTCTTCACCCGCCTGCGGGACCGGCGGGAGCGTGAGCTGGTGCGGGCGCGCTCGGTGTCCGACGCGGCGCAGCGCGTCGTGCTGCGGCCGCTGCCGCGGCGGGCCGGACCCGTCACCCTCGCCTCGCACTACCGCAGTGCCGAGGCGGATCCGACGATCGGCGGGGACCTGTTCGCCGCCGCCCGGATCCCCGGCTCCACGCGGCTGCTCATCGGGGACGTGCGGGGCAAGGGGCTCCCCTCCATCAGCGACACCGCGATCGTGCTGGGCGCCTTCCGGGCCGCCGCGCACCGCCCGATCCCGCTGCCGGAGCTGGTCGCCTACATCGAGGACGCCGTCCGGTGGGGTCTCGCGGAGTTCTCCGAGGCGGCGGAGGACGCCGCCGAGCGCTTCGTGACCGCCGTCGTCCTGGACATCCCGGACGACGAGCCGGTGGTGCGTCTGATCAGCTGCGGCCACCCGCCGCCCCTCCTGCTGGACGGCCGCACCGGGTCGGCGTCGGCCCTGACGGTCTCCGAACCGTCGCCCCCGTTCGGCCTGGGCGGCGGGCCCGTCGGCGCGCACGGCACGGACGGCTGCTACGTGGCGACGGCCTTCCCCTTCGGCCACGGCGACCGGCTGGTGCTGTACACGGACGGCGTCAGCGAGGCCCGGAACGCGGCCGGTGAGTTCTATCCGCTGGCCGAGCGCGCCACGGCACGGGCGGACCGGACGCCCGCCGCGCTCGTCGACCGGCTCGCCGCGGACGTCCGGGCGTACGCCGGCGGCCGGCTGGACGACGACATGGCCATGGTCGTCGTCCAGCGGGACTGAACGGCGAGCGGCCGTCGGTCTTCGCAACCCGAACTGTGATCTTTGCGTCTTCCTTCGGCCAGGTACTCGACAGGAAGCTCACAGTGAGGGAGAAAGTGAACCTGACCAGAAGATGACGAGCAGGCGAACCCAGTCCGACCCACAACCGACATCACCCAAAAACCTACACATCGGCCGAAATTGAGACCTTCAACTTCGCAGTCAGTTCCGCGGGCCACTGCCGAGGACAACCGAAGCACCGTGCTCTCCGTGTGGCGCCGGCCCCGTGCGGGACTCTGGGCCGCGGCAGGTGTCACGGCCCTCGTGTTCCTCGTCGCGCTGGAGTGCACGGCACGCCACTACGGCGTGCCCGGCCCGCTCACCGTCCAGGCACGGGAGCTGGTGTTCCCGCCCAAGTCCGGCTTCCTGCTGTACGCCGGTCTCGCCCTGACGATGGTGGTGCTCACCCCGCGCCAGCGGCTCGTCGCGGCCGGCGTCGCGGTCGGCATCGACGCCGTCCTCCTGACCGTCCGGTGGGCCTTCGGCGTCGGGACGGGCGAGGGCCACCCCTTCGGCAACGGCGCGCTGTGGGTGATCCTCGGCTGCACGGTCGTCGCCGTGACCCGCCGCACCGGCCCCGAGCGCACCCTGCTCCTGAAGGGCACCGGACTGGGCCTGCTGCTGGTGGCCGGCCGCAAGACGGGCGACACCTGGCTGCTCATCACCTCGAAGAGCCGCCCGACGGTGCTCGACCAGTACGTGGCGACCGCCGACCACGCGCTGGGGAACCCGTCCTGGCTGATGGGCCGGCTGGTGACGGCCAGCGGCCCGGCCGGCTTCACCCTCCTCGACGTCGTCTACAGCCAGCTCGCCGTGGCCGCGGTCCTCGTCGCGCTGTACCAGCTGCGCAACGTCGCCGCCGAGCGCCGCTTCCCGCGCCACCACCTGGTGCGCACCTTCCTGCTCATAGGTCTGCTCGGACCCGGCATCTACATGCTCTTCCCGGTGGTCGGCCCGGTCTTCGCCTACGGCACCGGAACCGACCACTGGGCGACGGTCGGTCTCTGGCCGGACCACTCGCCGGGCGACGGGCACTGGCCGGTGCCCGACCTGTGGCCGGGGACGACACCCGCGATCAGCCCGCCGCACCGCATCGCCTACGACGCGATCACCCCCCGCAACTGCATGCCCAGCCTGCACACGGCCTGGGCCACGGCGATCTTCATCCACTCCCGCCGCGGCCCCCGGTTCCTGCGGTTCGCCGGCGCGTTCTGGCTGGCCGCGACGCTCACCGCCACCCTGGGCTTCGGCTACCACTACGGTGCGGACCTCCTCGCCGGAGTGGTGTTCACCCTCACCATCGAGGCGGCCCTGCGCACCTACGACCGTGGCTGGGACCCGGCGGGGCTCCGCCTGACCGGCTACGGCACGGCGGTCTTCGTCGCCCTCCTGGTGTCCTACCGCTTCCTGCCGCTGCCGATGGCGGAGCACCGGTGGCTGTCCGGACCGCTCCTGGTGCTGGCGATGCTCTCGGTGATCTACGGCTACGTACGGACCACCGGCCGCTGGGAACCGGCGCCCGCCCCGGTCCCGCGCCCCCGCGCGGAACCGCAGCCCGAACTGATCTGAGCCCCGGCGGCGGCGATGCCGCCGGTCAGGCCCAGGCCGTCACCGCCGCGAAGGAGCTGTCCAGGCGGAACAGGTCCGTGCCGGGCGAGAGGTCCACGCGGAGCTGGTAGTCGTAGTGGCGCAGGTAGTAGCCGGGGTAGTTGTACGACTCGAAGCGGACCGAGCCGCTCGTCGTGCCGGTGCGGGCGATGAACGTGGCGTCCTTCGCGAAGGTCGTCGTGCCGTCGTTCGCGTCGAAGCGGGCACGGAAGTCGTAGTGGCGCAGGTAGTTGCCGGACGCGTCGCGGAAGGAGTAGCCGTTGCCGTCGGCGAGGCCCGCGACGACGGTGAAGGTGGCGGCCTGCTTGTCCGCGGTGGCGCTGGAGCCGGTCACCACCGGCAGGTTGAGGAGGGAGGACTGCTCCTCCCAGTAGCGGGTGGTGTAGTTGGCCGACCGGAAGGAGCGGGTCGCGTTCTTCGTCACCGAGGCGCCACCCGACACCGTCTCCTTGATCACCGTGAAGTGGCGGGCCGTGCCCGAGAGGGTGGGCAGGGCGGTGGGCGTGCTCCAGGTGGCGAAGGTGTCGTAGCTGTCGCTGTAGTAGTAGGTGCCGTCGCCGTAGCCGTCGAAGAAGATCCGCCAGCCGCCGTTGTCGAGCTGGATCACCGACGGGCCCTCGCGGTAGCTGCCCCAGCCCGCCCAGTCGCCGGTCCTGGACAGGGTGTAGGGGCCCTTGAGGGCCGACGCCGTGCCGTACTCGATGTACTTCGCGGTCTCGTTCTTCGTGAACGCGTGGTAGGTCGAGCCCACCTTCACGATGTACGTGTCGATGTGGTTCGCGCCGATGCCGGACAGGGCGACCGGTGAGGTCCAGGCCGTGAGCGCGGAGTCGGTCGCCGTGAGGACGTACGGGGTGAAGATCCACTCGTCGTCGGTGGTCGAGCAGGACACGATCACGTTGACACTGGCGTCGCTGTCGACGAACCACTCGGGCGCCCAGGCCCGGGAGAGATCGGTGATCGGGACCGTGTAGTCGTACAGGAACGTCCAGTTGACCCGGTCGGAGCTGCGGGCGAAGCCGATGGTGGTGCTCTCGTCCTGCCAGGTGTGCGTGGTGTAGGTGAGGTAGTAGTAGCCGTCCGTGTGCTTGAGGACACTGGCGTCGCGGATGCGGTTGCTCGGCGGGGTGTAGGCGGAGGCCTGGAGGAGGCGGAAGTCCCTGGCGTCGTCGGACTGGTAGACGTTCACCGTGCCGTCGTCGCTGTCCAGGAACGGGACGATGGTGTAGCGGGTGGCGTATCCGCTCGCGGGGGCGGCGGCCTCGGCCGTGCCGGCCAGTTCGGGCAGGACCAGGGCCGACACCGGCAGCGCGGCCAGCGCGCGGAGCAGGGTGCGACGGGACGGGGCGGGGGGACGTACGGTCACGGCGGCTCTCCCGGGGGCTCGTGCAGATCCGGATCGCGGACAGACTGCGTCCGGTATTTCGAACTGAGTTCGACAAGTCGCGCAGAAAGTAAGAGTGGCGACAGGTTCACGTCAATGCTTTGGGCGGGACTGGGGCACGGCTGGACGCCGGCTGTGCGAAACCTGTCCCCCATGCCGCGGATCGGGGTTACTCTCCGGTAGACATCGTGCCGCCGGAGGTGGGCAAGCCATGCCGTACGACCGCTCCGCCGGGCTCGCCGAGTCCGTACGCGCCCTGGCCGCAGGCGAGTTGTCCTCCCGGCGGCTGGTCGAGGAGTGTCTGGCGCGGATCGAGGCCACCCAGGGCTCCCTCAACGCCTTCCGGATCGTGCGGGGTTCGGCAGCGCTCGCCGAAGCCGAAGCCGCCGACCGGGAGTTGGCGGCGGGCGTACGGCGCCCCCTGCTCGGGGTGCCGGTCGCGGTCAAGGACGACATGGAGGTGGCCGGCGAGCCGACCGCCTTCGGCTGCCGCGGCGACTTCCCGCCCGCGCCGCGGGACGCCGAGGCAGTACGCCGGCTGCGCGCGGCCGGTGCCGTGATCATCGGCAAGACCAACGCCTGCGAGCTGGGACAGTGGCCGTTCACCGAGGGTCCGGCCTTCGGCGTCACCCGCAACCCGTGGCACCCGGAGCACACCCCGGGCGGTTCCTCCGGCGGATCGGCGGCGGCCGTCGCGGCCGGACTGGTGCCGGCCGCGCTCGGCTCGGACGGGGCCGGCTCGGTGCGCATCCCGGCCGCCTGGACCCACCTCGTCGGCATCAAACCGCAGCGCGGCCGTATCTCCACCTGGCCGCGCGGCGAGTCCTTCCAGGGCATCACGGTCAACGGCACCCTGGCCCGTACGGTCGCCGACGCCGCCCTGCTGCTGGACGCGGCGAGCGGAAACCACCCTCGGGACCCGCATCGGCCACCGGAGTCGGCCGTCTCGGACGCGGTCGGCCGCGATCCCGGGCGGCTGCGCATCGCGCTCTCCCTGAAGCCGCCGTTCACCGCGCTGCCCGCCCGCCTGCACCCGGACGTCCGCGCCCGTGTCGTCGAACTCGCCGAGCGGCTGGAGGCGTTGGGCCACACCGTGGAGGAGGCCGACCCGCCCTACGGCCGGATCGGGCTCACCTTCGTGCCGCGCGCCACGGCGGGGATAGCCGAACGCGTCCGCGAGGCACCGCATCCCGCCCTGCTCGACAGGCGCACGCTGGAGGCCGCCCGCCTGGGCCGGCTGCTCGGCGGGGCCCCGCTGCGGGCCGCCCGGCGTGCGGAGGCGGGCCTGCGAGGGCGCATCGGCGGCTTCTTCACGTCGTACGACGTGATCCTCGCGCCGACCACCGCCGCTCCCCCGCCCCGGGTGGGCGCGATGCTGGGCCTGGGGCAGTTCGCCACCGACCGGGCGATGATCGCCGCCTGCCCCTACGCCTGGCCGTGGAACGTGCTGGGCTGGCCGGGCGTGAACGTGCCGGCCGGGTTCGTCGGTGACGGGCTGCCGGTGGGCGCGCAGTTGCTGGGTCCGGCGAACAGCGAGCCGCTGCTCGTCTCGGTCGCGGCCCAACTGGAGTCCGAGTCGCGCTGGCACGAGCGGTGGCCGCCGCGGGCCCTGGTCACGGACTCCCCCGCGCCGTGACGGCCCGCCGCTTTCCCGTCGCCTGACCTGCCCGTACCCTCTGACCATGGACGATGCGTCGATGGTGGGGCTGATGGGGCGGGTCACCGGCACGGTCGGGCCCGGACTCGTGGGCGAGGTGATCGTGCGGGTCCGCGGGGGTGCCGAGCACTTCCTCGCGTACGCCGCCGACGGCACCGGCCGGTTCGAGCGGGGCACCGTGGTGATGGTGGTCGAGTACCTGCCGCCGAGGACGGTCTACGTCACGCCCGCATACGACAGTTGAGCGGGTGTAGCCCCAGGTGAGGGGCGTATGCGTCAAGATTGCAACAAGGATTCGCCGGTGTCTTCACCCCGCGCTCCGGCAGGCGCACACTCCCTTCGTTCGGTGCCGAAAGGGCACCATCCAAAGGGGGCGTATGCCGATGGTTGTCGGCGTCGTTGCGGGGGCGGCGGTTCTCGCCGTGCTCGTGCTGATCGGTCTGTTCAAGATGATGTGGCGGGTGGCCGAGCCGAACGAGGCGCTCATCATCTCCGGTTCGAAGCACCGGACCGAGGGTCTCGAAGAGGGCATGGGGTTCCGGATCGTCACGGGGCGCGGCACGCTGGTGCTGCCGGGCGTGCAGGCGGTGCGCAAGCTCTCGCTGGACCTGAACGAGACCGAGTTGTCGGTGGACTGCGTGACCCAGCAGGGCATTCCGCTGAAGGTGCGCGGTGTGGTCATCTTCAAGGTGGGCGACGACTTCGTGTCGATCGCCAACGCGGGCCGCCGTTTCCTGGACCAGCAGAAGATGATGTCCGAGCGGGTGCACAACGTGTTCGCCGGTCATCTGCGGTCCATCGTGGGCGGGTTGACGGTCGAGGACATGATCCGCGACCGGGACAAGCTCACCGGGCAGACCCGGGCCGCCTGCGGCACGGAGATGGAGAAGCTGGGGCTCATCGTGGACTCCCTGCAGATCCACGAGATCGAGGACCCGACCGGCTACATCCGGAACCTGGCGATGCCGCACGCTGCGGCCGTGCAGCGGGACGCGCGGATCGCGCAGGCGGAGGCGAACCGTCTCGCCACCGAGGCCGAGCAGCAGTCGTTCGCCCGGATGGCGGAGGCCACCCGGGACAGCGAGATCCTCCAGGCCGGCTACCAGGCCGAGCGGGACAAGGCGGCGGCCCAGGCGCGCCAGGCCGGTCCGCTCGCCGACGCGGCCGCCCGGCAGGAGGTCGTGGTCCAGGAGACCCGGGTGGCCGAACTCGAGGCGCACCGGCGGGAGCAGCAGCTCCAGGCGGACGTCCGCAAGCCGGCCGACGCCAAGGCCTACGAGAAGCGGACACTGGCCGAGGCCGAGCGTGACGCGCGTATCTCGGCAGCCCAGGCCAAGGCGAAGGAGACGGAACTGGCGGCGGCGGCCGAGGCCACCCGGGTCAAGGCGGCCGCGGGCGCCGAGGCCGAGGCGACCAGGTCCCGGGGTACGGCCACCGCTGCGGCGACCCGGGCCACCGGTGAGGCCGAGGCGGCGGCCGCGCAGGCCAGGGGTCTCGCGGACGCCGAGGCGACCAAGGCCAAGGGGCTCGCCGAGGCGGAGGCCATCAAGGCCCGTGCCGCCGCCCTCGCCGAGAACCAGGAGGCGGTGGTCGCCCAGCAACTCGCCGAGAACTGGCCGGAGATCGTCAAGGCCGGGGCGTCCGCCTTCGGCAACGTGGACAACATGGTGCTCCTCAACGGCGCCGACGGCATGGCCGAGTTGTTCGCCAAGGCCCTCACCATGGGCGGCACCGGACTCGGTCTCGCCCGCCAGCTGCTCGCCTCGATGAACCCGAACGGGCAGCCGGCGAACGGGACCTCACCCGTGCTCAACGGAGTACCGGCGGCCCCGAAGACCCAGAAGGTACCGCTGGAGCCGGACGCCGGCTGACGGGTCGACCGCCGGCAAAGGGGTCAACCGACTGCTGAGGGGCCGGCCGGACTACTGACGGATCGGCCGACTGCTAAGGGGTCGGCTGACGGATCGGCCGACAGCAAAGGGGTCGACTGACGGGTCGGCCGACAGCAAAGGGGTCGACTGACGGGTCGGCCGTGGCGGCGGCGTGACGGTGCGCCCTCCGAGCGGTTCGGGGGGCGCACCGTCGTGTCGGCTCCGCCCCGGCCGCGCACCGCGGCACGGCACGGCACGGCACGGCACGACACCGCGGCACGACCTCGCGCCACGGCCTCGCGCCACCGGCCCGCTCACTCCCGCGCGTTGAGGCGCTCCAGCAGGCCGAGCAGCGTCGCCCGGTCCGCCGCCGACAGCCCGGCGAAGCAGTCGGCGAGCACCTCGCCGGCCACCCCGTGCCCGGCCGCCAGCATCCGCTCCCCGTCGGGAGTGAGGCGGTGCTGGATCCGCCGCCCGTGGCCCGGCCGCCGTTCCACCAGCCCCTGCGCGGCCAGCCGGCCCACCAGCGTGCCGAAGGCCTGCTCGCTCTGGAAGGTGGCCGCGGCCAGCTCGCGCGCCGAGGCGCCCGGTGACCGGTCGATGGCGCGCAGCGCGTCCCACTGCGCGAGGGTGGTGCCGACGGCCGACAGCGCGCTGTCCATCGCCCGGTGCTGCCGGTACTGGGCCTGTTTCACCGCTCGTCCGAGAACTTGCAGGTCGTCTTGCATGACTTCACTTTACCCGACGACTAAGCTTGTTTATATAAACATCCTTAGTTAGATTGACGGCATGACGACGAACCGCATCGCCCAGGTGTACCCCGATCTCCCCGTCTCCCTCACCGAGGCCGGGTCCGGCCGCCCGGTGCTCGTACTGCACGGAGGCGGCGGCCCCGCCACGGTCGCCGGCCTCGCCGCCCGCCTCGCCGGGTCGGCCCACACCATCGCCCCGGTCCACCCCGGCTGGGACGGCACCCCCCGCCCCGACTGGCTGACCGGCGTCGACGACCTCGCCGTCGCCTACCTCCACCTGCTCCAGGACAGCGAGTTGAGCGACGTCATGGTCATCGGCTCCTCCCTGGGCGGCCGGCTCGCCGCCGAGATGGCGATACTCGACACGGCCGGGCTGATCACCGGTCTGGTCCTCGTCAACGCGGTCGGCGCGGACATCGACGGCGAAGAGGTCACCGACTTCTTCGCACTGGACCCGCGCGCCCAGGCAGAGCACTCCTGGCACGACCCGGACCGCTTCTACGTCGACCCGGCCACCCTCCCCGCCGCCGAACTCGCCCGCCGCCAGGCCAACATGGCCACCATGCGGCTGCTCACGGACGGCGGCCGGATGACCGACCCGAAGCTGCTGCCCCGGCTGGGACGGGTGCGGCAGCCCGCGCTGGTGATCTGGGGCGAGAGCGACCGCATCGTCACACCCGCGTACGGAGCCGCCTACGCGAAGGCCTTCCCGCAGGGCCGGTTCGAGCCCGTCCCGGCGGCCGGGCACCTTCCGCACCTGGAACGGCCCGACGTCACCGCCGAGTTGATCGAAGGCGAGCTGCGCCGTACCGGGACCCCGCCTGTTCTCGCAGGCTGAGGCACCTTAGGGTGCCCTCGTGACTGCGTACATCGACGACGAGAACATCCCCGGCCGTTACGGCCGCACCGCGACCACCGAGGCCGATCCGCGCGAGGTCGGCAGGGTGCGCACCGAGTACTCCCCCGTCCACGACGGCGACCCCGACCCGGGCGAGATCGTGTGGACCTGGGTGCCCTTCGAGGAGAACGACGGGCGGGGCAAGGACCGGCCGGTGCTGGTCGTCGCCCGTGAGGCGGCCGGCACCGTGCTCGCCGTGCAGCTGTCCAGCAAGCGGCACGACGACGACCGTGAGTGGGTGGCGATCGGCAGCGGCCCCTGGGACCGCTCCGGACGCGACTCCTGGGTGGACGTGGACCGCGTGCTGCGGCTGCACGAGGAGGGGATGCGCCGGGAGGCCTGCGCCCTGGACCGGGGCCGCTTCAACCTCGTACGCAACCGGCTGCACGAACGCTACGGCTGGAACTGAGCCGGACACCCCGCCGGGCACGCGCTTCCCTCCCTGCGGGCCGGTCTCGCGGTTCCCGCGCCCCTCGCGGGGCGCCGGCCCGCAGCCGGCCGCGCCGGGTCCGCTCAGCGCTCGGTGGTTCCGAACGCCTGGGCGAAGGCGACCCGGGCCGGGGACTTCGGCGTGCGGTCGAGGATGCCGAATACCACGTGCGCGAAGGTTCCGGCGAACCGTCCGCCGGGGCCGAGCAGCCCTCGGAAGGCCGCCGCGACCTGCACCGGGTCGTTCTGGAAGACCCCGCAGCCCCACGCGCCGAGGACCAGTCGCCGGTACTCGTGCGCGGCGGCCACCTCCAGAACCCGCTCGGCCCGGACGGCGAGGGCGCCGGGCACCTCGCCGGCGCGTTCCGGGGCCGTCCGGCGGATGACACCCGCGTTGGGCGCGGCGGCCGTGAGGAAGCCCGCCCGGTAGGGCTCGGTGAGCAGCGCGCCACGGTCGTCGCGGAAGACCGGGACGGCCGGGGAGTGGATCACCCGGTCCGAGTAGAACGGGTCCCGGTGGGCGCGGTGGTGGTCGTAGAAGGCGCGGGCGTGCAACTGGCAGGCGTAGAGCGCGGAGGCACGGCACAGGGCCTCCTCCTGCGCCTGCGCGCCGTTCAGGTAGCCGCCGCCCGGATTGCGGGCCGAGGCGAAGTTCAGGACCGCCACCGGGGCGTCGGCCAGCCGGCGGGCGGCCTCCAGGCTGCTCTCGCCGGTGACCTCGAAGACGGTGTCCGTGTCGCCGCCGGCGACGGCCGGCACCGGTTCCGGGCCGTACAGCCGCGTCCCGGCCTGTGCGGCCGCGATGTCGGCCGCGAGCAGGACCTCCCGGCCGTCCGGCGCCCGGTACGCCCCCGCCGCCACGATCTGCTCGGTCCCCTGCGCGATGCCGCGCAGGCGCGCGCTCATGGCGCCACCCCCGTGGACGCCATGACCGCGGCTCGCGCGGCCTCCCCCGTCGTGCTCATATCAGCATCCTGGGTGATGCTGGTGATGCCGTGCAACGGGGTTTCCCAGGCCCGAAACCGCCGGTAACGGCCGGAAACACTGGAGGAAACGGAGATTACCGATCACGGACGTGCCGTTTGGCACCCTTGTGCGAATCCGCGTAGGGGTCTTGGGTGGGATGGACGATGCCGTCCCGAGCCACCCGCGGCCGGGACGGTGGCATGGTGGAATCTCAGGAGGATCCCGACATGTCCGACTCAATATCCGCCGACGGCGACTGTACCGACGGGTCGGTGAGAACCGACTTCTCGGACGACCGCACCGCCGTCACCGAGGCCGAGGTGGAGGCCCTGGTCAAGGGCATCTGCTTCAAGACCGGTCCGCCCCGCACCCTCGGTGTCGAAGTGGAATGGCTGGTCCACGAGCTGCGGCGACCGCAGCTCCCGGTGACACCCGAACGACTCGAAGCGGCCTACGCCGCACTGCGCACGGTGCCCCTGGGGTCGGCGCTCACCGTCGAACCCGGCGGCCAGCTGGAGCTCAGCTCGCCGCCCGCCGCCTCCCTGATGGAGTGCATAGGCACCGTCTCCGCCGACCTGGACGCCGTCCGTGGGGTCCTGGCCCAGCGGGGCCTCGGCCTCGTGGGCGCCGGTCACGACCCCTGGCACACGCCCCGTCGCTTCCTGCGCGAACCGCGCTACGACGCCATGGAGGCCTGCCTGGACCGCACCGGCACCGCGGGCCGCCACATGATGTGCGCCTCGGCCTCCGTACAGGTCTGCCTGGACGCCGGCCACGAGGAGCCCGGCCCGCTCGGGCACACGCGCCGCTGGTGGCTGGCCCACCAGCTGGGCCCGGTGCTGGTGGCCGCGTTCGCCAACAGCCCGCTGGTCGAGCGGCGGCCCACCGGCTGGGTCTCCACCCGGCAGCTGCTGTGGATGGAGATCGACGCGGGCCGCGCCGGCGCGCCCCCGCTGGACGGCGATCCCCGGGCGGCCTGGGCCCGGCACGTGCTCGACGCACCGGTGATGTGCGTACGACGGGACCGCGGCCCGTGGGAGGTGCCCGACGGACTCACCTTCCGGGAGTGGACCCGTTCCGGTTCGCCCACCACGGAGGATCTCGCGTACCACCTGACCACGCTGTTCCCGCCGGTCAGACCGCGCGGGCACCTGGAGCTGCGGATGATCGACGCGCAGCCCGGCGACGACGGGTGGATCGTGCCGCTGGCGGTGACGGCGGCGCTGTTCGACGACCCGCAGGCCGCCGAGACCGCGTACCGGGCGGTGAAACCGCTGGCCGAACGGGCGGAGTCGCGGCCCGCCCCGCACAACCCGCTGTGGCTCGACGCGGCCCGTACCGGGCTCGGCGACCCGGAGCTCCGGGAGGCGGCCGTCACCTGTTTCACGGCGGCGTCGCAGGCCCTCCCGCGGCTCGGCGCGACCCCCGAGGTCGTGGACGCCGTACACGGGTACCTGGAGCGGTACGTCCTGCGCGGCCGCAGCCCGGCCGACGACCTGCTGGACCGAGTGCGCGGCACGGCGGGCCGCGCCCAGGAGAGGGAACTCAGCGCATGACCGAGACCGAGACCGAGACCGACATCGATATCGAGACCCTGCGGGACCGGGCGCTTAGGTCCCTGACCACCGCCCGCGCCCGCACCGCGCTCCTCACCGACTGCGTCGAGGGGCCCGACCTCACCGCGCAGCACTCCCCGCTGATGTCCCCGCTGGTCTGGGACCTCGCGCACATCGGCAACCAGGAGGAGCTCTGGCTGCTGCGCAACGTGGGCGGCCGGGAGCCGATGCGCCCCGAGATCGACAGCCTCTACGACGCCTTCGAGCACCCGCGGTCCGAGCGGCCCTCGCTGCCGCTGCTGGCGCCCGACGAGGCCCGGCAGTACGCGGCGGAGGTGCGCGGCCGGGCGCTCGACCTGCTGGAGGGCACCGCGTTCACCGGCAGCCGGCTCACCGAGGCGGGCTTCGCGTTCGGGATGATCGCGCAACACGAACAGCAGCACGACGAGACGATGCTGATCACCCATCAGCTCCGCAAGGGCCCCCAGGCCCTCACCGCCCCCGACCCGGACCCGGTCCCGCCGTTCACCGGTCCGGCCGAAGTCCTGGTCCCCGGCGGGCCGTTCACCATGGGCACCTCCACCGAGCCCTGGGCGCTCGACAACGAACGCCCCGCGCACCGGCGGGAGGTGGCGTCCTTCTGGATCGACACGACCCCGGTCACCAACGCCCGGTACCTGGCGTTCATCGAGGACGGCGGCTACGAGCAGGAGCGCTGGTGGACGCCCGCCGGCTGGGCGCACATCCGCGAACACGCCATCCACGCCCCGCTGTTCTGGCAACGCGACAATGGCCAGTGGCTACGGCGCCGGTTCGGCGTGACGGAGGTCGTACCGCCCGAGGAGCCGGTGCTGCACGTGTCCTGGTACGAGGCGGACGCCTACGCCCGCTGGGCCGGGCGCCGGCTGCCCACCGAGGCCGAGTGGGAGAAGGCCGCCCGGCACGACCCGGTGGAGAACCGCTCACGCCGCTACCCGTGGGGCGACGCCGACCCGGGCCCGGCCCACGCCAACCTGGGCCAGCGCCATCTGCGGCCGGCTCCGGCGGGCAGCTACCCCGAGGGCGAGTCGGCGCTGGGCGTACGGCAGTTGATCGGCGACGTGTGGGAGTGGACGTCGAGCGACCTGCTCCCCTACCCCGGTTTCAGCGCCTTCCCGTACAAGGAGTACTCGGAGGTGTTCTTCGGGCCCGAGTACAAGGTGCTGCGCGGAGGTTCGTTCGCCGTGGACCCGGTGGCCTGCCGGGGCACCTTCCGCAACTGGGACTACCCGATCCGGCGGCAGATCTTCTCCGGCTTCCGCACCGCCCGGACCGCGGAGACCGACTGATGTGCCGCCACCTGGCCTGTCTGGGACCCGAGGAGCCGCTCGGCCGGCTCCTCGTGGATCCCGCGCACTCCCTGTACCGGCAGTCGTGGGCCCCGCGGCGGCAGCGGTACGGGACGGTCAACGCCGACGGTTTCGGGGTGGGCTGGTACGCCCCGGAGGATCCGCAGCCGGCCCGCTACCGGCGGGCCGGGCCGATCTGGGCCGACCAGTCCTTCGCCGACCTGGCGCGGGTGGTGCGCGCCGGCGCGCTGCTGGCCGCCGTCCGGGACGCGACGCTGGCCGGCGCGGACGCGGAGGCCGCGGCGGCGCCGTTCGCCGCCGGCCGCTGGCTCTTCAGCCACAACGGGGCGGTCCCCGACTGGCCGCGGTCCGTGGCGCCCCTGGCGCCCCTGCTGCCCCCGGCCGACCTGCTGGCGATGGAGGCCCGCACCGACTCGGCGTTCGTCTGGGCGCTGGTCCTGCACCGGCTGCGGTCCGGCACGGCGCCGGGCCCCGCCCTTGCCGAAACGGTTCTCCAGGTGGCCGAGGCCGCCCCCGCCGCCCGGCTCAACCTGCTGCTCACCGACGGCTCGACGATCGCCGCCACCGCCTGGGGCGACAGCCTCTTCTACCTCTCGGAACCCGGCCACCGCACCGTCGTCGCCTCCGAGCCGTACGACGACGACCCGCTCTGGCGGGAGGTCCCCGACCGCACGCTGCTCCTCGCGAGCCGCGCGGGCGTCGAGCTCGCTCCGGTCGAGCACGCCCGGGCCGAGGACCCGGCCTCCGTATCCCCTAAGGAGCCCTGTACGTGAGTCCCCTCCGTGTCACCCGCACCCTTCCCGAGGACGCGACGGACGCCGCGCTGCGCGCCGACGTCCTGAACGGCCTCACCGCCACCCCCAAGACGCTGCCGCCCAAGTGGTTCTACGACGCCCGGGGCAGCGAACTGTTCGAAGAGATCACCGAGTTGCCGGAGTACTACCCGACCCGGGCCGAGCGGGAGATCCTGACCGACCGGTCCGGTGAGATCGCCGCCGCGAGCGGTGCCCGCACGCTGGTGGAGCTGGGCTCGGGTTCCTCCGAGAAGACGCGGCTGCTCATCGACGCGCTCACCGCCCTGGAGGTGTACGTCCCGGTCGACGTCAGCGAGAGCGCGCTGACACAGGCCGGGCAGGCGCTCGTCGCGGAGCGGCCGGGGCTGACCGTGCACGCCCTGATCGCCGACTTCACCGGGCAGCTGGCGCTGCCGGAGACTCCCGGGCCCCGGCTGCTGGCCTTCCTCGGTGGCACGATCGGCAATCTGCTGCCCGCCGAGCGGGCCGTGTTCCTGGCCCGCATCCGCCGGCTGCTCGCGCCGGGCGACGCGCTGCTGCTCGGCACCGACCTGGTCAAGGACGAGGACGTGCTGGTCCGGGCGTACGACGACGCGGCGGGCGTGACGGCCGCGTTCAACAAGAACGTGCTGGCCGTCGTGGACCGGGAGCTGGACGCCGACTTCGACCCGGACGCCTTCGACCACGTCGCCCTGTGGGACGCGGAGCAGGAGTGGATCGAGATGCGGCTGCGCTCGCGGGTCGCGCAGACCGTGAAGGTGCCGGCGCTCGATCTCGCCGTGGACTTCGCGGCGGGCGAGGAGTTGCGCACTGAGGTGTCGGCGAAGTTCCGGCGGGACGGGGTGACCGCGGAACTGGCGGCGGCCGAGCTGGAGCTGACGCACTGGTGGACCGACTCGGAGGGGCGCTTCGCGCTGTCGCTGAGCGTCGCCCGCTGAGTCGGCTGTCCGCCCTGGCTCCGCTGTGAGTGCCGCACCACGTCGTCGGCCGTCCGCGGCGCCTTGGTGGCTCGTCGCGCAGTTCCTCCCCCAGCCTTCGGCCGGGGGTGCCCCCAGCGCCCCTACGGGGCAGTCAGCCGAGGTTCGGTGCGAGCAGTTCGGTGATCCGTCGGGAGGCGCGGCGGGCCTCGGTCGCGGGGTCCGCACCGCCTAGCACCTTCGTCATGTAGCCCTTGATCGGGTTGTCGGCCTCGACCGCCGGCCAGTCCGGGGTGTGGGGGGTCGCGCGTCCCCGCGCGGCCCCCGCCGCCATCGCGGCGACCCCCTGCTCCCCGGCGACCGCGCCGGCCAGCGTGGTCTTGTTGGGCACGTAGTTCATGGTGCGGGCCAGGTCGGTGTCCCATGTGGCGCCGGTCAGCGCACCGACCACGGCGGTGGCGTCGTAGGGCCGGTCGGTGTTCTGCGGCACCACGAGGTCGGAGCCGCCGGTGAAGACGGCGCCGGGGTGGTCGGCGGTGATGCCGGGGACCGGGAAGTAGCCGATCTTGTCCTTGAGTTCGGGGTTCTCCTGCACGACGGACTGGGCGAGACCCGGGACCGCGATGATCTGCGCGACCTTGCCGCCGGCGAACACCTGAGCCTGCGGCGGGTGTTCCTCGTCGGCGTCGGCGGGTCCCCGGCCGAGGGCCTGGAGCCGCCGGTAGAAGTCCATCCCGCGCAGCGCGGCCGGGCTGTCCAGGGTGCCCTTCCATTCGCCGTCGGTCTCCGCGGCGAGGTCGCCGCCCTCGTCCCAGACGAACCCGGAGAGGGTGTACCAGTCCTGTCCGGCGAGGTAGATCCCCTGGTTCGTGCCGGAGTCGAGCCGCTCGGTGTCGGCCAGCCACTGCGCGCGGGTCTTCGGCGGGGAGGTGATCCCGGCCTTGGCGAAGAGGTCCTTGCGGTAGATGACGACCCGGTTGGCGGCGTACCAGGGGATGCCGTACTGGCGGGAGTCGTCCCGGCCGGGTTCGGCGAGTCCGGGCAGCCAGTGCTCCTTGCCCCAGTCGCGCATCGACTCCAGCGTGAGGTCGGTGAGCCGGCCGTCCTCGACGTACTCCGGGACCTGGGTGTTGCCGACCTCGATGACGTCGGGTCCGGCACCGGAGCCGTCCTTCAGCGCGGCCTGGACCTTGTCCACGATCCCGGTCCACTGCTGGATGCGGATGTCGAGGCGGATGTCCTTGTGGGTGCGTTCGAAGTCCGCGGTGAACCGGTCCAGGAAGTCCTTCGAGGCGCTGTTCTGCATGAGCCACACCGTGACGGTGTGCCGCCCCTCCCCGCCGCCCGGCAGCACTCCACAGGCGCTCAGCAGGGCGGCGGACACACAGGCGAGGGCGAGGGGGCGACGACGTCTCACGGGGATCCTGTTCTGTCTTGCGGACAGCGAAGGGGCCCGGCGTGGGGGAACGAGCAGGGGTGCCCGTACGGGTGTACGGAGGATTTTGGTATGGACCAATGCGGAGGGTCAAGGGCTGTCGGCGGTCGGGAACCGATGGCTCGCGCTCCGCTTCCTGATGCGGCACGGTGGAGGGACCACGAGAGGAGCTTTTAGATGACGAACCACACCTACCGGGTCACCGAGATCGTCGGCACCTCGCACGAGGGCATCGACCAGGCCATCCGCAACGGTGTCGCCCGTGCCGGCCAGACCCTGCGCAACCTGGACTGGTTCGAGGTGACGCAGGTCAGGGGCCAGATCGAGAACGGGCAGATCGAGCACTACCAGGTGGGCCTGAAGGTGGGCTTCCGCATCGATGACGGGGAGTGAGGGCGTCGGCTCAGGTCCGCCCCTCCCCCTCCTGGGCCTGCTCCAGCGTGGCCGACCGGTCGGCCCAGCGGGCCCGTACGACGGTGAACCCGGCCCGTTCGGCGTCGTCGCACACCAGCTCGTCGTCGTCGACCAGGACCTGGACCGCGCGCCGTGCGGCGAGCCGGCGCAGGATCTCCAGCTTGGTGCGCCGGGCGGGCCTGCGGTCGGAGTCGCGCCGCATGTGCACGCGGCCCTCGGGCAGCCCGTGGGCGGCGAGCCAGTCCAGCGTGTCCCGGCGGCAGCGCTCGGGACGGCCGGTCAGGTAGACGATCTCGCACTCCGCCGCGCTCGCCACGGCCAGCGCGATCCCCTCGGCGAGCGGCGGATCGAGCGGCGCGGCGGAGAAGAACGCGTCCCAGTCCCGGGGCGCGCGCTCCAGGAACCGCTGCCGGTGCGCGGTGTCGGCGAGGGTGTTGTCGATGTCGAACACGGCGACCGGACGCTTGCTGTTCTCTGTCACCCGGCAAGCCTAGAACGGAGTGCCGGGCCCGTCCCCGGCGAGCGGGTGGTGCGAGCGGCGCCGGGAAACCTGGGGCCGCCCGGGTGTTGAACCGTGCTCTGGGACAACGCCGCCGCTTTCTACCGGCTCTCTGCCAGTCCCGAGGAGGCCGACGCCGCAGCGGACGACTGACGCGATCCGGCTTCCGGACCGGCCACACCACCCGAGGAGAGCGCCGGGTTATCGGCCTGTCGGGCCGAGGACCGCTGTCACGAGCCGACGCGCGTACGCGGCGTCGAGTCCGTCCGGGCGGAAGAGGATGCGGTACATCAGCGGGGCGACGACGCCGGCGCTCGTACGCCTGGTGGCCCCCGGTGCCCCGCAGGAGGCCGGCGGCATGGTCTTCTTCACGCTGACCGCCGTGGCCACGCTCACCGTGTGGATTCTGCGGCGCACGGCGCCGTACGCCGCCGCCACCGGCGGGAGCCTGGCCGTCGTTCCCGCCGCGGCCCTGACGCTGAGCGGTCTGCACGGCGCCGGCCTGCCCGCCATCGCCGCGGGCGCCGCCACCGAGCACTACGGGCTGCGCATCGCCGCCCATGCCTATGCCATCGCCGCCGCCCTGCTCGCCGTCGCGGCCCTGGCCGCACTCACCGTGTCAAGGGGCAGGACAGTCCACCACGCGCACAACGACTTTCCGTGACGAGACCCAGAGGACAGAACGATCATGAGCACTGCCCACCACAACCGCCCGGCCACCGACCTGACCGCCGCCCCCTCCTGGACCGTGGGCGACGTCACCGTCCACCGCATCGACGAGGTTCTCCTGCCGCCCGCCACCGGACCGTGGTTGCTGCCCGACGCCACCCCGGACCTCGTCGCCGCGCAGGACTGGCTGCGTCCCCACTTCGCCGACGACGAGGGCACCCTCCGCATCGACAGCCACAGCTTCGCGTTCACCCTCGGCGGCCTGCGCATCCTGGTCGACACCGGCATCGGCAACGGCAAGGAGCGGGCCAATCCCGCCTGGCATGGGCTGGACACCGACTACCTTCGGGACCTCACCGCCGCCGGATTCCCCCCGGACTCGGTCGACCTGGTGATCCTCACCCACCTGCACGCCGACCACGTCGGCTGGAACACACGGGAGGTGGACGGCGACTGGGTGCCCACCTTCCCCCACGCCCGTTACCTGACCTCCCGCACCGAGCGGGAGTTCTGGGCCGGGTACGACATGGACGAGGCACGCGAGCAGATGTTCCGCGACTCCGTGATCCCGGTCGAGGAGGCGGGACTGCTCGACCTCGTCGACGTCCCCGCCGAGGGCATCGACGTAACCCCCGGCCTGCGCCTGCTCCCCACCCCCGGCCACACCCCCGGCCACGTCGCCGTCGAGCTGACCAGCCACGGCCGGACGGCTCTGATCACCGGCGACTGCATCCACCACCCCGTCCAGCTCGCCCACCCGGCCATCGGTGCCTGCGTCGACATCGACCCAGAGCAGTCCGAGACCTCACGCCTACAGCTGATCGCCTCACTCGCCGACACGGACACCCTCGTCCTGGGCACCCACTTCGCACCGCCCACGGCCGGCCGCGTCGTCTCCCATGAGGGCGGCTACCGACTCTCGCCCGTCCCCGCCGGCTCGCACTGACCCGGCGGAGGTCCGGGCGGTGTCCATCAGGGGAGCGTTATCCGCTTGTCGAGTGGCGCGTCTTCGCGGTGCCTCGGCTCGGCCGGGCAGGCGCCGAGCAGGTTGCTGGATTCGCCCTCGCTGCGAAGGCGGAGTGACCTGGAAGTTCCGCTCGGGAGCCCAGCGGCGGGAGATGCCGGACCAGTGCGGCACATGGTCCACCGTGCAGTGGCGGGACGCCGGAGTCGTCGAGGCGCTGCTGGAGGGCGTGATCGCCGATGCGGCCCAGCGGCACCCGTCACGGGGCCCAGAACTACGTGCCCGGGACAGCAAGCATGCGCCTACGAACCTTGATCCTTGCTGGGGGCGACCGGAAAGGATGCCTCGTCGCGGCCCGTGCCGTCGGTGATCCACCACCTGTCCTCGCCGAGAAGGGCCAGTTCCGCGCGGCCGTCGCCGTCCCAGTCATGGACGGCGAAGAGCGTGCCGCCGTCGGGGCCTTCGTCACCCGGCACGGACCGCTCGGTGGAGCGCCAGGGCTTCGATCCGAGCCCGTGCTCGGAGCCGCCCCGCAGCACCTCGATCCGCGCGTCCCCCGCCTCCTTCTTCTTGGTGAGCTGTACGGCCAGGTCGTCGCAGCCATCGCCGTTGAAGTCCCCGACCGCGAGCCTGGCGCCGAAGCCCTCCTTGAAGTCGCCGCCCTCCATGGTGACCCACTTCCCCGGCTCCTTCCCGTAGCGGACGCTGACCTGGCCACGCCGGTGGGGTGTGTCGACCTCGTCGTAGCTGTCGACGAAGCTCCGCCCCATGGCGATGTCCTGGCGCCCGTCACCGTCGAAGTCGCCGAAGACGACGTTCTCGCCCTCCGGCAGCCGCTCGGGTTCCTTGCTCAGGCCGTCGGCGGTACGGGCGCCCCCTGTGAACAGCAGGGGCGGATCCCACGGAGAGCCGTAGAGCGCGAGATCGGTGGCGCGGTCGTCGTTCGCGTCCCCGGCGACCAGCACGGGTGACGCACCCTCGTGGACCGGGCTGGGGATCTCCACGGTCCGGACCGGGACACCGGAGCGCTTGAACGGTCCCTTGAGGACAACCAGTTCCCGAGCCTCGTTCGAGTCCCTGAACACCGCGAGGTCGGTGTGGCTGTCCCCGTCGAAGTCGCCGGCGACCGGCGCGGTGCTGTATCCGCTGCCCGGTAGCGGCACACGCCCGTGCGCTCCGCCGACCCGCGGTCCCTTGGGGCCTCCCCACAGGACCTGGGCGGCGCCGCTCACGACGAGGTCGGCGTGGCCGTCCTCATCCAGGTCGGCGACCGTGGGCTGCAACGGGTCGTCACCCGTCTGGACGTCGTGCGGCACACCGAGGTCGTCGTGGGCGAAGACGGTCGTGTGGTCGGGGTCAGGACCGTGCTCGGAACCGGGCACCACGAACAGGTCGAAGTTCTCCGTCTCGGAGATCTCGTGCACCAGGTCGACGAAGCCGTCCCCGTCGAGGTCGGGGGTCGCGGGCGTGGCCTCGCGCGCCGAACCGACGGCCCGGCAGGGGCTGTTGGGGACCGTAAGCGCGCCGCCGGACGGCCGAATGACGAGGAACGCCAGCACCGCCACCACTACGAGGGAGGCCGCCACGGCGTGCGACATGCGCAAGTGGCGGAAGAACGGACCGCCTGCTGTCGGAAAGTGCATCAGCCCACTTCACGGGCGTGGACGCGGCC
Organism: Streptomyces arenae; assembly: GCF_022343545.1. Lineage (NCBI taxonomy): Bacteria > Bacillati > Actinomycetota > Actinomycetes > Kitasatosporales > Streptomycetaceae > Streptomyces > Streptomyces arenae. The sequence goes on from NZ_JAKQYH010000072.1 coordinate 23,622, forward strand.
CGCACAAGGAAGCAGATCATTTCGTTACGGGGGTGATGCGCGACGGTCCTGCCATCGCCCGGGGTACCGGGTGCCGTCGCGGCACTCAGCCGGCACGTCGACTTCAGCACGCCACCGCTGTTCGAAGCGTACAGGCGGAGCGGAGGGAGAGACACGCCAGGCGACGGTCTCCCCCGGTGAGCCGCCAGGGCGCCGACATGAGCCTGACTCCCGCCCCGGCGCCCGCCCCGCCGCCCCTGCCAGCCGCCACCGTATGACGGGTGCTGGCGGCGACGTCGTGCGATGTCGGCTCCACCAACCTCCACCAGCCACCGAGGCGTCGGCCCGTGCCCGGCCGCCCGGCCTGATCGGCTCCTGCGGCGCGGCCATCTCCATGCCGAGTCCCTTCCGGCGCGCGAGCGACCGCGACGGCACGTCGTCACCACCACGATGGACACCTACAGCGAGGCGTCCGCCTCTCCGGGGCGGACGGCGTCGGAGCGCAGGCCGGCGGCCGGGCGGTCGCCGCGCGTCGTCAGCAGTCCGAGCAGCGCGACGATGACGATCGTCGCGCCGAGGCTGACCCAGCCGAACCCCAGGCCCAGGCCGTCCTGACGGGACGAGGACAGCCAGTCGGTGATCGACGCGCCGAGCGGGCGGGTGATGACGTAGGCCGACCAGAACGCGGTAACGGTGCCCAGCCCCGCCCAGCGGTGCGCGGCGGCCGGGACTGCGATGGCGATGGCGAACACCACGATCGAACCCAGGTACCCCAGGTGCAGCATGTCGGCTGTCAGATCGCCGGCGACAGTGCCGAGGACGAAGGTGGTCGTCACCATCGACCAGTAGAAGCGTTCCCGGCGCGGCGTGGTGATGCTGTGCACATCCAGGGTCTTCTCCCGGGCGTACCACAGGACGAAGATGACGGCCAGCACGATCGAGAACCCCACCGTCGTCACCGGGTACGGAAGGCCGACCAGGAAGGTGAGGGCATCGGCCACCATGGTGCCGAAGACGGCCACCATGGTCACGGCCGGCCAGTAGATCCAGAGGTGGTAGCGGTCGCTGCGGAACTGGACGATCAACGCGATCGCCAACGCGGTCGCGCCCGAGCCCAGGGCGAGTCCCGGATTCAGGTGGCCGACAAGGAAATCCGAGAAGGTCTCGCCCATCCCGGTGGTGAGGATCTTGACGACCCAGAACAGGGCCGTGATTTCCGGGACCTTGACGGCGAGCCGTCCCCCGGACGCGGCGGCAGATGTCCGAGCGCCGGGCGCTGCACTACGCATGATGATCCGTTCTCTCTGCACAGTCGCTGGCAAGAAGGGCACACAGCGAGCGGTGACGTCCACAGGGGACGATGGTGGTGTGGCCTGGCCGATACCGAAGACGCGCTCGGCCGTGCGGTGGCGGATCACGGCGGTCGGCCGTCGGGCAACGGACGAGATCCGCTGGAAGGCGGACCCGCGCCCAGAGGGTGCTTCGGTGTTCGACTGGGTGATCGCCCGTCAGCAGACTTTCGTGGCCGGCGCCCACTCGGAGACGAGCACGACGCAGTGCAGCGGAAACCCACTGATGGACGCACCGCCAGGCGAGGGTCGATGGTCAGTCCCGCGACGCGGTACCGGTGCACCGCGCGTCGAGTCGGACGGTGACGGTGGTGCCGACGCCCACGGTGGACTCCACCGAAACCTGACCGTGGTGGGCATGGATGATCGCCTCCACGATGGCCAGGCCCAGGCCGGAACCGCCGTAGGCGCGGCTGCGGCTGGCCTCGGCACGCCAGAAGCGCTCGAAGACGCGCGGCAGGTCCTGAGGTGCGATGCCGGGGCCGTCGTCGGCCACCTCGACCTGGACGCGTCCGGGGGTGGTGGTGACGGCGACCTGCACGGCGGTCTGTGCCGGGGTGTGCTGGACAGCGTTGCCGACGAGGTTGCGCAGCACCTGCTGAAGGCGGGCGGTATCGCCGGTCACCTGGGCGGGTCCACCGGCGGTCAGCGTGATGCTGCGGTCGGGGTAGATGACCTGCGCGTCCTCCACCACACTGGCGGCAAGCGCGGTCAGATCGAGAGGGTCCTGCTCGATAGGCCTGCCGGCGTCGAGGCGGGCGAGCAGCGAGAGGTCCTCGACCAGCAACCGCATGCGGCCGACCTCGTTCTCGATGTGGCCGAGGGCGGTCTCCAGCCGCGGCCCGGTGAGTCCGCCCTGGCGGTGCAGGTCGAGCCAGCCGGAGATGGTGGACAGCGGAGTGCGGAGTTCGTGCGAGGTGTCCGCGGCCAGCGAGCGGACGGTGGCCTCTGCGCGGGCCTGTGCGTCGAAGGCCCGGTTGACGGCTTCGGCCAACTGGTCGGTCTCGCTGCGGTTTCCCCGAGTGGGAAGGCGTTCGGTCAGGTGTCCTTCGGCGATGGCGTCGGCGCTGTCGGCCATCTTGGCCAGCGGCCGCATGCCCAGCCGTAGCACGAGGACGGCGAGGGCGAGCAGCAGGACCAGAGCGCCGGCGACGATGGCCAGTTGGCGGGCGATCAGGGCGTCGGTGGTGGAGTCGTCGACGGAGGTGTCGATGGCCAGGATGAACGCGGCCGGCTTCACGGATTCGCCCGCCTTCTCCAGGGTGATGCCGGGGCTGGGGATGCGGATGGCGCTGAGGTCGTCCAGGCCCTCGACGTTGTCGTAAGCGACGACGCGACCCACGGGGACGGCGGCGGTGACGCGTACCAGCGCTTGGGGGGCCAGGTCGGCCGCTCCGGTGGACAGCAGGATCCGGTCGTGCCCGTCGACGGCGATGCTGCCCAGCGGCGGGCCCACCAGGGCGGAGAGCTGGTCGCCGTTGGCGACCTGGGGACCCTGCGCGATGACGGCCCGCATACGGGCGGCGGTGTCCTGCAGGGTGCGGGCGTAGCGTTTGTGGAGGAAGTCCTCCAGCAGCAGCGCGCTGGTCACCGAGCTGGCCGTCAGCCCGGCCACGAGCAGGATGGCGAGTCCGGCCAGGATGCGCAGTCGGACGCTGGCGCGGGACAAGTGCAGGCGGCCGTGGAGGCCGGCAAGGTTCATCGGGCGGCCTGCTGTCGGAGGGTGTAGCCGACGCCGCGCACGGTGTGCAGCAGCGGGGTGCGGCCGTGGTCGATCTTGCGGCGGAGGTTGGAGACGAAGCGTTCGACGACGACCGAGTCGCCGCCGAAGTCGTACTGCCAGACGGCTTCGAGAATCTGCGATCGGGACAGCACCTGGTTCTGGTGGGACATGAGGTGGTGCAGGAGCCGGTACTCGGTGGGCGACAGGTCGATGACGTCGCCGCCGCGGCGCACCTCGTGGCGCAGGTCGTCGATCAGCAGGTCGGCGCAGCACAGTGTCGACTCCTCCGCGGTGGGCGGGCCGCCTCGGGCCCGGCGGAGCAGGGCCTGGAGGCGGGCGCCGACCTCGACGACGCTGAACGGCTTGGTGACGTAGTCGTCGCCGCCCAGGCGCAGGCCGCGAACCCGGTCCTCCACCGCGTCACGTGCGGTGAGGAACAGCACGGGGACCGTGATGCCCTGTTCCCGCAGAAGCTGAAGGATTTCGAAGCCGTCCGCCCCGGGGAGCATGACGTCCAGGACGATGACGTCGGGCGAGCGGCGGGCGACCTGGGCCAGCGCCTCGGTCAGGTCGCCCGCCACGTCCACGGTGAATCCGGCGAAAGTGAGCGCGGAGATCAGCAACTGCCGGATACCGGGGTCGTCGTCGATGACCAGGACGCTGTCGGGTCCTTGGCCGGCGTCGACAGGGACATCCCTGACACTCATCTGCGCTCCTTGAGTGGGGACGGCGGCCTCCCGCTCCCCCATATCGGCGGAATTGTTCACCGTGCCACGGACTCGCTCTCCCGACGGGACCCGCCGAGTGCTGTCGCGGGCACCTCGTCGAGCTTGACGTTGTCGCCTTCGACATCCAGGCGCGGCAGGATGCGGTCCAGGCGGCGCGGGATCCGCCAGGCGCGGTCGCCGAGCAGAGCGAGGACCGCGGGCACGAGGGTCATCCGGACCAGGAACGCGTCGACCAGGACACCGAAAGCGAGTGCGAAGGCGATCGGCATGACGTCGGGGTCCTCGCCGAACAAGAAGGCGACGAAGACCGTGATCATGATCAGGGCGGCGGAGGTGACAACCCGTGAGGCGTTGCGTGCTCCGACGGCGATCGCACGGAGGGCGTCCTTGCGACGGCCGTAGTCCTCGCGCATCGCGGAAACGAGGAACACCTCGTAGTCCATGGCCAGGCCGAAGAGCACTGCCATGACGATGATGGGGGCGAAGCTGGCGACCGGGCCGAGACTGGGCACGCCCAGCAGTCCGGACAGCCACCCCCACTGGAAGACGGCGACGGTCGCGCCGAAGGCCGCGCCGACCGAGAGCAGGAATCCGACGGTGGCCTTGACGGGGATGGCGATGGACCGGAAGGCGATCATCAACAGCAGCAGGGACAGGCCCACGACGACGACTGCGAACGGGATCAGCGCGCCGCTGAGCTTGGTGGAGACATCGATACTGACGGCGGTCTGGCCGGTGACGGCAACATAGCCGCCGCCCTGCCGGGCGATTGGTGCGGTGGCCGTGTCCAGACGGGAGACCAGCTCGCTGGTGGCCTGACTGCGCGGGCCGGTGGTCGGGGTGACCCGGATACGCGCGGCCGCCCGGTCCTTCGCGATGTCGATCCCGCTGATGTCCGCGATGCCGTGTACGTCATGGAGTTTCTTCTCCACCGCCGTGGCTGTGGCCGTGGCGTTGTCGCCCTCGACCAGGACAATCAGCGGGCCGTTGGCGCCGGGGCCGAAGGCACCGCTGATCATGTCGTACGCCTGGCGGGTGGACGTCGACTTCGACCACGACCCGTCGTCGGTCAGGGCCGTCTCCAGTTGCAGAGCGGGCGCGGCGATCGCCAGGAGCCCGACGGTCACGACGATCAGGTTGCGCACCGGGTGCCGCAGAACACCGCCCACCCACCTCGTGCCCATGGTCGCCTTGTCCGGGTGGGCGGTACGGGCCGCCCGAGAGCCCGGCTTGGGAATGAGCCTGCGCCCGAAGGCGGCCAGCAGGGCGGGCAGCAGTGTCAGCGCCATGATCACGGCCATCGCGACGGCGCCCGCCGAGGCCAGGCCCATGGAGGTCAGCATCGGCACACCGGCGACCGACAGCCCGGCCAGGGCGACGAGCACGGTCGCCCCTGCGAACACGACCGCGCTGCCCGCGGTCGCGGTGGCCCTCGCCACCGATTCCCTGACGGGCGTGCCCACTGCGAGCTGCGACCGGTGACGCGAGACGATGAACAGCGCGTAGTCGATGCCGACCGCAAGACCGAGCATGATCGCCAGGGTGGGGGCGTTCTTGGAGATTCCGACCACTGAGGACAGACCCGAGATCGCCATCATGCTGCCGACCACGCCGAAGACAGCGGTGAGCAGCGGCATCCCGGCCGCCAGCATCGAACCGAAGGTGATGAACAGGATCGCCAGGGCGACGAGAATGCCGATCAGCTCGGTCGCCGGGGACGTCGACGGCGCGAAGGCGTCACCGCCGTACACCACCGTCAGACCGGCCTTCTCCGCGGAGGCTCCGGTGGCCTTCAGAGCGTCCAGCGTGCCGGCCGGGACGTCGCTGTCCTTGGCCGTCGTGAAGGTCACGTCGGCGACCGCGGTCCGGCCGTCCGCCGAGACCGGACCGGCCTTGAAGGGATCGCCGACCGAGGTCACACCGCTGACGTGACCGGCCGCCGTGAGGCCGCTCTGCAACGGTTGCCGCAGCGCTGGCTCGGTCAGCCTGTGACCGGGCGGCGCCTGGAAGACGACCTGCGCGGACTGCTTGTCCGGGTCCGGCCAGTGCTGCTCCATCTTCGTCAGCGCGGTCTGCGCCGGGGAACCGGGGATGGAATCGGTGTTCTGGAACGAGCCGGGGAACAGCAGTCCCAGGCCGACGATGGCGGCCAGGGCGACCAGCCATCCGATCAGCATCGTGCGCCACCGGCGGGCACCGAAAGCGCCCAGCCGGTACAGGAACGTAGCCATGAACAAATCTCTCATCAAGTGGTGGAAGCGACATGACTGATGCTGGTCGGGACACTTGACGGCCGACGCACCCTGTGCCTGACGGTTCCTTGACGGTTCGGGCGAGGCGGCGCGGCGCGTTCGCCGACGCCTGCGAACGCGCCGGGGAAGGAGTATGAGCGCGGTCGGCCGACCGCTGCCGCCCTCAGCGCCTGATGCCTGCACCCAGCCTCGCCGTCAGCACACCATGAGGCGTCGTCGGGTCGCTGACGACTCCGTCCTTGTGTGGTGCGGATGTTCCGCGGCCGGGGCAGGCTGAGGGCTTCGGCGGCCTCTTCCGATGTGGCCATCCGGCCGAGTGGGGTGATCGCCTCCTGCATCGAGATCAAGTCGGTGCCGGCCGCCACCCTTTCGAAGCCGGGTGTACGGGTCGGGCCGGGGCAGACGGCGTTGACGCGGATGTTGTGCGGCGCGTAGTCCACGGCGGCGACCTTGGTGAGCCCGACGATGCCGTGCTTGGCGGCCACATAGGCGGGGGCGGTCGGGATCGCGTACAGGCCGCCGTTGGAGGCGACGTTGACGATCGCGCCGCCGCCGCGGCCGCGCAGGGCGGGCAGCTCGTGCTTCATGCAGAGGAAGGTCCCGCCCAGGTTGACGTGGGTCACGCGCTCGAACTCCTCCAGCGGCATCTGGTCGAGCTGCCGGTGGTGCGAGTCCAGGCCGGCGTTGTTCACGGCGAAGTCGAGGCCGCCGTACGTCTCGACCGTGCGTTCGACGGCCGTCCGCACCGCGTATTGATGTCGGTGACGGTGACGGTGGCGCCCTGCTGGGCCAGCTCGATCGCCGTCGCGCGGCCGATTCCGCTTCCAGCGCCCGTCACGAGTCCGATTTTTCCTGAGAAGTTGCTCATGATGACCTTCCGATGCAGTTACTCGCACCAGGCGATGCCTGATTCGCCCAGGTGACCTTGTGAGGGGCAACCCCCTGTCACGCGCCGGTGCCGGGCACGGCCGTCCACACAACCGCGATCGCGGTTGCCGATGGTGGTTCGCTCCCGCCCTGGGGACAACGGGGGTTGCCGCGTCAACCGATGACTAACTCAGTGGGACGACGATTCCGGCACCGTGCCGGCCCGTCTCGGCCTCGTCCAGCAACAAGGAGGCCAGCGTGACCCGGGAGATTCGGGGCGGCAGCAGCGGACGCCGCAGGTCCGCCAGCGGCACGATGTGGCGGGTAGGACTGAGCGGGCCATCGGTGACGTCCGGGGCGTGGAAGACCGTAGCGCCGGCATCCAGGGCGATCTGGTCGGCCTCGGCCTTCTCGGCCAGCTCCGAGCCGACGAACATCCGCATCACCCCCGCATAGATCAGCCCACCCGATCGACTCGACACGCCCGAGCCCAGTGCGCCGAGCCATACCGTCGTGCGAACGTTCGCCGCCGCGAGCACCCTGGCCCCGGCGACCAGTGCGCCCGGGCCGTCACCCTTACCGATACCGATGGCAGAGACGGCCACGTCGACGTCGGTCAGGTCGGGGAAGCTCTGCGGGACGGTGACATCCGCCTTCCGGACCTCGACCTGCCGCGACGCGGGCACGGTGACCTTGGCCGGCGCCCGAACCAGGGCCACGACCTCGTGTCCCCGTTCCAGCGCTTTGTCGACGAGCGCGCTGCCGGTCCGCCCTGACGCTCCGAGTACGGCTATGCGCATGATCATTCACCCTTTAACTGAACAACTGTTGGTTACTTGAGTAAACAACCGTTGGTTAGTGATGTCAAGGCGCGAGCTGCCTGTACGGTGAACATCTGTTGCTCAACTGTTCGCACCGGTCAGAAAAGGGCGAAGATGTCGTCTCAGGAGCGCTCCGCTCCCCGTCGCCGCAATCCACGGGGGCAGGGGCAGGTTCTCAAGGCCCAGCTCGTGGACGCCGCGGCGAGGCTGCTGGCCACCCTTGATCAGCCGGAGACGCTGACGCTGCGGCAGGTGGCGCGTGAGGTCGGGGTGGCACCTGCCAGCATCTACAGCCACTTCCCCGACCTGAGCGCATTGATCCAGCACGTGCTGCGGCTGCGCTACGAAGAACTGGCCCGTCTGATGGACCAGGCCGCGCAGTCGGCCCCGGATCCACTGGCCGACCTCGTCGCCCGGTGCGCGGCCTACGTGCGCTGGGGAGTCGACCAGCCCGGCCATTACCGCACTCTCTTCGGCGGACGGATGCCGGAGGACCTTGTCCCCGGATCAGCGCACGGCGCCGGGGCCGAACCGCTCGAGGCCGTCGTGACCTCCCTGGCGGCCGCCGCCCAGGGGGAGCGCAGGCAGCCCTCGGCGGAGCAGCAGTGGCAGGCCGGCCTCATGCTCTGGACCGCGCTGCACGGCCTGGTCAGCCTCTACAACGACCACGGGAACCTTCCCTGGCCACCCCTGGACGACCTGATCGCCGACCTGCTCAGCCTGCACACAGCCCGCCCAGCAGACGAGATCGCGGCCCTCCTGCCCCAGCGCGGGGATGACCCGGACTCGGCCCCGGACTCCCTCTGACAGCTGATCACACGCCACCTCGCCGTCGACCCGACGGCGAGCGGCCGGCGCCGCCAGATCGCGGTGCAGACGACGCGGTCAGCGTGGTGCTCAAAATCTGGGCCCTACTGCGATCGATGAGGTGGGCGGGCCATGGCCGCTGGGTTGGCGATGCGGTCGAAATCCTCGGCGCTGATGGAGCCGGAGTCCAGTGCGGCCTCACGCAGGGTGGTGCCTTCCTCGTCGGCCTTGTGCGCGATGGCCGAGGCCTTGTCGTAGCCGATGACTGGGGAGAGCGCGGTGACCAGCATGAGGGACCGGTCGACGTAGGAGTCGATTTGGTCGCGGTGGAGCTGGGCGCCCTCGATGCAGTACTGGCGCAAGTTGGCGCAGGCGTCGGTGAGGATGGTGGCCGCGTGCAGGAAGTTGTTGACGATGACCGGGCGCATGGCGTTGAGCTCGAAGTTGCCCTGCGAGGCGGCGAAGGCGACGGCAGCGTCTTCGGAGAGAACCTGGAGGCAGACCATGACCATCGCCTCGCACTGGGTCGGATTGACCTTGCCCGGCATGATCGAGGATCCCGGCTCGTTGGCGGGGAGGATCAGTTCGCCCAGGCCGCAGCGGGGTCCTGAGGCCAGCCACCGGATGTCATTGGCGATCTTCATCAGCGGCACGGCGAGGGCACGCAGGCCGGAGGAGGCGCCGGCCATGGCATCCAGGCCCCCCTGGGCGGCGAACTTGTTCTCCGCGGTGCGGAAGGGGTAGCCGGTCGCGGCGGCGATCTCGCCGGCGATCTGCTCCCCGAAGCCGGGTGGGGCGTTCAGCCCGGTGCCGACTGCGGTGCCGCCCGCGGCGAGCTCGTACAGGCCCTCGGCGGAGGCGGTGACTCGGTCGACCGCTTGTGTCAGTTGGTGGGCGTAGCCGGACCACTCCTGTCCGACGGTGAGCGGGACCGCATCCTCCAGATGGGTGCGGCCGATCTTCACCACGTCGCGCCACTGCTCCGCCTTGGCCTCGATCGCCCGCTGAAGCGCCTGCACGCTGGGCAGCAGGTGCTCGTGGACCGCCTTGACCGCGGCGACGTGCATGGCCGTGGGGAAGGTGTCGTTGGAGGACTGCCCCATGTTGACGTGGTCGTTGGGGTGGATCGGGGACTTGCTGCCCAGCTCGCCGCCGACCAGCTGGATCGCCCGGTTGCTGATCACCTCGTTGGTGTTCATGTTGGACTGCGTCCCGGACCCGGTCTGCCACACATACAGCGGGAAGTGGTCGTCGAGCTTGCCCGCGATGACCTCGTCGGCGACCTTTTCGATCAGGTCGGCCTTCCAGGCAGGGAGCCGCCCGGCCCGCCCGTTGAGGATCGCGGCCGCCTTCTTGACGTGGCCGTAGGCGTGGTAGACCGCCTTGGGCATCCGGTCGTCCCCGATGGAGAAGTGGATCAGGGACCGCTGTGTCTGGGCACCCCAGTACCGGTCCGCCGGTACGTCGATCGCGCCCATCGAGTCCGTCTCCCGCCGGGTTCCGGTCGCGTCCAGACCAATGGGCACGTCGAGAACCTCCGGGGTGTCCTCGTCCTTGCCCGCGCCCGACTGCCGCGCGCTCATGCCGTCGCTCCGTTGCCGTAGACGGGCTCCCACATGGCTTGGCGGACGGCCTGGCCGGGATCGGCCGGCGCGCTGGTGGCGACGCTGTCGCTGACCGCCGCTTCGACCACCGCCGCTGCGGTGATCGCGGAGGACTTGCGCAGGTCCTCCACCGGCGGCAGCAGGGAGGCGCCCGGTGCGCTTACGTCGACCTGGTCGGCCACCGCCCGGGCAGCTGCGAGCAGCATCCCATCGGTCACCTTCGATGCGCCGGAAACGACCGTACCCAGGCCCAGACCGGGATACAGCAGCGCGTTGTTGGCCTGCGCGATCTCGTAGGTCACCCCGTCGTGCTCGACGGGTGGGACGGGGATTCCGACGGCGACCAGGGCCTTGCCCTTCGACCAGGCGATGACGTCGGCCGGCATGGCCTCGATGCGCGAGGTCGGGTTGGACAGCGGGAGGATGATCGGACGCTCGGTGCCCTCGGCCATGGCCTCGACGACCTCACGGGTGAACGCCCCGTCCACGGTGGAGGTGCCCAGCAGGATCGTCGGCTTGACCTGCTTGACGGTTTCCAGCAGGGAGATCCCGCCGTCGTCCTTCGGCCAGTCGGCGACCTCCGACGGATCGCGCGCGTAGGGCTGCTGGAAGTCACGCAGGTCACTTGTGTCGCGGGTGAGCAGGCCCGGCTTGTCGATCAGCCAGACCTGGGCCGTGGCCTGCTGGCGGCTCGCACCGTCACGAACCATGGCATCGCGCAGCTGGTCGGCGATGCCCACCCCGGCGGTGCCCGCGCCGAAGACCACCAGCTTCTGCTCTCGCATCGGCACATCGCTGACCTTGATGGCCGACAGGACCGCGGCCAGGGTGATCGCACCGGTGCCCTGCATGTCGTCGTTGAAGATTCGGTAGCCGCCGTAGGTCTCCAGGATCCGCCGGGCGTTGCTGGGGCCGAAGTCCTCGAAGTGCAGCAGCGCACGCGGGAACAGCGCCGAGACCGTCCGCAGGTACGTCTCGATGAACGCGTCGTAGTCGGCGCCCCGGACCCTGGGGTGCCGGTTGCCCAGGTACAGCGGGTCCTTCAGCAGCGCCTCGCGGTCCGTTCCCACATCCAGTGACACGGGGATGACGCGGGCCGGGTCGATGCCGGCTGCCGCGGAGTAGACCGCCAGCTTGCCGGCCGCGATCTGAATGCCGCCCACGCCCCAGTCTCCGATGCCCAGGATCTGCTCCGCGTCGCTGCACACGATCAGGTCCACGTCCTCGGGCCCGAGTTGGAGCGTGGCGAAGGCCTTCTCGATGTCCTCGGGCCGGTCGATGGACAAGAAGACGCCACGCGGGCGGCGGTACTCATGGGAGTACTTCTCGATCGCCTCGCCCACCGTGGGGTCGTACACGACCGGCAACAACTCCACCAGGTGATCGGTGAGCACCTTGTAGTACAGAGTCTGGTTGCGGTCGTGCAGCTGCTCCAGATACACGTTCTTGGCCAGGTCACCGTCCTGAGCCTGCAGCTGCTGGTATGCGCGCTGCGCCTGCTGCTCCAGCGTCAGTACCGCGGACGGCAGGCGCCCGGTCAGGCCCAGCTCGTCCCGGTCCGCTTGCGTGAACCCCACCCCCCGGTTGCGGAGTGGATCAGTCAGGACGCCTGGAGTGGCCGGAGTCCGCGCGGTGTGCTTGGTCATCACTGCCCTCCCTAGGGGGCGCGTGCATTCTGATTACCGCCCCGTGGGCCTGGACCGGGAGCATCAACCAGGTCCGTCACTTCCGTACGCGAGGCACCTGTCCCCGCCGCTCGTCGATATCGAGCCGGTTCGCCGGATCAGCCGGGATTGCGGCCACGGCCGGGACAATTGCGCGGGTATCCCCGCCGAGCCTGCTGACACATGCTTGGCCTCAAGACCATCGGGGATCCTTCAACGCCCACGACAAGGATCGCGACTGCGGCCCCAAGCGCGCGGGCGAGAAGCCGGGCCCCGAACAACGTTGCCCATATGCCTGGCCCCCGAGCCTGCTCATCCCAGCACCCGCCCGAGGAAGCCGCGCAGGTAACCCGCGACGATGTCCAGGTGGCTCTCCAGCAGGAAGTGACCGCCGTTGATCAGGTGCACCTCCGCGTCTTTGGCGTCGCGGGCGAAGGCCAGCGCGCCCGCCGGGCCGAAGATCTCGTCGTTGCGGCCCCACACGGCGAGCACCGGGACCTCGCTGGTGCGCAGGTATTCCTGCAGCAGCGGGTAGAGCGGGCGGTTGTTCTGGTAGTCGCGGAACAGTGCCAGCTGGACCTCGTCGTTGCCCTCGCGGGAGACGAGGGCGAAGTCGTGTTCCCAGGTGTCCGGGCTGACCAGGCTCGGATCGGGCACGCCGTGCAGGTACTGCCAGCGGATGGCGTCGATACTCAGCGCGGCACGGACGGCGGGTTCGGTGTCGGGGCCGGGGTTCGCCCCGTAGGCCCACACGTCGGTCCAGAACGACTCGACGAAACCGTCCTCGTAGCCGTTGCCGTTCTGGGTGACGAGGGCGGAGATCCGTTCGGGGTGCTGGAGCACCAGGCGCCATCCGATGGGAGCGCCGTAGTCCTGGACGTAGAGGGCGTAGCGGTCCAGGCCCAGCTGGTCGAGAAGTCCGGAGGTGAGTTCGGCGAGGGCGTCGAAGGTGTAGGTGAACTCCTTTACGAGGGGGGCGTCGGAGTGGCCGAAGCCGAGATGGTCCGGCGCGATGACGTGGTAGTCGTCGGCCAGCAGCGGGATGAGTTCGCGGAACATGAACGAGCTGGTCGGGTAGCCGTGCAGCAGGACGATCACGGGGGCGTCGGAGTGGCCGGCTTCCCGGTAGAAGATCTCATGACCGTCGACAGTGGCGGTCCGGTGGTGCACCGAGTTCATATCTAACCCCTTTGAACGGTCGGGACTGCTCGAAACCGGCATCGTTCCCCTCACGCGTCGGCGTCCCGACCCCGCGGACGCGGGCCGCACCCGCGAACTCTGCGCGGTAACCGGCAAGCCGTGACCTCGCGGAGGCCATGCCCTGAGCCGGGTCACATCACGGCGTCGGTCTGCAGTGGGCCCGCGGTGACCCGGAGCGTCCGGATGCGCACCGGCTCATCCTGGTCGAGGTAGAAGATGTGCATGAAGGGGGCGCGCACCACCCGCTCCGGTTCGCTCTTCTTGGCCATGACCGCCTCACCGCGCAGCAGACGGACACCGTCGCCCGCGGTCCAGAACTCCAGTACCTCATGGCTGATGACCAGCGGCGCGTCGATCTTGACGAAGAACTCCTTGATGGCCTCGACGCCGTGGATGTGCGCGGCGCCGAAGTACATGTCGGTGTCGTCGGTCAGTGGCGCGAAGCCCCTGCCGAACTCCAGGGTGTCGATGGCGTCCATGAAATTCAGGACCCAGCCGGGGACGGCTGTCGCTTGTGCGTGGTGAGCCATGGTGCGGACTTCCTGATCGGACTGCGGCGCACGACCCTTGCCAACGGCGCCTTCCCCACTCCCGGCGATCTGAACGCCGCCGTCCGGCGGGGACCTCAAAAGGCCGTCGCTGCGACGAGGGAAGAGAACAAGACGGCCACCGCCGGCCAGACAGGGGACGATCGCTGACCGCGAGGGAACGCGGCTTCTACGAGTCCGGGCTCGCCGGTCACATCGCCGGGACGGAGGACCAGGTGGCGGACGAGCCGGCGGCGGTCCTCAAGGAGACCGGGGCGGACGAGGTGCTGGTCACCACCAGCACCTACGACCGTACGGCCATGCTCGACTCCTACCGTCGGCTGGCCCCGCTCGTGAACTCCCTTACGTCCCGGACGTTTTAGAGCGTCGCCGGCTTGGCCGAGCGGATCTCGATCCGGCCGTCGGCCGCGTCCACCACCGCCCGGTCGCCCGCGACGAGCTGGCCCGACAGGAGGAGGTCGGCGAGGCGGTCGTCGACCTCGCGTTGGATGGTGCGCCGCAGGGGCCGGGCGCCGAAGTCCGGTTCGTGGCCGAGGTTGGCGAGCAACCCGGCCGCCTCGTCGGTGACCTCGAGGGTGACGTCCTGGGCGTGCAGCCGGCGCCGGGTGTGTTCCAGCAACAGGTCCACGATCTGCCGCAGTTGGGTGCGGTCCAGGCCGCGGAAGACGATGATCTCGTCGACGCGGTTGAGGAACTCCGGCCGGAAGTGCTGCTGCAGGGCGGGCATGACCGCCTCGCGGACCTTGGCGTAGTCCTCGGTCCCGGCGGCCAGGATGCGGTCGGCACCGATGTTCGACGTCATGATGACGACGGTGTTCTTGAAGTCGACGGTGCGGCCCTGGGAGTCGGTGAGGCGGCCGTCGTCCAGGAGCTGGAGCAGGGTGTTGAAGACGTCCGGGTGCGCCTTCTCCACCTCGTCCAGCAGGAGCACCGCGTACGGCTGCCTGCGGACCGCCTCGGTGAGCTGACCGGCCTCCTCGTGGCCGACGTATCCGGGCGGGGCGCCGACCAGCCGGGAGACGGTGTGACGCTCCTGGAACTCGCTCATGTCGAGGCGGATCATGCGGGTCTCGTCGCCGAACAGGGCCGCGGCCAGGGCACGGGCCAGTTCGGTCTTGCCGACGCCGGTCGGACCGAGGAACAGGAAGCTGCCGACGGGACGGCCGGGGTCGCTCATGCCGGCCCGGGCGCGGCGGACCGCGCGGGCGACGGCGGTGATCGCCTCGTCCTGGCCGACGACCCGCTCGTGCAGGTGCTCCTCCAGCTTCATCAGCCGCTCCCGCTCCTCCTCGGTGAGCTGGGCGACCGGGATGCCGGTGGTGCGGGAGACGACCTCGGCGATGTCCTCAGCGGTGACCTTGGGCGCGTGCTCCTCGGCGGTGCCCGCCCGGTCCAGCTCGGCCTCGGTCTCCCTGATCCGGTCGCGGAGTTCCTTGGCCCGCTCGTACTCCTCGTCGGCGACGGCCTGGTCCTTCTCCCGGTTGAGGGCGGCGATCCGGTCCTCGATGTCCCGGGTGTCGGTGGGCGGGGTCTTGGCGCGCAGCCGCACCCGGGCCGCCGCCTGGTCCATGAGGTCGATCGCCTTGTCGGGCAGGAACCGGGAGGTGATGTACCGGTCGGACAGCTCGGCCGCCGCGACCACCGCCTCGTCGGTGATGCGGACCTGGTGGTGGGCCTCGTAGCGGTCACGCAGACCGCGCAGGATCTCGATGGTGTCGTCGACGGCGGGCTCGCCGACCAGGATGGGCGCGAACCGGCGTTCCAGCGCCGCGTCCTTCTCGATGTGCCTGCGGTACTCGTCGACGGTGGTCGCGCCGATCAGGTGCAACTCACCGCGCGCGAGCGCGGGCTTGAGGATGTTGCCCGCGTCCAGCGCCCCGTCGCCACCCCCGCCCGCACCCACCACGGTGTGCAACTCGTCGAGGAACAGCACCAGTTCGTGGCCGTGCTCGCGGACCTCGTCCAGCAGCTTCTTCAGCCGCTCCTCGAACTCGCCCCGGTACTTGGTGCCCGCCACCATCGCGGCCAGGTCCAGGGAGACCAGCCGCTTGCCTTCGAGGGTCCGGGGCACGTCGCCGGAGACGATCCGCTGGGCGATGCCCTCGACGATGGCGGTCTTGCCCACGCCGGGGTCGCCGATGAGCACCGGGTTGTTCTTGCTGCGCCGGGAGAGCACCTCGATGGTCTGCTCGACCTCCTCGTCCCGGCCGATCACCGGGTCGAGCCGGCCGGCCCTGGCGTCCTCGGTGAGATCACGGCCGTACTCGTCGACGGTCGGCGTGCTGCTGGGCTTCCTCCGCTCCGCCGCGCCCTCGGCGGGCATCCGGGCGGGCTCCCAGCCGGTCTCGCCGAGCGCCCGGCCGGCCGCCGACTCGGGGTTCGCGGCGAGCGCGCGCAGCAGGTGCTCGGGGCCGATGTAGGAGGCGCCCTCGGCGCGGGAGATCTGGTAGGCGTCGAGCAGGGCGCGCTTGGCGGCCGGGGTGAGGGTGCCGGGCTCGCTCTTCTCGCCGCCGCCCTGACCGGTGGTGAGCCGTTCACGGAGCTGGTCCGGGTCGGCGCCGGCCTCGGTGAGCAGCCGGCGGGTGGAGTCATGGGTGGTGGCGGCGGCCAGCAGGTGCCGGGCGTCCAGTTCCTCGCTGCCCTCGACGGCGGCCAGGTCACGGGCCTCGGCGACCAGTTCCCGGGCCCGTTCGGAAAGCAGGCTGCCGATGTCGACCCGCTGGGGGCGGCGGGCCGGGGTGCCCGGTCCGGATCCGCCGAAGAAACGGGACATCAGCTCGTCGAACTCCTCGAAGGGACTGCGTCCGAATCCGAAACCGGGAGTGTTCATGGGCCGGGCCTTTCTGCGGACGGATCTGCGGTCCGCACGGCGACGTGCTCAGCGCTCTGCTGCGCGATCGGCGGAATTCCGCGTCTTCCAAGCTGGCACAGGCATGCCGGGCCCGCACGGGGACACCCGCCGAGATGCGGACCCGGCCCGGGCCGGTGACGCTGGGGAGAAAGCCACAACGAGCGAGGAGGGCTGCCATGTCCATGCTGGACAAGCTCAAGGGGATGCTCAAGGGCCACGAGGACCAGGCCAAACGGGGTGTCGGCAAGGGCGGTGACATGATCGACCAGCGGACCGGGAACAAGTACCAGTCGCAGGTCGACGCGGCCCAGAAGCAGGCCGACGACTACATCGACCGGAGCCGGAACCAGGGCAACCCGCCTCCGCAGTAGACGGCGCACGGGCTACGATCGCCGGGTTTGCCGCCGCCCCGACACGGAGTTCCCGCCCGATGCACAGCGCCCACGATCCCTACGTCCGCGTCCGTGGTGCCCGGGAGCACAACCTCAAGGGTGTCGACGTGGACGTCCCCCGGGACGTGCTGGCCGTCTTCACCGGTGTGTCCGGCTCGGGGAAGTCGTCCCTGGCCTTCGGCACGATCTACGCCGAGGCCCAGCGGCGCTACTTCGAGTCGGTCGCGCCGTACGCGCGCCGGTTGATCCACCAGGTCGGGGCGCCGAAGGTCGCGGAGATCAGCGGGCTGCCGCCGGCGGTCTCGCTCCAGCAGCGCCGGTCGGCCCCCACCTCCCGTTCCTCGGTCGGCACGGTCACCAACCTCTCCAACTCCCTGCGCATGCTGTTCTCCCGCGCCGGTGACTACCCGCCGGGCGCCGAACGGCTCGACTCCGACGCGTTCTCCCCCAACACGGCGGCCGGCGCCTGCCCGGAGTGCCACGGCCTGGGCCGGGTGCACGGTACGACCGAGGAGTCCCTGGTCCCCGACCCCGCGCTGTCGATCCGCGAGGGGGCGATCGCCGCCTGGCCCGGCGCGTGGCAGGGCAAGAACCTGCGGGACATCCTGGACGCCCTCGGCCACGACGTGGACCGGCCCTGGCGCGAGCTGCCCGCCGAGGAGCGGGCGTGGATCCTCTTCACGGACGAGCAGCCGGTGGTCACCGTGCACCCGGTCCGGGACGCCGATCGCATCCAACGCCCCTACCAGGGCACGTACATGAGCGCCCGCCGGTATGTGATGAAGACCTTCGCGGACTCCAGGAGCCCGGCTCTGCGGGCGCGGGCGGAGGGGTTCCTGACCAGTGCGCCCTGTCCGGTGTGCGGGGGCAGCAGACTGCGTCCGGAGGCACTCGCGGTGACCTTCGGGGGCCGTACGATCGCCGAACTCGTCGCGCTGCCACTGACCGCGCTGGCCGAACTCCTCGACGGTGAGGGCGGTTCGGAGACCGTGCGGGTCCTCACCGGGGACCTCACCTCCCGGATCGCCCCGGTGGTCGAGCTGGGCCTCGGCTATCTCAGCCTGGACCGTGCCACGCCCACCCTCTCGGCCGGTGAGCTCCAGCGCCTCCGGCTGGCCACCCAGCTGCGCTCCGGGCTGTTCGGCGTCGTCTACGTCCTGGACGAGCCGTCGGCCGGGCTGCACCCGGCGGACACCGAGGCGCTGCTCACGGTCCTCGAACGGCTCAAGGCGGCCGGGAACTCGGTGTTCGTGGTGGAGCACCACCTGGACGTGATGCGCGGCGCGGACTGGCTCGTCGACGTGGGCCCGCTCGCCGGTGAGCACGGCGGGGAGGTGGTGTACAGCGGACCGGTCGCGCGGCTGGCGGGGGTCACCGGGTCGGCCACCGCCCGCTACCTGTTCGACGACTCTCCCGTGCCGTCACGCGACCCCCGTACCGCCAGGGGCTGGCTGCCGGTCGGCCCGGTCGACCGGCACAACCTGCGCGGGGTCACCGCGGAGTTCCCGCTCGGTGTCCTCACCGCGGTGACGGGCGTGTCCGGGTCCGGCAAGTCGACACTGATCGGCGAGATCACCGGGGAACAGGCCGGGGTGGGCCGGCTGGTGTCGGTGGACCAGCGGCCGATCGGCCGTACCCCGAGGTCCAACCTGGCCACCTACACGGGGCTGTTCGACGTCGTCCGGAAGGTGTTCGCGGGCACCGAACAGGCCCGGGAGCGCGGCTACGGCGTCGGGCGGTTCTCGTTCAACGTGTCCGGCGGGCGGTGCGAGACCTGCCAGGGCGAGGGGTTCGTCAGCGTGGAGCTGCTGTTCCTGCCGAGCACCTACGCGCCCTGCCCGGACTGCGGCGGGGCCCGCTACAACCCCGAGACGCTCCAAGTGCCCTACCGGGGACGGAACATCGCCGAGGTGCTGGAGCTGACCGTGGAGGCGGCCGCGGGGTTCTTCGCGGACACCCCGGCCGTGGCACGCAGTCTGGGCACGCTGCTGGACGTCGGTCTCGGCTATCTGCGGCTCGGGCAGCCGGCCACCGAGCTGTCCGGCGGCGAGGCCCAGCGCATCAAGCTGGCCAGTGAGTTGCAGCGCGGCCGGCGCGGCCACACCCTGTATCTGCTGGACGAGCCGACGACGGGGCTGCACCCGGCCGACGTCGAGGTGCTGATGCGGCAGCTGCACGGGCTGGTCGACGCCGGGCACACGGTCGTGGTGGTGGAGCACGACATGACGGTGGTGGCGGGCGCCGACTGGGTGATCGACCTGGGGCCCGGCGGCGGCGACCGGGGCGGCCGGATCGTCGCGGCGGGGCCGCCGGCCGAGGTCGCGCGGGCACGGGACAGTGTCACGGCGCCCTATCTGTCCCGCGTCCTCCCCCACTGATCCCCGGGAACGCTCCGGGCCGCCGCGCACCCGCCGCCGGTGCGCCCGGCGACGGCTACGGCGCCGCCCTGCGCGGGCGCCACTCGGCGGCCGGCCACGGGGCACCCCGTCCTGAGCCCACCAGGGCCGTGTGCGTCCAGGCGGGTTCGTGGGTCACCGGCTGGGCGGCACGGGCGAGGCCACGGCGGTCCGGGTGGCTGCCGGCCGGGATCAGCGGCCGGACGTCCACCTCGGCGACCAGTCCACGGGTCGACACCACGCGCCACAGGGAGGCCAGCAGGGTGTCCTCGCCGACGTACGCGGGCACGGTACTGGCCCCGCCAGCCGACTGCCGGTACCGCAGCCGCACCGGCTGCACGGGCGCGCCGGCGTCCAGCGCGGCCTGGAACACGGCCCGGTGGAACCGTCCCTGGGCCCGGCCGCACCAGGTGCTGCCCTCCGGGAAGGCGACCACCGCGGCGCCCTCCCGCAGGGCCCCCGCGATCCGGGCGACGGTGTCCGGCAGCGCGCGCAGCCGGTCCCGGTCGATGAACAGCACCCCGGCCCCGGCCACCAGTGCCCCGGCCACCGGCCATGCGCGGATCTCCTGCTTGGCGAGCATCCGCGCGGGCCGTACGGAGGCCAGCAGCGGGATGTCCAGCCAGGAGATGTGGTTGGCGACCAGGAGCACCCCGCCCGTGCCCGGCGCGCTGCCGGTGATCCGGACCCGGACCCCGGCGGCCCGCACGAGCAGCCGGCAGAACCGCCGCACCCACTCGGCGGGGACCCTCTTGCCGAGCGGGAGCAGCGCGACCGCGGTCAGCATCAGGGCCACGACCGCGGCGAACCGCAGCACCGCCCGGGGTACGGCCGCGAGGGACCCCGCTCGTTCCACGCACGCGCCCGGGGTGCAGGGCGCGCTGGGCAGCCAGACACTCATCAGGCCGGGACGAGCGAGAGGAAGTGCCGCAGGTAGCGTGCGTTGACCCGGCGCATCGACAGCAGCACGTACAGGTCGGCGACCCCGAAGTCCGGGTCGTGGGCGGGCTCCCCGCACACCCAGGCGCCGAGGCGGACGTAACCGCGCAGGAGGGCGGGCAGTTCGGTACGGCCCTCGGGGGCCGGCCCGCCGGGGATCCAGGGGTTGAGCGGCCGTACCCGGAACTCCTCCGGGGCGAGGTGCCTGGCCTGGACCCGGTCCCAGGTGGCGGCGGCGAGGGCGCCCCCGTCGGCGAGCGGGACGGAGCAGCAGCCGGCCAGCCACTCGTGGCCGCGGTCCACCATGTAGCGGGCTATGCCGGCCCAGATGAGGCCGATGACGGCGCCGTCGCGGTGCGCGGGGTGCACGCAGGAGCGGCCGACCTCGACCAGGCCGGAGCGGATGCCGTCGAGCCGGGACAGGTCGAACTCGCCGTCGGAGTACAGGCGTCCGGCGAGCGTGGCGCGCTCCGGCGGCAGCAGCCGGTAGGTGCCGACGACCTCGCCGGTGCGGGCTTCGCGGATGAGCAGGTGGTCGCAGTACGCGTCGAAGGCGTCCACGTCCAGACCCGGCTCCGGCCCGTCGAGCCGGGCGCCCATCTCTCCGGCGAAGACCAGGTGTCGCAGCCGCTGCGCGGCCCGGACGTCGTCCTCGTCACGGGCGAGCTGCACCAGATAGCCGGAGTCCCCGGTCGGGGCGGCGAGAGCGGGGGGTGAGGCGGGCATGGCGGTCATGGAGGTCTCCTGCGCCGAGCGGAAGCTGAGGAAATCTGCACCTGCTTTCTTCCGCGGCAGGCTGGACTCGGCGTGACAGGCGCGGGACCCGTGGATGTGCGACTGCTGAATGCCGGGAGTCGGGTCCTTTCCGGTGACTCACGGACGCCTGAGAGTAACGCCACCATGATCAAACGGCCGTAAAGAACGCGAGACGGGGCCGGCGAGCACCACACCGACCCCGCCCGTCCGCACCTTTCGGCGAACGTCTTTCACTTTTCAGCGCCCCTCACTACAGCGCCCCGTAAGGGGCGCGGGGAACTGCGCGACCAGCCCCCACGCACCCGCACCCCCGCGACGGCGCTACCGCTTCCCCACCTTCCGTGCAGCCCGCAACCACTCGCGGTTCATACTCGTGATGGACACCAGCGGAATCCCCTTCGGGCAGGCCGTCGCGCACTCCCCCGCCAGCGTGCACCCCCCGAACCCCTCCGCGTCCATCTGCCCCACCATGTCCAGCACCCGCGTCTCCCGCTCGGGCGCCCCCTGCGGCAGCACGTTGAGGTGGTTGACCTTGGCGGAGGTGAACAGCATCGCCGCCCCGTTCGGACAGGCGGCGACACACGCCCCGCAGCCGATGCACTCGGCGTGCTCGAACGCGAAGTCGGCGTCGGCCTTCGGCACCGCCGTCGCGTGCGCCTCCGGCGCCGCCCCGGTCGGCGCGGTGATGTACCCGCCGGCCTGGATGATCCGGTCGAACGCCGACCGGTCCACCACCAGGTCCTTGATCACCGGGAACGCGGACGCCCGCCACGGCTCGATGTCGATCGTGTCGCCGTCCGCGAAGGACCGCATGTGCAGCTGACAGGTGGTGGTCCGCTCCGGCCCGTGCGCGTCCCCGTTGATCACCAGGGAACACGCGCCGCAGATCCCCTCGCGGCAGTCGTGGTCGAAGGCGACCGGGTCCTCGCCGCGCAGGATGAGTTCCTCGTTGAGGGTGTCGAGCATCTCCAGGAAGGACATGTCGGAGGAGATGCCGTCCACCTCGTACGTGGACATCGCGCCGTCGGCGTCGGCGTTCTTCTGCCGCCAGACGCGCAGGGTGAGCTTCATGCGTAGCTCCGCTGGGTGGGGTGGACGTACTCGAAGACCAGGTCTTCCTTGTGCAGTACCGGGGCGTCCCCGGTCACGGTGAACTCCCAGGCGGCCGCGTAGGCGAACTCGTCGTCCCGGCGGGCGGCCTCGCCGTCGGGCGTCTGCGACTCCTCGCGGAAGTGGCCGCCGCAGGACTCGGCGCGGTGCAGCGCGTCGAGGCACATCAGCTCGGCCAGTTCCAGGTAGTCGACGATGCGGTTGGCCTTCTCCAGGGACTGGTTGAACTCCTCGCCGGTCCCCGGCACCTTGATCCGCCGCCAGAACTCCTCACGGATCTGCGGAATGCGCTCGAGTGCCTTGCGCAGTCCGGCGTCCGTGCGGGCCATGCCGCAGAACTCCCACATCAGCTCGCCGAGTTCGCGATGGAAGGAGTCGGGCGTACGGTCGCCGTCGACGGACAGCAGCAGGTTCAGCCGGTCCTCGGTCTCCGCCAGCACCTCCTGTACGACGGGGTGTTCGTCCGTCACCGGGTCCTGGTGGGGGTGGCGGGCGAGGTAGTCGTTGATGGTGGCCGGGAGCACGAAGTAGCCGTCGGCGAGGCCCTGCATCAGCGCGCTCGCGCCGAGCCGGTTCGCCCCGTGGTCGGAGAAGTTGGCCTCACCGATCGCGAACAGGCCCGGCACGGTGGTCTGGAGGTCGTAGTCGACCCAGAGCCCGCCCATCGTGTAGTGCACGGCGGGGTAGATCCGCATCGGCACCTGGTACGGATCCTCGTCGGTGATCCGCTGGTACATGTCGAAGAGGTTGCCGTACTTGGCCTCGACGGCTTTCCGTCCCATCCGCTCGATGGCGTCGGCGAAGTCGAGATAGACACCCTGCCCGCCGGGGCCGACGCCCCGGCCCTCGTCGCAGACGTTCTTAGCGGCGCGGGAGGCGATGTCACGCGGGACCAGGTTGCCGAAGGACGGGTAGATGCGCTCCAGGTAGTAGTCGCGCTCGTCCTCGGGGATCCGGTTCGGCGGGCGGGTGTCGCCCTTGGCCTTCGGCACCCAGATCCGGCCGTCGTTGCGCAGCGACTCGCTCATCAGGGTGAGCTTGGACTGGTGGTCGCCGGTGCGCGGGATGCAGGTGGGGTGGATCTGGGTGAAGCACGGGTTGGCGAAATACGCGCCGCGTCGGTGCGCCCGCCAGATGGCGGTGGCGTTGGAGTTCATGGCGTTCGTCGACAGGTAGAAGACGTTGCCGTAACCACCACTCGCCAGGACGACGGCGTCCGCGAAGTAGGTGTCGATCTTCCCGGTGACCAGGTCCCGGGCCACGATCCCGCGGGCCCGTCCGTCGACGACGATCACGTCGAGCATCTCGGTGCGCGGGTGCATCTCCACGTTCCCGGCGGCGATCTGCCGGCTCAGCGCCTGGTAGGCGCCGAGCAGCAGCTGCTGGCCCGTCTGGCCGCGGGCGTAGAAGGTCCGGGACACCTGGACACCGCCGAACGACCGGGTGTCGAGCAGTCCGCCGTACTCCCGGGCGAACGGCACGCCCTGCGCCACGCACTGGTCGATGATCTCGACGGAGATCTGGGCGAGCCGGTGGACGTTGGACTCGCGGGCCCGGAAGTCGCCGCCCTTGACGGTGTCGTAGAACAGCCGGTGCACGGAGTCGCCGTCGTTGCGGTAGTTCTTCGCCGCGTTGATACCGCCCTGCGCGGCGATCGAGTGGGCGCGGCGCGGGGAGTCCTGGTAGCAGAACTGGACGACGTGGTAGCCCTGTTCGGCGAGGGTGGCGCCGGCGGAGCCGCCGGCCAGGCCGGTGCCGACGACGATCACGGTGTGCTTGCGCCGGTTGGCGGGGTTGACCAGCTTGGCCTCGAAACGGCGCTTGTCCCAGCGCTCCTCGACCGGCCCGGCGGGAGCCTTGCCGTCGGCGACGGGCTCACCGGTCGTGTAGTTCACGTATTCGGTCATGTTCAGCTCACCACTCCGGTCATGACACCCACGGGTACGGCGATGAAGCCGGCCGTGAGCAGCAGGGCGAGGACGTCGGCCGTGGCCTTGAGGGCGCGGTCGCGGGTGCGGCTGCCGACGCCGAGGGTCTGGGCGGCGCTCCAGAAGCCGTGCCGCACATGGAGGCCGAGCGCGAGCATCGCGACGATGTAGACGACGTCGCCGTACCAGGTGGAGAAGGTGTCCACGACGTTCTGGTACGGGTGGCCCTCCTGGAAGCCGCCGGAGTGCACGGTGCCGGTGGTCAGGTCGAGGATGTGCCAGACGATGAACAGGCCGAGGATGATCCCGCCCCAGCGCATGGTCCGGGTCGCGTAGGACGCCCGGGCCTTCTTGTGCACGTACTTGCTGGGGCGTGCCCTGAGGTCGCGGCGGCTGAGCTGGTAGGCGGACGTGGCGTGGGCGACCACCGCGACGACCAGGACGACCCGGATGAGCCAGAGCGTCCACTCGTAGTGCATGAACGGTTCGCCGATGGTGCGCAGCCAGTGGGCGTAGTGGTTGTACTCGCCGGCCCCGAAGAAGATCTTCAGGTTCCCGATCATGTGGACGACCAGGTAGAGCAGCATGATCAGGCCGCTGACGGCCATCACCGTCTTCTTGCCGACGGAGCTGTCCCACATCGTGCGCGCCATGGACGGCCGTCGGTCCGTCCGCGTTGCCAGAGCCATGCCGATGACGGTAGGCCGCGAGGAAGCCATCGGTCCAAGACATGGTCCGGCTTGATTCGATAGCCAAGAGCTATCGTGTCACCATGCAGTTCCAGCAGCTTCAGTACTTCGTCGCCGTCGCCGAGACCCGGCACTTCACCCGGGCCGCCGAGCTGGTGCACGTCGCCCAGCCGTCGCTGTCCCAGCAGATCAAGGCGTTGGAGCGGGAGCTGGGAGCGGACCTGTTCCTGCGGGCCCGCGGGAACATCACCCTCACCGACGCGGGCGAGGCGCTGCTGCCGCTGGCCCGGCGGATCCTCGCGGACGCGGACACGGCCCGGCACGAGGTGCAGGAGCTGGTGCAGCTGCGCAGCGGGCGGGTGCGGCTGGGGGCGACACCGAGTCTGTGCACCGGGCTGCTGCCGGACGTGCTGCGGGCCTTCCACGACCGGTACCCGGGGATCCAGCTGCTGATCGAGGAGAGCGGGTCGCACGATCTCGTACGGGAGCTGGCCCGCGGGGCACTGGACCTGGCGCTGATCGTGCTGCCGCTGCCGCCGGCGTCGCCCGCGCTGACCACGGTGGAGCTGTTGCGGGAGGACCTGGTGGTGGTGTCCGCGCCCGAGGCGACGGTGCCCGGGCGGGGGCGCGGCGGTGTGCGGATCGCCGATCTGGAGGGCGAGCGTCTTGTGATGTTCCGGCACGGCTACGACCTGCGGGAACTGACCGTCGCGGCGTGCCGCTCCGCGGGGTTCGAGCCGGGTTTCGCGGTGGAGGGGGGCGAGATGGACGCGGTGCTGGGGTTCGTGCGGGCGGGGCTGGGGGTGGCCGTCGTACCTCGGATGGTCGCCGCTCGGTCGGGGCGGGGGCTGCGGGTCACTCCGTTGGCGAAGCCGGGGCTGCATCGGACCATCGCGTTGGCGCACCGGAGCGACGTGGCTCCGCCGCGGGCCGCCAGGGAGTTGCAGAGGATGTTGTTGGAGAGGTGACGCGGAGAGGCGGGGAGAGGTGACGGAGCGCGGTCGGGTGCGGGCGCGTGGGGGCTGATCGCGCAGTTCCCCGCGCCCCTTTCAGGGGCGTGCACTGGACGCCCCTGAAAGGGGCGCGGGGAACTGCGCGAGCGACCACCGACAGCCCGCGCCGTACACACCGGCCCGCGCCCTGGCAGATCAGCCTGTCGCATCCACCAACGCGAGGTCGTGCAGCCTCTCCGGTGGGCCCGGGCGGGCGTAGTACCAGCCCTGGGCCGTGTCGCAGCCGAGTATGCGGAGTTGTTCCGCCTGGGCGCCCGTCTCCACGCCTTCCACCGTGACCGCGAGGTCGAGGCTGTGGGCCAGGGTGACGATGCCCTCCACGATCTTGAGGTCCACCGGGTCGGCCGGGAACTGCTGCATGCTCTGGGTGAACGAGCGGTCCAGTTTGAGGATGCTGACCGGGAGCCGGCGGAGGTTCGCGAGGTTCGAGTAGCCCGTGCCGAAGTCGTCCAGGGCGATGTCGACACCCATCTCGGCGAGCCGCCGCAGCGGTTTGAGGAGATCGTCGTCGGCGCCGATGAGGGCCGACTCGGTGACCTCCAGGCACAGCGCGTCGGGGGCCACCCCGGTGCGTTCCAGGATGTCCACCGTGTCCTGGACCAGACCGGGATGGGTGAGCTGGCACGGGGACAGGTTGACGTTGATGCGCAGCGGACCCCCGGCGGTGTCCTCGCCGTAGCGTTCTCGCCACTCGCGGGCCTGGCGGATCGACTGCTCCAGCACCCAGCGGCCCAACGGGACGATGAGGCCGGTGTGTTCAGCGAGCGGGATGAAGCGGTCGGGGCCGAGCACCCCGTGCTGCGGATGCAGCCAGCGGACCAGCGCCTCGGCGCCGCGGACGCTGCCGTCGCCGAGGTGCACCAGCGGCTGGTACTCGATGAAGAACTCGCCCCGGTCCAGGGCGGCCGGCAGTGCCGTGGTCAGGCCGTGGCGGGTGATCGCGCGGGCGTCCGCCTCCGGGTCGGCCAGCTCGGAGCGGTTGCCGCCCGCCGACTTGGCCCGGTACATCGTGATGTCGGCGCTGCGCAGCACCTCGGCCGGGGTGCGCTCGCCGGCCGGGCCCTCGACGATGCCGATGGAGCCGCGCACCAGGAGTTCACGGCCGTCGATGCTGATCGGGGTGACCAGGGCGTTCATGATCCGGTCGGCCAGGTCGTCGACCTCGCGCTGGGTGGCGGCGCCGGTGGTCAGCGCCACGAACTCGTCGCCGCCGAGCCGGGCGACCATCTCGCCGGGCGCGGTCGCGCAGGACTGCAACCGGTCGGCGACCTCCACGAGGAGCCGGTCGCCGGCCGAGTGGCCGAGGCTGTCGTTGATGGTCTTGAAGCCGTCCAGGTCGAGGTAGCACAGCCCGAAGCGCTGTCCCTCACCCGCGGCGAGGGCCTTCTCCAGGCGCTCGAAGAACAGTGTGCGGTTGGGCAGGCCCGTGAGCGCGTCGTGGGTGGCCTCGTAGCGCAGCCGGAGGTTGAGCAGCCGCCGCTCGGTGGTGTCCTCCATGAGGGCCAGCTGGTACTGCGGCTCGCCGTCCGCGTCCCGCAGCAGGGACACCGTCAGGTTGGTCCACAGGACCGTGCCGTCGGAGCGGTTGAACGCCTTCTCCACGTGGTAGTGCTCGCGTTCGCCGCGCACCAGCTCCTCGTAGAGCCGCCAGGTCTGCGGCGCGTCCTCGGGGTGCGCCCACTCCAGGACGTTGCGGCTGCGCAGGGCCTGCTCGGAACCGCCGAACATGCGCAGCAGCGCGCCGTTCACCTGGAGGACGTTGCCTTCGAGGTCGGCGATGCCGATCCCTATCGCCGCGCCCTCGAAGACCGCGCGGAACCGGGCCTCGCTCGCGTGCAGCGCCTGCGCGACCACGCCCTGGGCGCGCAACGCGGCCTGGGCGATGGCCTCCTGCTCGGCCAGCGTGCGCTCGCGCAGCGCCTGGGCGAACCCGGCGGCCATCGCGTGCTGGATCCGCGAGGAACGCATCCGCAGCTCGTCCTGCGGACCGTCCTCGCCGCAGTACAGCACCAGGTACGCGTCGACGCAGTCGAGGGTGCGGGTGAGCGCCTCGGGATCGGTGCAGTGCGCGTCGATCAGCGCGGCGCCCACCTGCCTGGCCTCGTCGGCGTCGAAGCCGTGCGCCCGCAAGATCTCGCTCAACCGGCGTGCCAGCGGCAGCAGTTGCTCCTCGAACTCCGGCCGGGTCAGGGACGTCGAGGTCACCGGGAAGACCGTACGGCTCCAGATCGTCGCGAACCGGCGCAGTCTGTCCTCCGGCCCGTCCGGCTCCGCGATCACGCGGCGATCCCCACGCCGGCGAATCCGGAGAAGGCATACGGATCCTCGTCCTCCGGCGCCGACTCCGGCCGCCAGTGCGGCATCGGCACCAGTCCCGGTTCCACCATGTCGTACCCCTCGAAGAACCGCGCGATCTCGTCGCGCGAGCGCATGATCAGCGGGTTGCGAATGTCCTTGTATACGTCCACCGCGCCCTCGGCCCGCTCCGCGGGCAGCGGGATTCCCTCGTACGAGGCATGCGTGAGAACAAGCAGGCTGCCGGGCGCGAGTGCGTCGCGCAGCTGTGCCACTGCCCCGTACGGGTCGTCCGCGTCTTCCACGAAGTGCAGTATGGCAACGAGAAGCAATGCCACTGGCTGATTCAGGTCGATGAGACGCTCCACCTGAGGACTCGACAGGATCTCCTGCGGCTTGCGGAGGTCGGCGGCGACCACGTCCGCGTGCTCGTTGCCCTCCAGCACGGCCTCGCTGTGCGCGACGGCCACCGGGTCGTGGTCGACGTACACCACGCGTGCGCCGGGGTGCGCCTGCTGCGCCACCTCGTGGACGTTGCCGAAGGTGGGGATGCCGGAGCCGATGTCCAGGAACTGCTCGATGCCGGCGGCCACCGCGTGCCGGACGGCGCGGCGCATGAAGGCCCGGTTGGCCTGCATGATCTTCGGCAGGCCGGGCATGTGCGTCATCGCCTTGCGGGCCGCCTCCCGGTCGACCTCGAAGTTGTGCGAACCGCCCAGGTAGTAGTCGTAGATACGCGAAACGCTCGGCACCGAGATGTCGATGCTCCGTGGGGCCCAGGCGGGACGCTCCATGTATCTCTCCAAGGCTCAGGCGATCCGGTGTTCGAGCTGAGGCTACTGATCGCCTGCGAACGGGGGTAGCCGAACCGGAAATTGACCATCCGTTCCTGGTCACTGCCTGGGAATCGAGGTGCGGGGTTTGGGGCGCGTTCGGTTCGTTCGGTCTGGTGCGGGTGGTTCGTGACGGGACGCGAAGGAGCCCGCCCCCTCCGTGCGGTGTGGAGGGGGCGGGCGGTCGTGCGCCGTTGTGTCTCGTCGTCCGGGACTCTCGCTGGCCTCTGCCCTCCCTTCCGCGATGCGCGAATGTGGACCTGGGCGGGGCGATCAACCCTGGGGAGGTGATCCCTACTTGCTCGGCGCGCCGACCAGCTTTCCTTCGGGCGAGACGGCGTACCAGGTGCCGCCCACGCCCTGACCGTTGGTGTCCCCGGCCTTCGCGTCACCGGAGAAGGTGTAGATCGGCCAGCAGTTGACCGTCTGCTGCTTCTGGCCGTTGTCCGGCCGGGAGAAGCCCATCAGGCCCTTCTTCACGATGCCCTTGGTGTCGCTCGACGCGACCTCCGCGACGGCCGGCCACTTCTCCAGGCAGGCCCCGGTGCAGTTCGAGACGACCTTGGGCCACGCCTTGTCCTTGATGAAGCGGTAGACGGTGTGGCCGTTCTTGTCGACCACGATGTCACCGAGCTTGGCGTCCTTGCGGACGGACAGGCCGGGCAGGGAGGCCAGGGTGGCCTTCTTGCCGTCGGGGGCGAGCGCGTACCACTTTCCGCCCACGCCTTGGCCGTTGACGTCACCGGCGTTGACGTCCTTGGCGTAGCGGTACACCGGCCAGCCGCCGACGGTCAGCTGCTTGCTGCCGTCGGTGCGGGTGACCTCGCCGAGCAGCGCCTTGTCGATGCCCGCACCGGCCGTGGCGTCGTCGGCGGGCACCGGCGGCCAGGCGGTGGCGCAGTCGCCGTCGCAGTTCGACTTCGGGGGATTGGCGGTGTCGGCGTCGAACCGGTAGAGGGTGAGCCCGCTCCCGTCGGTCAGCACATTGCCCAGGTCGGGGTTGCTGGCGACGGTCAGCTTGCCGGCGGGCTGCACCGCGGCCGGGGAGCTGGAGGCCTGGCTGCCGTCGGCGCCGTAGCCGTTGCCGGCGCCGCTCGAGGCGGTGGGGCTGGTGATGCTGCCGATGCCTGCCGGAGCCGTGGCTCCGACGTTCTGGGCCGCCGAGGACGGAGTGGTCGGATTGTCCTGACCGCACGCCGTCGCGAACACCATCACCCCCGCGGCCGTGGCCACCAGAGAGGCGCTCCTCCACGAGGTCTTCATCGTCAACTCCCCATAATCGCCTGGATATTGCAGCGCCTCTGCGCCGCCGCACGACACCAGGTACGGATCTGGGGGGCCGGAGTGTTCAACCGGCGCACAAATTTCTTTCCGAGCACTGTGCGCTCGGGACGCGCTCCGCACGGGCGTACGCTTCGAGCCATCTGCCGACCGGCATGATTCAAACCGGTTTACGTCACATGTCCCCCGTTCGGATCAATCCACCGGTACTACGGCGTGCGACGGCTCGCGACACCTCATGATCTCGGTCGTGCATGCACCCGAAGCGATCCGACGTGCGCCCGCCTCAAGGGTGTTGGCCCTGCTGACCTTGACGTGGACCCTCGTGGGCTGCCCGGTCGGCACGGCCTCGGCCGACGCCTGCGCCTACGCCTCGGCGGGCCCCGACGGCGTCCACGCGGTGGCCGTCGCGGGCGACGCCGTCGCCGTGGCCGGCGTCGGAGACTCCTGGCCCACTCCCCCGCCGTGCCCGGCGCCGCCACCGCCGCCCTGCCCCCCACCCACCCCGACACCCACACCGCCACCACCGCCACCACCACCGCCGAAGCCCACCCCCGCACCCAGACCCACACCGAAGCCCGAGCCGCCGCGCCCCGCACCACCACCGCCGCGTCCGGCACCACCACCGCCCCGGCGGGCCCCGGCAGCGAAGCCGGCCCCGGCCTTCGTCCCGCCACCGGCGCCCACGCCGAAGCCCAGGCCCAGGCCAACCCCCACGCCGACACCGAAACCCACTCCGCGGCCGTCACCCACGCCGGTGGCCTACCCGCCGTACCACGTCCAGGCGACCGCCTCGAAGGCCCCGCACCGGAACTCTCCGGTCACCTACGTCCTGCTCATCGCCGTACCCGCGATCGTCGCCGTCGCCGCGTTCCGCGCGCGCTGACGAGCGGTCACCGATACCTGGAGGAATCCGTTGCCGGATTGGCTTGTTCTCGTCCTCGCGATCCTCGCGGCCTGCGCCGTGGTGGTCGTCATCACCCTCGTCCGGGACAAGAGGGCGTCGGAGGACGAGGATCCCTCCGAGACGCCGGACGTCATCGAGTACATGACAATGTGGATCGGCGTCATCTACGCGATCGTGCTGGGCCTGGCCGTGGCCGGCGTGTGGGAGGCCCGCAGCGCCGCCCAGGACCACGTGCAGTCGGAGGCACAGGCGTTGCACGAGATCTATGAGCGGGTGCGGGTGTATCCGCCCGATGCCCGCGACCGCATCCGCGCGGACGTCGACGCCTATGCCCGGCAGGTCGTCGGCAAGGAGTGGAAGGAGATGACCGACCACGGTCGTCTCACCCCGCGCGGTGCCGACCTGCTCGCGCAGATCCGTCAGGACGTCACCGACTACCAGCCGAAGACCGATTTCCAGGCGCAGGCCTACCAGCCGCTGGTGGACCAGGTGGCCGCGCTCGACCAGGCCCGCAGCGCCCGGGCCGACGCGACCGGGGCGACGATGCCGAACGTGGTCTGGGGCGGACTGCTGACCGGGGCGGTGATCACCGTCGGCATGGTCTTCGCGCTGCAGATCCGGCGTACCAGGCGGGAGCTGCTCCTGGCCGGCCTGTTCTCCGCGACCATCGCCTTCATGCTGTTCCTGATCTGGGACTTCGACGAACCGTACAGCCGGGGCATCACCGCGTCGGTACAGCCCTTCCTGAACCTCTTCCCGGGGATCAAGGGGTAGGGCCCGCGAGGCCGGATCACGGGGGGCAGCGGCGGCGCGCCGCCGGTGTCCCCCGGTCGCCGTAGCGACGTCCTCCGGACGGCCGACCGGCCTCCCCCGTTCGCGCTACTGCGTTCGCGCGCGTGTGCGGACGTTCCTAGCGTTCCGATCACCGGGGCGCGTTTCCGGCGCCGGCGGAACAGGTCCGCATGCCGCTCCCCGGGGACCGGAGGAACCATCATGCGCGCGATACGCGTCGCTTCCGTCGCCCTGCTGGGCGTCGGCGCCCTCGCCCTGTCCGCTCCGGCCATCCTCGCGAACGACAGCGGCGACGGGTCCGGGGACGGCGGCCGGGACGCCGCGCCCTTCGGGTTCCGGGTCACACCGACCACCGTGGCGGCGGGCGGGCGGGTGAACTTCCATCTCGACCGCGACGACGGTTGCCGCGGCATCGCGACCGTCGCCTCCAGCGTGTTCGACACGATCCGGATCCCGGCGGGTCAGGACTCGGGGACGGCCACCGTGGGCCGGGACGCGCGGTCGCAGTCCTCGTACCGGGTGACGTTCGACTGCGACGGGACCAGCGGGTCGGCCGAACTGGCCGTCACGGGCGGCGCCCCGGACGGCCACGGCGACGGACAAGCCGACGACCAGACCGGCGGCCGCGCCGACGGACGAACCGACGGACAGACCGACGGACACGCGGACAGCCACGCCGCCGGCGAGACCGGCGGCCGTACGCCGGACGGTCGTCCCGACGAGGACACCGGCGGTCGTGCCGACGGACGCTCCGACGACGGCGGCGGCACCGGCCGGGACGAGGAGCTGAACCCGCAGCCGCTGCCGCCCTCACGGGGTGTGCGGGCCGGCGAGGGCGGCAGCCTCGAAGGGTTCGACCTGAAGCAGATCGGGCTCGGCGCGGCGCTCGTGGCGGGCTCGGTCGGCACCGCGTACCGCCGCGCCCGCGCACGCACCGGCGAGGACGGCGCCTGACCCGCCCCCGGCGCCCGGCGCACCGCGGCCGCGCGGACCCGCGCCCCGGCCTCCTGGGAGACCGGAGCAGGGGCCCGCCCGCGAGCGTCAGAACCGCTTCTCGTGCTTGCGGCGCAGCCAGAACCCGCAACCGGCCAGCACGGACGCGCCCACCAGCCCGCCGCCGATCGCCATGTCGGCCTGGGTGGCGCCGCTGGAGACGCTGCCGCCGAGACCGCCGCGCACCCCGCCCAGCACGGTGAACGCGTTCGGCCTGGTCAGGGTCCGGTTGTCGCAGCGGACCGTGAGGTTGTACGGGCCGGGGCGGGTGCCCCGTTCGATGGTGGCGACACCGCGCGCCATGTTCCCGCCGAACGGGAACAACCGGGTCGTCCGGAAGGCCCGCGAACTCATGACGCCCTCGCGGCAGCCGTTGACGGTGACGGTGAGCTGGGCGCCGCTCGCGATCGCCCTGGGCTGGGCGACGATGTCGCGGGCGCCCTCGCCGCCCCGGCACCGGAAGTCGTTCTCCAGCCCGTCGTCGCCCGGGCCGCCGAAGTCGTCGCCGAGTCCGTCGTCGCCGCGCCCGCCCTCGAATCGCTCCTCGTCCCGGCAGTCGAAGCGGTCCCGGCCCCGCCCGTTGAAGTCGTCCCGGCCTCGCCCGTTGAAGTCGTCCCGACCCCGTCCGTTGAAGTCGTCCCGACCCCGTCCGTTGAAGTCGTCCCGACCCCGCCCGTTGAATCCGCCCACGCCGAACCCGGGGACCGCGGGGACCGCGATTCCCGGGACCGCCGCGACTCCGGGGGCGACACCGACGCCGGGGGCGACACCGACGCCACCGACACCGGTGCCGGGAGCGACGCCTACCCCCGGGTTGACGCCGGCTCCGCCGACAACCGGGGCCTGGGTGTTGGCGGGGCCGCCGCCGTTGCCCATGCCGTCCGCGACGGCCATGGGGGCGGCGGCCCCGAGAACGGCGACCACTGTGCACGCGACCGCCAGCGCACGTGAGTTTCGCATCTCTTCCTCCGCGGAAGGCGCCCCGGGAACCGTCCCCGGTCGATCGGCGAGAAAGCACCTCCCGAACAGACCCTCAGATGCCGGGAACACGCCCGCATTTCGAGAATGGTCCGTCCTGGTGAGGGGACACGCCGACGGAAAAGCGCACAATCGGATATTGCCGCAGGTCACGGACCGTCAGAAAAAACCTCGGAACGGCAACTCGGATGGCTCACCGCGACCGCGGCGGGCCACCCGTTCGCCCGTCGCCCCGTCGCCGCCCGCGTGCGCGGGACTTAGCGTTTTCCCATGCGCGACACGGACGTGGCGGCGGCCGCGTGGAAAGGGGATGGCGAATGTCTGCGTCCGGATTCTCCGAGTTCGCCGAAGAGGAGGAACGGCGGCGGAAGCGTGCCCCCTGGGGCGTGATAGCGCTGGTTCTGCTGACCGGCCTGGCACTCATTCGAAACGGCTCCGGAGAGTTCGACGTCGGTCCGCCGCAGCCGGCCTCCGCCGCCGCCCCGGACAGCCGTACCACGATCCCGGGCACCTTCGCCACAGCACCCGCGGCGCTGCCGTTCTCGGCGGCGAACCGGGTCCGTATCCCCGCGATCCGGGTCGACGCGCCGGTGATGGCGGTCGGTCTGGACACGGACGGGTGGGTCGCGGCCCCGCCGCCGGACGACCCGAACCTGGCCGGCTGGTTCACCGGGGGTGTCTCACCCGGGGAGAAGGGCACGTCCGTCATCGTCGGCCATGTCGACAACACCAAGGGCCCGGCGGTCTTCTACGGTCTCGGTTCGCTGAAGAAGGGGAACCGCATCGAGGTCGACCGTGTCGACGGCAGCACCGCCGTGTTCGAGATCTACGGCATCGAGGTCTTCGCGAAGTCCGGCTTCCCCGGCGACCGGGTCTACGGCTCCAAGGGCACACCGGAGTTGCGGGTCATCACCTGCGGCGGCGGCTTCTCCAAGCAGAACGGCTACGACGGGAACGTGGTGGTCTTCGCCCGCCTGGTCGAGGTCCACTGAGGCCGCGCGACCGGGCGGGCGAGGGCGCGGTCAGGTACGCCGGCGCGGCACGGTCAGGCGGTAGCCGTTGTCCAGCAGGTAGGGCAGGTACTGGCGCAGGGCGCTGACGCTCTGCGAGCGGTCGCCCCCGGCGTCGTGGGAGAGCACCACGACACCGGGGGCGGCGCCGCTCTCCACGATGTCGACGATGGTCCGGGTGCCCGGGGTCGTCCAGTCGGTGCTGTCGACGGTCCAGGCCATCGGCTCCATGCCCATCTTGGCGCCGAGCTGGAAGGCCGCCTTGTTCCAGGCGCCGTAGGGCGCGCGGAACCACTGCGGGCGTTCGCCGTAGGTGTCCTCGATGGCGTCGCTCGTGCTCTCCATCTCGTCCCGGATCTCGCTGCGGTCCAGGGTGGTGAGCAGCGGATGTGTCCAGGTGTGGTTGCCCACGACATGCCCCTCCTCGGCCATCCGTGCCACCAGTTCCCGGTTCTCCACGACGCACTCACCGCACAGGAAGAACATCGCCCGCACGTCGTACTTGGCGAGGGTGTCCAGGATGTGCGGGGTGTAGTTCGGGTTGGGGCCGTCGTCGAACGTCAGCATCATCTGCCGGCCGCTTTCGGAGATCTTCAGGATGGGCTCCTTGCGGACCTTGAGCTTGCGCGGCCTGGTGCGGGGCGCGCCGTATCCGGTGAGCGGCTGGAGCCGGAAGGCGGAGGCCTTGAGCTCCTGGCGGGCCGCGGGCCCGGCGGCCGGGGCGGCCGCGGGAGCCGCCTCCTCGCCGCTGCCGGCCACGACGATCCCGGCGGTGCCCGCGGCCCCCACGGCGGCGGCGCCGGCCAGCAGCAGCCGGCGCCGGGTGAACAACTGATCCTTCTGCATGACTCATCAGTCGCCCGGCAGGGCTCCGGGGCACCGCTTCGACACCGGTGCGGCGGCGCGAAAACACCCGCACGGACCAGCGGAGAGAGGTTTCGAAAAGAAACGGTCAAGGAGGCGCGGGGGGCGGGCCCCCGGGCGGGAACCTCGGGCGGAGTGGCCGTCAGCGGCGGCGGACCAGCGGGAAGGGCAGCGTCTCCCGGATCGTCAGGCCGGTGAGGAACATGACCAGCCGGTCCATGCCGATGCCGAGCCCGCCGGTGGGGGGCATCGCGAATTCGAGGGCGTCGAGGAAGTCCTCGTCGAGTTCCATCGCCTCGGGGTCCCCGCCGGCCGCGAGCAGCGACTGGGCGGTGAGCCGGCGGCGCTGTTCGAGCGGGTCGGTCAGTTCGGAGTAGGCGGTGCCGAGTTCGGTGCCGAAGGCGACCAGGTCCCAGCGTTCGGCGAGCCGCGGGTCGGTGCGGTGCTGCCGGGTGAGCGGGGCGACGCCGGTCGGGAAGTCCTTGTAGAAGGTGGGCAGTTCGGTGCGTTCCTCGACCAGCCGCTCGTACATCTCCAGCACGACGTCGGCGGGCCCGTCGTCGGCGGTGTACGGCACCCCGGCGCGGTCGCAGTGCCGGTGCAGCCGCAGCAGTTCGGTGCCCGGTCCGATCTCCTCCCCCAGTGCCTCCGAGAGCGCCCCGTACACGGTCCTGACCGGCCAGCTGCCCGAGATGTCGTACTCCTGCCCGTCCCTGCGGGCCACCGGGGCGCCGAAGACGGCGGTCGCGGCGCCCTGGACGAGTTCGCGGGCGAGGTCGAGCATCACGTCGTAGTCGGCGTACGCCTGGTAGGCCTCCAGCATGGTGAACTCGGGGTTGTGCTTGTGCGAGACGCCCTCGTTGCGGAAGGTGCGGCCGAGTTCGAAGACCTTCTCCAGGCCGCCGACGCAGAGCCGTTTCAGGTACAGCTCGGGGGCGATGCGCAGGTGCAGGTCGAGGTCGTAGGCGTTGATGTGGGTGGTGAAGGGGCGGGCGTTGGCGCCGCCGTGGATCTGCTGGAGCATCGGGGTCTCGACCTCCAGGTAGCCCCGGTCGAGGAGGCCCTGGCGCACGGCCTGAAGGGCGGTGGAGCGGGCGCGGACCACGTCCCGGGCGGCCGGGCTGGTGGCGAGGTCGAGGTAGCGGCGGCGGACCTTGGCCTCGGGGTCGGCGAGGCCCCGGTACTTGTCGGGCAGCGGGCGCAGGCACTTGGCGGTGAGCTGCCAGTCGGTGACGAAGAGGGTCGGTTCGCCCCGGTCGCTGCGGCCGGCCCGGCCGGTGGCGGTGATCTGGTCGCCGAGGTCGGTGTCGGTCCTGAACCGGTCGAGGGCCGGGCCGGACGTGTCACGGGTGAGGGCGAGCTGACGGTCGCCCGACCAGTCGCGCAGGACCGCGAAGAGGATGCCGCCGAAGTCGCGGACCAGCATGACCCGTCCGGCGACGGTGGCCGTCTCGCCGTCCTGGATCCCGGCGACGGCCCGGACCGGCCGGCCGTCCGCCACCGGGTAGGGGTCGGTGCCGGCCGCCCGCAGCCGCTCCAGCTTGCGGCGGCGGACCCGGAACTGGTCCGGCAGGCCGGTGTCCGGGGCGCCGGGCCCGGCCTCGTCCCCTCCGTCGAGACCTGGCACCGGCGCGGACCGCGGCCCCTCGACGGGACGCGGTCCGGCCTTCGGGTGCCCCTTTCCCCAGAGTTTGCGCAGGGACGGTACGGAGACGAAGCCCTCGGCGATCGCGGAGGCGAGGCCGATCCGGGCGAGGGAGCCGGCGTCGGCGTAACAGAGGAAGCGCGGGTACCACTCGGGGCGGTACTTGGCGTTGGAGCGGTACAGGGCCTCCAGTTGCCACCAGCGGGAGAAGAACAGCAGCAGCCGGCGCCACAGCCGCAGCACCGGTCCGGCACCGATGCGGGCGCCCTCCTCGAACACCGAGCGGAAGACGGCGAAGTTCAGCGAGATGCGGCGGACGCCCAGTTTGGGGGCGGCGGCGCACAGGTCGGCGACCATGAACTCCATGACGCCGTTGGGTGCGGCGCGGTCCCTGCGCATCAGGTCAAGGGAGATGCCGTCGCCGCCCCAGGGCACGAAGGAGAGCAGGGCGAGCAGCCGGCCGTCCTCGGCGAGCGCCTCGACGAGCAGGCAGTCGCCGTCGGCGGGGTCGCCGAGCCGGTCCAGGGCCATCGAGAAGCCGCGCTCGGTCTCGGTGTCGCGCCAGGCGTCGGCCTTGTCGACGACCTCCTCCATCTCGCTCTCGGTGAGCGTGGCGTGGCGGCGGACCCGGGTGGTGGCGCCGGCCCGCCGGACGCGGTTGACGGCCTGCCGGGTGACCCGCATCTCCCGGCCGCCCAGGTCGAAGCCGGCGACGTGCAGGATCGCCTCGTCGCCGAGTTGCAGGGCGCCGAGTCCGGCGCGGACGTAGGCCTTGGCGCCGTCCTCGGAGGCGCCCATCACCGCGGGCACCCAGGCGTGCCGGCGGGCCATGTCCTGCCAGGCGGCGATGGCGTGCGGCCAGGCCTCCGGGTCGCCGACGGGGTCGCCGCTGGCCAGGCAGACACCGGCCTCGACGCGGTGGGTGACGGCGGCCTTGCCGCTCGGTGAGAAGACCACGGCCTTGTCGCGGCGGGTGGCGAAGTAGCCGAGGGAGTCCCGGTCGCCGTAGTCCTTGAGGAGGGCGCGGATGCGGGTCTCCTCGTCGCCGTGCAGGGCCGCTTCCAGGCGCTGTGAACGGAACAGGGTGGCGGCGGCGTCGAGCAGGGCCAGGGCGCCGAAGAGGCCCAGCAGGAAGGCGACGAAGCGGGGCGGCCGGCCGCCGTAGCTGTAGCCGGAGACCAGGCCGCCGCAGACCCGGTCGGCGGCGTAGGCGAGGTGCTGGCCGTGCGGGAGCGAGCCGGGGAAGAGCGAGACCAGCCCCCAGCCGGCCAGGATCGCCAGCAGCAGGCCGACGAGGAGGACGGCGAGGGCGTGGCGCAC
The DNA here is from genome assembly GCF_022343545.1 of Streptomyces arenae. Classification (NCBI taxonomy): domain Bacteria; kingdom Bacillati; phylum Actinomycetota; class Actinomycetes; order Kitasatosporales; family Streptomycetaceae; genus Streptomyces; species Streptomyces arenae. The sequence goes on from NZ_JAKQYH010000072.1 coordinate 62,156, forward strand.
CGCGGCCCGGCGGGAGGCGGCGTAGAACTCGCCCCTGGCCACGATCAGCAGGGCCAGGGCGAGCCCGCACACCAGCAGTGAGCTGAACGAGTACCAGTCGAAGCCGAGGGCGACCGTCAGGATGTCGGCCAGCACCAGCAGGCCGAGGTAGACCACCACCAGCCACCAGGCGACCTTCTTGCGGGCGGCGGTGGCGCCGGCGAGCAGGAACAGGAAGACGGCGTAGGCGAGGTTGGGGCTGACCGGCACCACGACGGCGTTGAGGAAGTGCACGACGGGCCGCAGCAGTACCCGCAGCGGGGCGAGGAAGGAGAGCAGGGCGCACAGCAGGGCGAGGGCTCCGAAGAAGGTCCCGAAGGCCTCCGGCACCCAGGTCGTTCGCCCGCCGCCGGGCGGGCGTGTCGGGCCCGCCGGGGCCCTGCCCGTGGCGGGCGCCACGGCGGCACCCATGTTCCGACTCTAGGAAGGGCGCGCCCGGCGCGCCCGTCGAGCGGCCCCGGACCCCCACCGGACCTGCGGATTCCGATAGCCTCTGGCTCGTGGCGGAACAACACCGGTTCGAGCGGGGCACGGACGGCCCCAAGGTCATCGTGGTCGGGGTGGACGGCTCCGACTCCTCGCTGCGCGCACTCTCCTATGCCGGCGGTCTGGCCCGGCGGCAGCGCGCGTTGCTGGCCGTGGTGTACGTGCAGCCGGTGCTCGCGGCGGGGGCGGTGCTCGGGGCGCCGGTGGCGGAGACCACCGACGAGATCGCGGAGGACCTGGTCCGGCAGATCAGGGACGCGGCCGAACGGGTCAAGGGGATATTCGAGGTGCGCTGGGAGTTCCACACGTTCCGCGGCGACGCCTACAACGGGATGGTGAAGGCGGCGGACGAACTGAAGGCGGACGCGGTCGTGGTGGGGGCCTCCGAGCAGGCCGGGCACCGGTTCATCGGTTCTGTGGCGATCCGTCTGGTGAAGGCGGGACGGTGGCCGGTGACGGTGGTGCCGTAGCCGTCCGCCGCAGCAGCGGCAGCGGGGTCGCCAGGAGCAGGATCCCGGCGAGGGCGATCGCGGTGCGCGGGCCGGTGAGGCTCGCCAGCAGGCCCCACAGGGCGGTCAGGGCGGCCGTGGTGGCCTTGCCGGTGATCGACCAGGCGGACAGGGTGCGGGCGACCCGGTCGTCCGGGGTGTGCTCCAGCCGGCGGGTGGCGTACACCGGGCTGTAGACGGCCGAGCAGGTGATCACCCCGAGCTCCAGGGCCATCACGAGGAGCAGTCCGGGCAGCCCGGGTCCGACGAAGGCCAGCCCGAGGGGCCAGACGGCGCGCAGGACGCTCGCGGCGCGCAGCACCCGCCACTGCCCGTACCGGGCGACCAGCGGGCGGGCCAGCCGGGCGCCGAGGAGACCGCCGAGGCAGGGCACGGCGAAGGCGAGGCCGTACTGCCACGGGGTGAAGCCGAGCCGGCCGAGCATGAGGACGGCCAGCGGCGGGGCGGCGACCATGATCAGGGCGTTGGCGGCGAGGTTGTTGAGGAAGAGGGGCCGCAGGGCCGGGCTGGCGAGGATGTGCCGCCAGCCCTCCGCCAGGTCGGCGGCGCGCAGCCGGTCCGTCCCGCGCGGCGCGGGGCGGGGCTCGCCGCCGCCGACGGCGCGGATGCCGAGCGCCGACAGCAGGAAGCTGACCGCGTTCGCCGTGACCGTGGTGACGGGTCCGAACAGGCCGATCGCGGCGCCGCCGAGGGGCGGTCCGAGGACCAGCGCGGTCCAGTTCGTGGACTCGAACCGGGCGTTCGCGGTGAGCAGCCGGCCGGCGGGGACCAGCCCTTTCAGGAAGGCTCCGGAGGCGGCGCCGAAGGTGATGTCGGCGGCGGCCACGACGACGGACACGAGCAGCATCTGGCCGAGTCCGAGGCCACCGAGCGCGTAGGCGGCGGGGACGGTCAGCAGGGCGCCGAACCTGACCAGGTCCATGGCCATCATCACCGGCCGCTTCTGCCGGAACTCCACCCAGGGCCCGAGCGGCACCGCCGCGACCGCGCCCACGGCCGGCCCGCTCGCGGCGAGCAGCGCCACCTGGGCGGGGCCGGCGTGCAGCGCGACGACGGCGATCACCGAGAACGCGTCGAAGGCCAGATAGGTGCCGAACGCGCTCACCGCGTAGGCGGCCCACAGCCACCCGAACCGCAGTCCCATGCACAACCTCCCGTTGACCCGGGACATGAAAACGCGCAGGTGGCCGCGGAATCAAACAACCGGCGGACCGGCTGCCACAACCAGCGGTTGTACGGTGGCGGGGTGGACCTCACAGCAGTGCGCACGTTCGTCGCGGTGGCCGACTCGGGGCAGTTCCAGGAGGCCGCGGCGGTGCTGGAGGTCACCCAGCAGGCCGTGTCCAAGCGGGTCGCCGCCCTGGAGCGGGAGCTGGGCGTTCGGCTGTTCACCCGGACCGCCCGGGGAGCCGGCCTGACCGTGGACGGCCGTACCTTCCTGCCGCACGCCCGCGAGCTGCTGCTGGCCGCGGACCGGGCGGCGGCGTCGGTACGGCCCGGCCGGCGCGCGCTGCGGGTGGATGTGATCGGCGCCCGGCTGGCCCCCGCGGCGCTGCTGCGCGGCTTCCACGAGGCGCACCCCGGGACCGCGCTGGACGTGGGTCACCCTCTTCGACGTGGACTCGGCGCTGACCGCGCTGCGCTCGGGTGCGGTGGACGCGTCCTTCCGGGCCGTCGCGATGCCGGGCCGGCCGCTGCCGAGGGGCGTCGAGGCCGTCCGGGTGTACGACGAGCCGGTGCAGCTGCTCACCGGCCCCGGGCACGCCCTGGCCGGCCGGGACTCGGTCACGCCCCGGGAGCTGGCCGGGCACCGGATCTGGATGCCGGGCATCGTGGACGGCACCGAGTGGGCCGCCTACTACGCCTCCCTCGCCGCCGAGTTCGGTCTCACCATCGATGCCTCGGGCCCGAACTTCTCCGGGGCCCTCCAGGAGGCGCTGGCAAGCTCCGGCACCGTGGCCACCCTGGTGAGCGAGCGCACCGGGCTGACCTGGCCGGAGGGCCACGGACTGCGCCGGATCCCACTGGCCGGCCCGACCCCCCTCTACCCGCACTCCCTGGTGTGGACGACCGCCAACCCGCACCCGGGGCTGGTCGCCCTGCGCGCCCATCTCACGGACGCCCGGCCGCCCCGGCCCGTGACCGGGACCTGGGTGCCCGGCTGGGCCGAGACCGTGCGTGGCGTCTTCCGTCCGTGACGCCCCTGGGCCATCATGATCCGCCGGCAGCCGTTCGCGATCGGCGAAGAGGTGAGGCACATGGCCAAGCTCCGTATGGGTGAAGGAATTCTCCGTCGCAAACCCATCGAGCACATCGAGGAGACCGAGGTCACCGAGGGCCCCCGGCTGGACAGATCGCTCGGGCTGGTGCAGCTGACCGCGATCGGCGTCGGCGGCATCATCGGCGCGGGCATCTTCACCCTGGCCGGCACGGTGGCCAACGAGACTGCTGGACCCGCGGTCCTGGTCTCGTTCCTGATCGCCGGTGTGGCGAGCGCCTGCGCGGCGCTGTCGTACGCGGAGTTCGCCGGGCTGATCCCGAAGGCGGGGTCGGCCTACACGTACGGCTACGCGGTGCTCGGCGAGTTCGCGGGCTGGTTCATCGGCTGGGACCTGCTCCTGGAGTACACGGCGATCGTGGCGGTGGTCGCGATCGGCATTTCCGGGTACTTCGGTTTCCTGGTCGAGGAGATGGGCGCGAGCCTGCCGCACTGGATGCTCGGCGCTCCCGGCACCGGCGCCGGGCACCGCGTCGACCTGTTCGCCGCGGTGCTCTGTCTCCTGATCGCCTACCTGCTCAACCTCGGCATCCGCAGCGCGGCCCGGTTCGAGACCTTCGTGGTCGTGCTGAAGGTGCTGGTGGTGCTGCTGGTGATCGGCGTCGGCGTGTTCCACATCAACACGGACAACTACCACCCGTTCTTCCCGTTCGGCGTCAGCGGCGCTTTCACGGGCGCGGCCACCGTGTTCTTCGCGGTGTTCGGGTACGACGCGATGTCGACGGCGGCCGAGGAGTCCAAGGACGCGCAGCGGCACATGCCGAAGGCGATCATCTACTCGCTGGCGATCTCGATGGTGCTGTACGTGGCGGCCTGCCTGGTCCTGACGGGCATGCAGAACTACAAGGACATCGACCCGGAGAGCGGCTTCTCCACGGCGTTCAAGTCGGTCGGGCTGAGCGGACTCGCGGACGTGATCGCGGTGGGCGCGATCATCGGCATCCTCACGGTGATGTTCACGTTCATGCTGGGCGTCACCCGGGTCTGGTTCTCGATGTCCCGGGACGGGCTGCTGCCCGCCTGGTTCGCGAAGACGCACCCGACGCGGCACGTGCCGACCCGGGTGACCTGGATCGTCGGGGTGGCCTCCGCCCTGCTCGCCGGGTTCGTGCCGATCGGCGAGGCGGCCGAGCTCACCAACATCGGCATCCTGCTGGCGTTCGTGGTGGTGTGCGTGGCGGTGATCGTGCTGCGCTACCGGCAGCCCGACCTGCCGCGCGGCTTCCGCACCCCGGGGATGCCGTTCGTGCCGGCCCTGGGTGTCGTCTTCTCGCTCTGGCTGATCACGTTCCTGAAGTGGGAGACCTGGGTGCGGTTCGCGGTCTGGTTCGTGGTCGGGTGCGTGGTCTACTTCGGCTACTCGTACAAGAGGTCCCGGCTGGCGGGGCGTTAGAGCGCGCGGAGGAAGTCGAGCAGGAGGGCGTTGAACTCCCGCGGCTTCTCCAGGTTCGGGTAGTGGTCCGTGCCCTCGATGATCTCGGCGCGGCCGTCGGGCACCTCGCGGGCCAGACGTTCGGCGGCGGCGAGCAGGCCGGCCGGTTCCAGGCCGCCGTTGACGGCGAGCACCGGGACGTCGATCTTCGGCAGCCGGGCCCAGGATCCGCTGACGGGCACGAGCCGGTCCGGCTCGTCCGGTGTGTGCTTGGAGATGGAGTGCAGGGCCAGCTCCCGCAGCAGACGCGGGATCTCGGGGTCGATCGCGTCGAGGGTGCGGTGCTCGCCGGGGACGACCTTCACGAACGCGTCGAGCCAGCCCTCGACGTCGCCGGCGCCCAGGGTGCGGACGTACTCGGCCTGGAGTTCCGTGTGCCAGGGGTCCGTGTACCGGAAGTCGCCGGTGGCGGCGCCGCAGGTGACGACCGCGCGGACCAGTTCCGGGTGTTCCAGCACGGTGTCGGTGGCGATCACCCCGCCCATCGAGACGCCGACGAGCACGGCGGGCCCCGCGTCGAGGTGCCGCAGGAGTTCCGCGAGGTCGTCGGCCCAGCGGAACGGCCTGCTCGCGTTGGCGGAGAAGCCGTGGCCGCGCACGTCCGGGGCGATCACCCGGTACTCGGCGGCGAGCGCCGGGATCTGCCGGTGCCAGAAGCGGTGGTCGACGTATCCGGCGTGGAGCAGGACCACGGGGTCGCCGGAACCGGTGTCGAGGTAGGCGAGGTCGCCGTCGGAGGACGGGAAGAAGCGGACGTCCGCAGCACCATTCATGACAACCAAGGTGTCATCTGCGGGGAGTTTTGACAACCTGGTTGTCATGTCGGGCGGGGTGCATGATGGCCGGGTGAACGACATCGACGAGCCCCCCACCCCCGGCGGCCCCCTCGCCCCCGACGAGCTGGGCGAGCGCATCACCGAGGTGTTCGACCTGATCGGCCCGCTGTACCGGCGCGCCTTCCGCAAGCTCGAACAGGGCGAGGGGATCGAGGGCGCCTCCGTCGGCGTGCGCTCGGTGCTGGACCTGCTGCGCCGGTACGAGCCCATGACGGTGCCCCAGATGGGCCGGATCATGGCGCTGAGCCGGCAGTTCGTGCAGCGCATGGTGAACGACGCGGTGGCGCGCGGCTGGGCCGAGGCCACGCCCAACCCGGCGCACCAGCGCTCCTCACTGATCCGGCTCACGGAGGAGGGCCGGGCGACCATCACCGCGGTCCTCGCCCGTGAGCACGCCCTGAACCGGCAGGTCGGGGGTGATCTGACCGACGCCGAGATCACCGCGTGCGTCCGCGTGCTGAAGCAGCTGCTGGTCACCTTCGACCACGTCGACGTGGAGTGACCGGGGCCGCTTAGCGCCGCTACTCCCCCATGACGAGCCCGTCCTTGGCGGCCCCCCGGCTGAGCACGACGTCCCGGATGGCGTCCCGGGCGGCGGTGTAGTCGGCGCCCTTGCCGATGGCCGCGTTGAGGTCGACGACCCGGCCGGCGTCGAGGTCGTACAGCTGCGGGATGAACTCCGCCCGGGTCACCTCCCAGCGGCCGCCCGGCCGGGTGGGCGGGGCGAAGGTGAAGCGGGCGATGGTGGACTCGTTGCCGCGCGGGTCCTGCCGGCCCTGGCTGTTGTTGAGCTCGCCGGCGAGCTGGTCGCCGAGGCTGTAGGCGACCCAGGTGCCGTTGACCTTCTCGTAGGCCTGCGGGATGTGGGCGTGGGTGCCGAGGATCAGGTCGATGTCGGGACGGCCGCCGGTCTGCGACGCGGTGAGCCGTCTGGCGAGGGTGAGCTGCTGTTCGTCGGGGGCGTCCTGGCCCTCGGTGCCCCAGTGCACGGAGACCACGACCACGTCGGCGCCGGCCCGCCGGGCGGCGCGGGCGTCGGCGAGGATGCGGTTCTCGTCGAGGAGGCCGACGGCCCAGGGCTGCCCGGGCGGCAGCTCGTTGCCGTTGACGTCGTAGGTGTAGGAGAGCTGGGCGACCCGGGCGCCGCCCGCCTTCAGCAGGGTGAGGGTGCCGGCCTCGGTCTCGGTGCGGGCGGTGCCGGCGTGCCGCAGGCCCGCCCCGTCCATGGCGTCGAGGGTGCGCCGGATGCCGGCGGCGCCGTCGTCGAGGGACCGGTCGGAGGCGGTGGAGCAGCCGTCGTACCCGGCGGCGGCGAGGCCCTGGAGGAGTTGCGCCGGGGAGGTGAGGCCGCCGGGAGCGCCGTCGGCTCCGGTGACCGTCGCCAGGTGACAGAGCGCCAGATCGGCCCGGGAGACGACGGGTTCGACGCCGGAGAACATCGGACGGAAGTCGTAGCCGCTGCCGCCCGCGTCGAAGTTCGCGTGGTCGACGGCGGACTTCTGCGGCATGACGTCACCGGAGGCGACGAGCGTGAAGGCCCCGGCGGCGGCAGCGCTGGGCGCCGGCCGGCCGGACGGCGCCGCACGCTCCTGCCGTTCGTGGTTCGTGCAGGCGGCCGCGGTGGCGAGGAGGGCGGTCAGGGCCAGGGCCGCCTGGCGTCTGCGATTGATCATCAGGAGCACCCCAGAGTCGCAAGGCTCGTCCTATTTACAGATCAATGGGTACGAAGGTGGGCGGGACCCCAAACAACTCAGGCGCCCCGATTGACCCATCCGGGTCGGGTACGGGGCAGGACGGACCGTTCGTCGCACCGTTCGCCGACGCGATCGACCGTCCGTCGCAGATCCCTGTGCGCCCCCTGTCCCGGCGCCCGGCCCTGCGATGCCATACGGCCATGACGGCCGGAACCACCCTTCCCCACGGGCGTCGCGACGGGCTTCGCGACGGGACGACGACCGCCGAGCACGAGCTCGCCGCACTCCAGCGCGAGCACGGCCGCCCCCTCTTCGCGCTGCTGCTGCGGCTCAGCGACGGGGACCGGCAGCGCGCCGAGGACCTCGTGCAGGAGACCCTCGTCCGCGCCTGGCAGCACCCCGAGGCGCTGCGCGCCGACGAGTTCGACTCCGTGCTGCCGTGGCTGCTGACCGTGGGCCGGCGGCTCGCCATCGACGCGCGCCGGGCCCGGCAGGCCCGCCCGCCCGAGGTGCACGACGCGGTCCTGGAGAACACCCGGGCCGTCGGCGACCACGCCGAACGCGCCGCCGCGGCCCTGGACGTCCGGGAGGCTGTGAAGACTCTCACCCCGGAACACCGTGACGTCCTGGTGCTGGTGTATTTCCAAGGGGCGAGTGTTGCCGAGGCCGCGCGGACGCTCGGGATTCCTCCCGGTACCGTGAAATCGCGGGCGTACTACGCGCTGCGTGCCCTGCGCCGGGTCCTTCCCGGTTATGCACCCGACCTGGGATGAAACCGTAAGCCAGGTCAAACCTCGGTAAAGCGCCTTGCTGAGGACCCTGTTTGAGCAATCAGCTGTCTTCATCCGTGTTCCGCACTGGGAGAGGGACGGACCCGGGGTCGGGGCCACGCGCGCACCGGAGGAAGGCAGGACGGGATGCTGCACAGAGGTCAAGAGAGCACGGGCGGGGCCGGGAGCGGGGAACTGGCGGTCCCGATGGCCTGGTTGTACGCCGAGTACATCGCCGACGAGTTGCTGCGCACCGGCGATCTCATGCCACCGACGTCCTTCGAGTTCCGGGCCGGCCGTGACGCGCTGGCGCTGACCATCTTCCTCTCCGACACGGACGGCGAACTGTCGGGCATCCGGGTCGTGTCCCAGTTGGAGACCTGGCTTTCGCTCACGGCGTACGACCAGCCGTGGCAGGACTGGGTGAGGGAACGTATGGCCGGGGTGGCGGCCGAGGCGGTCGCGTCGGGCGGTCCCTCGCCGGACCTGGACCTGGCCGTGGCCGCGTGGCGCTGGCTGGAGGAGACCGAGCTGCTCGCGCCCGACCTGGACGCGGTGCCGGGCGGTGGTTCGGTCTTCGGCGAGGACGACGGACCGAAGGTGTGGACGGCCGCCTGGCGGCTCGGACTGCCCCTCGGACACCTCGCCATCCATCTTTTTTGATTCAGGACCAATCCGCGGGCGGGGCCGCTCCGAATCCGTTGATTACGATTCTGTACGTGCCTTGAGTGAATCCTCTGCCGACTGCGTACGGGTGGGAGCAAGGAGCAACGAGTAACACCACCCCCACCCTTCGGCACGAGGATTCGGCATGAGGTCCCTGGAAAGGCATCGCGACGTCGGCGCGTACGCGCTCGGCGTGCTGGACGAGGCGGAGGCCTTCCGCTTCGAGGACCACCTCATGGAGTGCCCTCGCTGCGCGGCACACGTGACAGAGTTCGGCCCCGCGGCGCGGCAGCTGATGCTGTACCGCAGGGCCACGCCGCGCTTCGTGCACCCCATGGCCCAGCCGGGTCCCCGGCTGCTGGACAGGCTGCTCGCCGAGGTCGCCACCCGGCACCGCGCCAAGCGCCGCAGGCTGCTGTACGGCCTCGCCGCGTCCGTGGTGTTCGCGGTCGCGGGCCCCGGCATCATGGCGTACGCCGGTCACGAGACCGTGCCCACCGTGCAGGTCGCCGCGACCACCGACGCCCAGTCGGGCGTGTGGGCGCAGGTGAAGGAGGCGGACACGGACTCCGGCACCGTGGTCGAGCTGAAGGTGAAGGACGCCGCCGGGCCGCGCTCCTGCCGGCTGATCGCCGTCGGCAACGACGGCTCCGAGCAGATCGTCACCACCTGGGCCGAACGGGACCACGACGACCGGACGAGCACCATGTCGGGCGGCTCCTCGATGCATCCCGACGAGATCGACCACTACGAGGTGCGCAGCGCCGACGGACAGCGTCTCGTGACCGTCGATCCCAAATGACCGTCCCTCACCTGAGCAGCCGGGACATCCGGCGGTCCGCGAGCGGCTTGCCGCCGGTCTGGCAGGTCGGGCAGTACTGGAGCGAGGAGTCGCTGAAGGAGACCTCGCGGACGGTGTCACCGCACACCGGGCAGGGCTCGCCGGTCCGGCCGTGCACGCGCAGCCCGCTCTTCTTCTCCGCCTTGAGCCGGCCCGCCGCCAGGCCGTGGGAGCGCTCCACCGCCTCGGTGAGGGTGCCGCGCAGTGCCTCGTACAGGCCGTGCGTCTCCTCGGGCGTGAGGGACGCGGCCAGTTTGAACGGGGACATCCTCGCCGCGTGCAGGATCTCGTCGCTGTAGGCGTTGCCCACCCCGGCGATCAGGCTCTGGTCGCGCAGTGCGCCCTTGAGCTGCCGCCGCTCGCCCCTGAGCAGCGCGGCGAACCGGGCCTCGTCGAAGTCGGCGGCGAGCGGATCGGGTCCGAGCCGGGCGATGCCGGGGACCTCCATCGGGTCGCGGACGACGTACACGGCCAGCTTCTTCTGGGTGCCGGCCTCGGTGAGGTCGAAGCCCGCGCCGGTCTCCAGGGCCGCCCGCAGCGCCAGCGGGCCCTTCCCGGGCCGGGGCAGGCCGTCCGGCAGCCGGTCCTTCCACTGGAGCCAGCCCGCACGGGCCAGATGGGTGACGAGGCGCAGGCCGCCGTCGCCCTCGATGTCCAGGAACTTGCCGTGCCGGTGCACGGCGACGACCTCGCTGCCCTCGAAGGCGGTGGCGGGAGGGTCGTACGTCTTCAGGACACTGATGGCGACCGGCAGCACGCGGATGACCTCGTGGCCGACCAGGTGCTCGGTGAGGAATTCCCTGAGCGCTTCCACCTCGGGCAGTTCGGGCATGCGTCCAGGGTGCCACCCGGGGCCCAGGGGGTCAGCTCCCGGCGGGCTGCCCGGGCATCCGGAACTCGCACCACACGGCCTTGCCGCCGCCGCGCGCCTCCACGCCCCACGCGTCGGTCATCAGGTCGACCAGCAGCAGCCCCCGCCCGGACACCCCGTTCTCGCCCGCCTCGCGGCGGCGCGGCAGGGCGCTGGAGGAGTCCTCGACCTCGACGCGCAGCCGGCGCTCGCTGCCGCCGAGGACCCGGAGGGTGACGATCGCCGAGCCCTCGGTGTGCATGAGCGCGTTGGTGATCAGCTCGTCGGCGACCAGTTCGATCTCGTCGGCGCGGTCCCCCGCGCCCCAGGTGCGGACGGCGGCGCGGATCATGTGCCGGGCCAGGCGCAGCGCCTCGGGGTCGCCGGAGGCCACGTGCTGCTGGAGGCGGCCGACGGCCTGCGTGCTGTCCTGCCTGCGGCGGCGCAGCAGGAGCAGCGCCACGTCGTCGTCGCCGCCGCGCTCCTCGGCCAGCTCGATCAGCCGGTCGGCGAGGTCCCGCACGTCCTCCGGACCGTCGGCGACCTGCGCGGTCAGGGCCCGCATCCCGTCACCGAGGTCGGTGCCGGGCTGTTCGACCAGTCCGTCGGTGCACAGCAGCAGCGTCTCGCCCGGGTCCAGCTCCAGGGTGGACACCGGGTACTCCAGGCTCTCGAACTCGGCGGACAGGCCGAGCGGCAGCCCGCCCTCCACGGGCACCCGGCGGCACCCGCCGTCGGCGCCGCGGACCAGCGGGTCGATGTGCCCGGCGCGGACCACCTGGACGACCCCGGTGGACAGGTCGGCCTCGGCGTACAGGCAGGTGGCGAAGCGGTCGGTGTCGAGTTCGTCGAGGAAGACGGAGGCGCGGGCCATCACGGTGGCCGGGGCGTGGCCCTCGGCGGCGTAGGCGCGCAGCACGATGCGCAGCTGGCCCATGACGGCCGCCGCGTGCGTGTCGTGGCCCTGGACGTCGCCGATGACCGCGCCGACCCGGCCGCCGGGCAGCGGGATCAGGTCGTACCAGTCGCCGCCGATGTCCCGGCCCAGGGTGCCGGCGGCGCTCGCCGAGCGGTAGCGGACGGCGACGTCGGCGCCGCGCACGCTGGGGATGGTGCGCGGCAGCATCGCCTGCTGGAGGTTCTGCGCGAGGTCCTTCTCCTGCTCGTAGAGCATGGCCCGCTGGAGGCTCTGCGCGATGCTGCTGCCGAGGGCGACCAGGACGGCGCGTTCCTCGTCGGAGAAGCCCAGCCGGTCGTCGTAGAGCAGGCCCATGGCGCCGATCGGACGGGCCTGCGCGATCAGCGGCAGGTAGGCGGCCGAGGTGATGCGCAGGCCGGTGATGTGCGGCCACAGCACGGGATAGCTCTCGGCGAAGTCCTCGGGCGACTCGATGAAGCGGGGGCTGAGCGTGCGCACCACCTCGCCCATCGGGTACGGCTCCTCCACCCGGGTGATCCGGGTACCGGGGACGAAGCTGCCCGCCGGTCCCTCCGCGACCAGCCGGATCCGGCCCGCCTCCAGCAGTCCCATCACCAGGCTGGTCGCCCCGAGGTTGGGGATCCCCTGGGCGTCCTTGAGGGCGTCGATGACGTCCTGGACGCTCCGGGCGTGCGCGAGCGCGACGGTGATCACCTGGACCACGTTGGTCTGCTGCCGCAGCGCCTCGTCCTGCGCCGCCCGCAGGCTGCGTGCCTCGCTGTCCTCCAGTTCCCGGGTGGCGTCCCGGACGATGCCCACGACCCGGCGCGGGCGGCCCGTGGCGTCCCGCCGGATGTAGCCCTGGGTGTGGGTCCAGCGCGGGGTGCCGTCGCGGCAGCGGATGCGGAAGTACGCCCCGTAGTTCTCGCTGCCGTCCTTGATGGCCTGGGCCACCACCGCGTCCAGCCGGCTGCCCTCCGCCGGGGGCACCCGCACGGCCAGGCCCTCGGGGCGCCCGTCGTACTCCTCCGGGAGCAGGTCGAAGACCTCGTACGCCTGCGCGTCCATGTGCAGCAGACCGGCGTCCAGGTCCCAGTCGAAGGTGCCCAGGCGGTTGAGCGCCAGGATCGGGTGGTCCGGGTGTGCGGGCCAGTCGTCCGGGAGTGACGGAGCGCTCGCTCCCCGATCAGCCATGGGGCCACCTTGCCAGGCGCGGCACGACCGGGCAATTCATCACTATTGTCCACATCACTCACCCGGGTTACGCGACCGCGGAGGCGAGGTACACAGGGTGACAGGCCCCTTCCCACCGGACCCAGGCAGGAGCGCACGGCCGTGGACTGGTTCACCGCACCCGGGTACTGGTTGAGCCGGCTGGTCTTCCAGCGGGCGCTGGCCGGTGTCTATTTCTTCGCGTTCCTGACGGCGGCGCTCCAGTTCCGGGCCCTGCTCGGGGAGCGCGGGATGCTGCCCATCCCGAGGTTCGTGGCACGGGTCCCCTTCCGGCGGGCACCGAGCCTGTTCCACCTGCGCTACTCGGACCGGTTCTTCGCGGGCTGCGCCTGGGCGGGCTGCGCCGTGTCGGTGGCGCTGGCGGCCGGCGCGGACTCCGAACTGCCGCTCTGGGCGGGGATGCTGCTGTGGCTGGTGCCCTGGGCGCTGTACCTGTCGATCGTGAACGTCGGCCAGACGTGGTACGCGTTCGGCTGGGAGTCCCTGCTGCTCGAGGTCGGCTTCCTGGCGGTGTTCCTCGGCAACGACGAGGTGGCCCCGCCGTTCGTGGTGCTCCTGCTGCTGCGCTGGATCCTGTTCCGGGTGGAGTTCGGGGCGGGCCTGATCAAGATGCGCGGGGACGCCTGCTGGCGCAAACTGACCTGCCTGCACTACCACCACGAGACCCAGCCCATGCCGGGTCCGCTGAGCTGGTTCTTCCACCACCTCCCAGGACCGGTCCACAAGGCGGAGGTGGCCGCGAACCACCTCACCCAACTGGTCGTGCCCGTCCTGCTGTTCACCCCGCAGCCGATCGCGACGGCCGCCGCGTCCCTGATGATCCTCACCCAGCTGTGGCTGGTGGCGTCCGGCAACTTCTCCTGGCTCAACTGGATCACCGTCGTGGTGGCGCTGTCGGCGCTGGAGCTGCCCACGGACCGTACGGCCGCGCCCCCGACCCCACTGTGGTACGAGGTCGTCGTCCTCGCCGTGACCGCGCTGATCCTCTTCCTGAGCTACCGCCCCGTGGTGAACATGGTCTCCCGCCGCCAGGTGATGAACCGGTCCTTCGACCCGCTCCACCTGGTCAACACCTACGGCGCGTTCGGCAGCGTCAGCCGGATCCGGTACGAGGTGGTGGTCGAGGGCACCCTGGACGGCACTCCGCGCGAGGACTCCGACTGGCGGGAGTACGAGTTCAGGGGCAAGCCGGGCGATCCCCGGCACTGGCCGCGCCAGTTCGCCCCCTACCACCTGCGCCTGGACTGGCTGATGTGGTTCGCCGCGCTCTCCCCCGCCTACGCCGACGACTGGTTCGGCGGCCTGGTGGAGCGCCTCCTGGAGGACGACCGCGACACCCTGCGGCTGCTGCGCCGCTCCCCGTTCCCGCCCGGCGAACCCCCGCGCTTCGTCCGCGCCCGCCTCTTCCGCTACCGCTACACGACCTGGCGGGAGCTGCGGGAGACGGGCGCGTGCTGGGAGCGCACGTACGTACGAGATTTCCTGCCGCCGACCCGACTGGCCACGACGACACGGCGACCGTAGCCCGGCGGGCCGGCGCTGGGCCGGGCGGGCAGGACGGTTCAGCTGTTCGGTGCGGCCCGGTGGGGGTTGCTCGCGCAGTTCCCCGCGCCCCTAAAAGCAGGGCGCCGGCGTGAGCGCCCCTTCAGGGGCGCGGGGAACTGCGCGACCAGCCCCCACTCACCCGCGGCCGAACAACTGAACCGCGCCGCGGGCCGGGCGGTTCAGAGGGTGTAGACGCGGGTGGCGGTGGTTTCGAAGACGGCGGTGTGTTCGGCCGGGGAGACCAGCCGGGCCGCCGCGTCGAAGACCTCGGCGTAGCTTCCGGCCAGGGTGCACACCGGCCAGTCCGAGCCGAACATCAGCCGGTCCGGACCGAAGGCGTCCAGCACGGTCTCGGCGTACGGGCGCAGGTCCTCGACCTTCCAGGCGGCGGGGTCGGCCTCCGTGACCATGCCGGAGAGTTTGCAGACGGTGTTGGGCACGGCGGCGAGGGCACGTACCGCGCCGGCCCAGGGTTCCAGGGCGCCGGCGGCGATGGGGGGTTTGCCCAGGTGGTCGAGGACGAAGGTGAGCCCGGGATGCGCAGTCGCCGCCGCGACGGCGGCCGGGAGCTGCCGGGCCTGGACGATCAGGTCGTAGACCAGGCCCGCGTCCGCGATCGCGTCGAGCCCCCGGTGGACGTCCGGGCGCAGCAGCCACTCCGGGTCCGGTTCGCCCTGCACCTGGTGGCGGATGCCCTTCAGGTACCGCCCGCCGGGGAGTTCACGGAGGCGGGCGAGTTCCCCGGCGATGTCCGGGCGGGTCAGGTCGGTCCAGCCGACGACCCCGGCGACCAGGTCGTGGGCCTCGGCGAGGGCCAGGAACTCGGGGGTCTCCTCGGCGACGGTGACGGTCTGGACGAGGACGGTCCGGGTGACTCCGGCCGCACGCGCCTCCGGTTCGAGATCCCCGACGGTGAAGTTCCGCCTGAGCGGCTGGAGTTCGGGTCCGGTGATCCAGTCCTGGTCCCGTACCGAGAGGTCCCAGACGTGGTGGTGGGCGTCGACGGTCACGGCAGCTCCCAGACGACGGGCAGGCCGGCCTCCGAGCCCGCCGCCGAGTAGTCGTGGACCACGTCGAGGAGTTCGGCCATCCGGGCCTGCCAGGCCACGTTGACCGGGAGCTTGTCCAGCTCGGCGAGGAGGCGGCCGTAGTCGGCGCAGTCCAGGACATGGAAGAGGTCGGTGCCGCTGCGCCAGATGGTCCAGGACGTGGCGCCGGCGGCGCGGATGGCGTCGGTGAGTGCGGCGGGGACCTCGCGGTGGGCGGCCTCGTACGCGGCGACGCGGTCGGCGCGGACCCTGGTGTGCAGGGCGACTCTCATGACGGCTCCTCGTTCGGGAGGGGCGCGTCGGCCGGCAGCAGGCCGGTGGCGCGCAGTTCCTGCCAGAAGGCGGCGGGCACGGGGGCGGCGAACTGCCGTGCCCCATCCTCGATCTCGGCCGCCGAGCGGGCGCCGACCAGGACGCTCGCCACGACCGGGTGGGCGGCGCAGAAGGCGAGGGCGGCGGCGCGCAGGGTGGTGCCGTGCGCCTCGGCGAGCGACTTGAGCCGCAGCGCGCGGGCGAGCAACTCGTCCGGGGTCTGGGCGTAGTTGTAGGTGGCGTCCGGCTTCGGGTCCGCCAGCAGACCGGAGTTGAACGCGCCGCCGATCACCACCGAGGTGCCGCGTTCCTCGGCGGCCGGGAGCAGGTCGGCGAGGGCGCTCTGGTCGAGCAGGGTGTAGCGGCCCGCGCACAGCACCACGTCGACGTCGGTGTCGCGGACGAAGCGGGTGAGCATCGCGGTCTGGTTCATCCCGGCGCCGATCGCGCCGACGACGCCCTCCGCGCGGAGCTTCTCCAGGGCCGGGTAGCCCTCCCGGAAGGCCTGTTCGGCGTGGTCGTCGGGGTCGTGGAGGTAGACGACGTCGACCCGGTCGAGGCCGAGCCGGTCCAGACTGGCCTCCAGGGTGCGGCGGATGCCGTCGGCGGTGAAGTCCCAGACCCGGCGGAGGGTGTCGGGCACCGCGAAGCCGTTGGCGAGGTCGTCACCGTCTCCGGGCCCCGGCTCCAGTCGGCGGCCGACCTTGGTGGAGAGGGTGTAGGCCGTACGGTCGTACCCGCGCAGCGCCTCGCCGAGCCGCCGTTCGGACAGGCCGAGGCCGTAGTGCGGAGCGGTGTCGAAGTAACGGATGCCCTGCTGCCAGGCGGCGGTGACGGTGTCGTACGCCTGCTGGTCCGGGAGTTCCGTGTACAGGTTGCCGATCACGGCGGCGCCGAGGCCCAGGGGACCGACCCGGACGCCGCTGCGGCCGAGGGCGGTCACCGGCCCGCCGGCCGCAGCCGCAGGCCCTGCATGCCGCCGTCGACGGCGAGGGAGGTGCCGGTGGTGGCGCCGGACAGCGGGCTCGCCAGGTAGGCGATGGCGCCGGCGACCTCGGCGGCGGAGACCAGGCGGCCGGAGGGCTGGCGGGCCTCCAGGGCGGCGCGTTCGGCGGCCGGGTCGGGGGCCTTGCCGAGCAGCCGGCCGATCCACGGGGTGTCCGCCGTACCGGGGTTGACGCAGTTGACGCGGACGCCCTCGCGGAGGTGGTCGGCGGCCATGGCAAGGGTGAGGGAGTACACCGCGCCCTTGGTGGCGCTGTACAGGGCGCGTTGCGGCAGGCCCGCGGTGGCGGCGATGGAGCAGGTGTTGACGATCGCGGCGTGCCGGGAGCGACGCAGGTGCGGGAGGGCGGCGCGGGCGGTGCGGACCATGCCGAGGACGTTGACGTCGTAGACGTGGTGCCATTCGTCGTCGTCGTTGTCCTCGACGGTGCCCTGGGCGCCGATGCCCGCGTTGTTGACCAGGACGTCGAGTCCGCCGAGGGCCTCGGCGGCACTCGTCACGGCCGCCCGCACGGAGGTGTCGTCGGTGACGTCGGCCCGGAAGCCGAGCAGGGGTTTCGCCACGGCGGACGGGTCGAGGTCGAGGACGGCGACCTGGGCGCCGCGTTCGGCGAGGAGGTCGGCGGTGGCCCGTCCGATCCCGGAGGCACCGCCGGTGACCAGGGCCTTCAGGCCCTCGAAGTCGGTCATGCCGCCTGTCCCTTCTGCGTCTGCGCGTCGGCGGTCCAGAAGGTGCCGCCCGGGTAGGTGTACTCCGCGACGGACTCCGGTCGCATGGCGGCCGAGAAGCCCGGTGCGGTGGGTGCCGTGTAGTGACCTTCCCTGATCACCACCGGCTCGAGGAAGTGGTCGTGCAGATGGTCGACGTACTCGATGACCCGGTCGTCGGTGGTGCCGGCGACCGCGAGGTAGTCGAACATCGAGAGGTGCTGCACGAGTTCGCACAGTCCGACTCCGCCGGCGTGCGGGCAGACCGGGACGCCGAACTTGGCGGCGAGCAGCAGGACGGCGAGGTTCTCGTTGACGCCGCCGACCCGGGCCGCGTCGATCTGGACGACGTCGAGGGCGCCGGCCTGGAGCAGCTGCTTGAAGACGATCCGGTTCTGGACGTGTTCGCCGGTGGCGACCTTGACCGGGGCGACGGCCCGGCGGATCGCCGCGTGGCCGAGGATGTCGTCGGGGCTGGTGGGCTCCTCGATCCAGTACGGGTCGAACTCGGCGAGCGCCCTGGTCCAGCGGATGGCCTCGTCGACGTTCCAGCGCTGGTTGGCGTCGACGGCCATCCGGATGCCGGGGCCGACGACCGCGCGGGCGACCCGGCAGCGCCGGATGTCGTCGTCGAGGTCGGCGCCGACCTTCAGCTTGATCTGCCGGAAGCCGTCGGCGACCGCGGCGGCGGCCAGCCGGGTGAGCTTCTCGTCGTCGTAGCCGAGCCAGCCGGCGGAGGTGGTGTAGGCGGGGAAGCCGCGCTCCAGGAGGCGGGCCCGGCGCTCCGCGGCACCCTCGCGGCCCCGGCGGAGGATGGCCAGGGCCTCCTCGGGAGTGAGGGCGTCGGTCAGGTAGCGGAAGTCGACCTGGCGCACGATCCATTCGGGTTCGGCGTCGGCGAGCAGCTGCCACAGCGGTTTGCCGGCGCGGCGGGCGGCGAGGTCCCAGACGGCGTTGGTCACCGCGCCGATCGCCATGTGCATCACGCCCTTCTCGGGGCCGAGCCAGCGCAGCTGGCTGTCGCCGATCAGGTCCCGGTAGAGGACCGAGGGGTCGTCGCAGATCTCGTCGACCGGGCGGTTGAGCACATGGTTCCGCAGCGCGTCGATCGCGGCGACCTGGACGTCGTTGCCCCGCCCGATGGTGAACGTGAACCCGTGGCCCTCGTGCCCGTCGGCCGCGTCGGTGCGCAGCACGACATAGGCCGCCGAGTAGTCGGGGTCCGGGTTCATCGCGTCGGAGCCGTCGAGCTCGCGCGAGGTGGGGAAGCGGATGTCGTAGGTGTCTACCGCGGTGACGCGGGCCGGGCTCGCGGACACGGATTGCCTTTCGTTCGGGGGGAGTTCGGGTCGCGGGCCGGTCAGTCCTGGGCCCGTCCCGTGGTGACACGGGCGATCATGAGGGCGACGAGGATGATGCCCCCGTAGATGGCCTGGATCCAGAACGACGGCACCTGCGCGAGGGTGAGCAGGTTCTGCACGACGCCCAGCAGGAGTACGCCGGTCAGGGCGCCGAACATGGTGCCCTTGCCGCCGTCCAGGCTGATGCCGCCGATCACCGCCGCCGCGAACACCGTGAAGATCATGTTGTTGCCCTGGTTGGCGCTGATCGCGCCCACGTATCCGGTCTGCATGATCCCGCCGACGGAGGCGAGGACCCCGGCGACCACGAACACCCCGAGCATCACCCGGTCGACGCGGATGCCGGCGGCGCGGGCCGCGTCGGCGTTGCCGCCGATGGCGTACAGGGCGCGCCCGACGCGGTGGTACTTGAGGACGAGTCCGGTGACCGCGAAGGCCACGGCCGCCAGCCACACCGACATGGGGACGTTGAGGAAGGTGGTGGTGGCCAGGGTGAAGAAGCTGTCCGGCATCCCGAACAGGGTCTTGCCCTTGGTGGCGCCGACCAGCACACCGCGCAGCACGATCAGCATCGCTAGCGTCACGATGAAGGCGTTCAGCTTGAACTTGACGACCAGGACGCCGTTGAAGGCGCCGACCGCCGCGCCGACCACCAGGATCGCCACCATGGCGAGGGCGGCGGGGAGTTCGGTGCCCCAGCCGGACTCCGCCGAGGGGAGGACGAGGAGGGCGCCGACGGCCGGCGCGATACCGACGACCGACTCCAGGGAGAGGTCGAACTTGCCGGTGATCAGGACCAGCGACTCGGCGAGCACGACCATCGCGAGGGCCGCGGAGGCGCCGAGGATGGAGATCAGGTTGCGTTCGGTGAGGAACGAGTCGTTGACCACCGCGCCGAGCACCATCAGCAGCAACAGAGCCGGTACGAGGGCGAGTTCGCGCGCCCTGCGCAGGATGACGGCGCGGGCCGCGCGGGGATCCGGGGAGCGCACCGGGGCGAGCGGCGGGGCCTTGGTCTCAGCCATGGTCCACTCCTTCGGGCATGGAGTCCACTCCTTCTATCGAGGCGATCAGCTCGTGGTCGTGCCAGCCGGCCGGGTGTTCGGCGACGATCCGGCCGTGGAAGAGAACGAGAACGCGGTCGCAGCGGCGCAGGTCGTCGAGTTCGTCGGAGACGACCAGTACCGCGGTGCCGTCCTCACGGGCGCTGTCCACGCGGGCCAGCAGGGACTCCTTGGACTTCACGTCGACGCCCGCGGTGGGGTTGATCAGGACGAGCAGGCGGGGGTCGGAGGCGAGGGCGCGGGCCATCACCACCTTCTGCGCGTTGCCGCCGGACAGGTCGGAGACGGGCTGGTCGGGGCCCTCTGCGTGGATGTCGAGGCGCTCGATGAGCCCGGTGGCGACCCCGCGCCTGCGGTCGGTGCCGACGAAGCCGCCCCGGCCGAGCCGGTCGAGCACGGTCATGGTGGCGTTGTCGCCGATGCTCATCCCGGGGACCAGACCCTGGTCGTGCCGGTCCCGGGGCACGAAACCGACACCGGCCCGCAACGCGGCCCGGACGTCCCCGAACGGCAGTTCCCCGTCCTGGAGTCGTGCGGTGCCGCCGGTGGGCGCCCGTAGTCCGGCGATGGTCTCGGCGAGCTCGATCTTGCCGCTGCCGCTGATGCCGGCCAGTCCCACGACCTCACCGCTGCGGACGGTGAGGTCGATGCCGTCGTACGACTCGGAGGTGAGCCCGCGTACGTCGAGGACGACCGGCGCCCCGGCGGGCACCGCGTCCCTGGTCTGCTGCTCCTGCCGGGTGACGGCCTCCCCCGCCATCGCCTCCACCAGGGCGGCCCTGGGCAGGTCGGCGACGGGGGCGGTGGTGATCCAGCGGGCGTCACGGAGCACGGTGACGGTCTGGCACACCTCGTACACCTCCTGGAGGTGGTGCGAGATGAACAGGAAGGTCACACCCGAGTCCTGGAGCGCCCGCATCCGGCTGAACAGCCGCTCGATCTCCCGGTTGTCGAGCTGCGCGGTCGGCTCGTCGAGGACGATGAACCGGGCGCCGAAGCTCAACGCCCGGGCGATCTCGACCATTTGCCGGTCCTCGACCTTGAGGTCGGCGGTGCGGGCCTCGGGGTCGACGCGGACGTCCCAGGTGTCGAGGAGCGCGGCCGCCTCGCTGCGCAGCCGCCGCCAGCTGATGAAACCCCGTCGCAGCGGCTGGCGGTTGATGAACAGGTTCTCGGCGACCGTCAGTTCCGGGACGACCGTGGGTTTCTGGTAGACGCAGGCGACCTTGCGCCGCCAGGCGTCCCGGTCGGCGGGCGGGGGCGCGGGTTCGCCGTCGAAGCGGACGGTGCCCTCGTCCGGGACCTGGAGGCCGGTGAGGACGTTGACCAGGGTGGACTTGCCGGCTCCGTTGCGGCCGACGAGGGCGTGGGACTCGCCGGGCAGCACGGTGAGCCGGCCGTCGGCGAGGGCGACGGTGGGGCCGTACCGCTTGACGATGTCCCGGGCCTCAACAAGTGGCGTGATCATTTGACCGTGTTGCCCCAGAGCTTCGGGTCGTCCACGTTGTCCTTGGTGACCAGCGGCGCGGGGAGCTGGTCCTCCAGGATGCCGCTCGACAGCTTGACGATCGTGGAGTCGTGGTCGGTCGGGCCCGGCTTGAACGTCTTCCCCTCCATCGCCGCCTTGATGTAGTACATGCCGTACTTGGCGTAGGCGTCGGCGGGCTGGGAGACGGTGGCGTCGATCTGGCCCTTGCGGATGGCGTCGAACTCCTGCGGGATGCCGTCGTTGGAGACGATGACGATGTGCCCGCTCTGCCCGGCGGTCTTGAGCATGCCCTTGGACTTCAGGGTCTGCAGGGTCGGCGCGAGGTAGACACCGCCGGCCTGCATGTAGATGCCCTTGATGTCGGGGTTGGCGTTGAGCAGGGTGCCCAGCTGGGAAGCGGCGGTGTCGGACTCCCACTTGGCGGGGATCTCCAGCACCTTGAGCTTCGGGTACTTCTTCTTCACGCAGGAGCGGAACGCCTCGGAGCGGTCGCGGCCGTTGACGGAGGCGAGGTCGCCCATGATCTGCACGACCTTGCCGCTGGTGACGTGCTGCCCCAGGTAGTCGCAGGCCTTGGCGCCGTAGGCGACGTTGTCGGCGCGCACCACCATGGCGACCTTGCCCTTGTCGGGGGCCACGTCGACGGCGACCACCGGCACGCCCTTGCGCTCGGCCTGGTCCAGGCCGGCCTCGATGGCGGCGCTGTCCAGCGGGGCGACGACCAGCCCCTTCACGCCCTGGTTCAGTTCGTTGTTGATGTCGGTGATCTGCTGCGAGGGATCGCTGTTGGAGTTGACCGTCTTCAGCGCGTCGACCCCCTCGGACTTCGCCATCTTCGGCACGTAGTCGTTGTACGACTGCCAGAACGGCGAGGTCAGCAGCGGCAGGATCACCCCGACCTTGCCGGTGCCGCCGCCTCCGGCGCTGCCGCTGCCGGTGTCCTTGGTGCTGCCGCAGGCGGCGAGTGCGAGCGAGGCACCGACGGCCAGGGCCGTCGCGCCGATGATCCGGGACCGGTTCCGCTTCCTCAGTGTTCTGCCGGGCATCTGGCAGCTCCTCATCGAGCGTGTTCGAGCAGATGACGGCATACTTATCAGACCACTCGGCGCTTTCAACACCCTCCAGACGCGAATTTCCCGTCGAACGCGCCATAGTGGTCGGACCACCTGGCTGGTTAGACTTCGGCGCACCGGCGACAGGAGGAACGGCGTGGCGGACACCGGGGAAGCGGAGAACGGCGTTGGTGCCGCGCCCAAGGGCACGGTGACGCAGCGCGCCATCGAGCAGATCAAGGCGATGATCGCGGAGGGCCGGCTGGAGCCGGGCCAGCGGCTGCCCACGGAACGGGACCTCGCCGCCCGGCTGGGGATCTCGCGCAGCTCCATGCGCGAGGCGATCCGCGCACTGACGGTGCTGGGCGTCCTGGAGGCCCGGCACGGTTCCGGCATCTACGTCACCCAGCTGGAGGCGGGTGACCTGCTGGAGACGTTCGGGGTGGTCGCCGACCTGTCCCGCGGGCCCCGGCTGGTGGAACTCCTCGAGGTGCGGCGGGTACTGGAGTCGACGGCGACGGCCCTGGCCGCGGCGCGGATCACGGCCGACCAGCTGGCCGAGGTGGAGAAGCACCTGACGGCCATGAACGTGACGGACGACCCCGAGGAGATCCTCGCGCACGACCTCGCGTTCCACCGGGTGATCGCGGGCGCCGCGGGCAACGACACAATGGCCGCGATCCTGGACGGGCTGTCGTCACGGACGTTCCGGGCCCGGGTGTGGCGCGGGTACGAGGAGGAGGGGGCGTTCGCCCGGACGCGCCGGGAGCACGCGGCGATCCACCGGGCGCTGGTGGCCCGGGACCCGGAGGCGGCCCGGGCCGCGGCGGCCGCGCACGTGGGAGAGGTGGAGCAGTGGCTACGGACCCAGCTGAGCGAACAGCGGTGACCCGCGCCCCGGCGCCGGGACCGAGAACGGGGCCGTAAAACCCGCCCCCCGGACCGCGCACCCCGGCGCGGCCCGGGCGTAGCTGCCGGACCCGCGCCCTCGACGCGGCCCGGGTGTCGTTCTTGGACCCGCGCACCCCCGACGCGGCCCGGGTGTCGTTCTCGGACCCGCGCACCCCCGACGCGGCCCGGGTGTCGGCTCAGGCCCGACGGAACCGCAGGGTCATCAGCTCGAAGGGCCGCAGGCGCAGCGCCACCGCGTCGCCCGCCCGCTCCGGGGCCGGCGTGCCGGCCGGCCGCTCCAGCAGGTCGGTCACCGTCACGTCCGCCACCGCGAAGCCCGCCGTCAGCGTGGCCCGGGCCCGGCCGCCGTGCGCCTCGTGGAACCGGACCACGACGTCCCCGCTGCCGTCGTCGGCCAGTTTCACCGCCGTGACCACGACCGCGTCGTCGTCGACCGTCACCAGCGGGGCGGCCTCGCGGGCGCCGGTGACCCGGCGCTCGGGCTGGTTGATCCGCCAGCCCTCGCGCACCGCGTCGCCGATCCCCGCGCCGGGCACGAGGGCGTGCCGGAAGCGGTGGATGCCCTGGTCCGTCTCGGGGTCCGGGAAACGCGGAGCGCGCAGCAGCGAGACACGGACCGTGGTCGTGGTGCCCCGGTCGCCGTCGGTGCGGACGCTGCGGGTCACGTCGTGGCCGTACGTCGAGTCGTTGACGACCGCCACCCCCCAGCCCGGCTCCTCCAGTTGGACGAACCGGTGGTTGCACGCCTCGAACTTGGCCGCCTCCCATGACGTGTTGGTGTGGGTGGGACGGTGGAAGTGCCCGAACTGGGTCTCGGACGCGTAGCGTTCGGCGTGCACGTCCAGCGGGAACGCCAGCTTCAGGAACTTCTCCGTCTCGTGCCAGTCGACCTCCGTCTCGATCAGCAGCCGGCGCTCCCCCGGCGACAGCGACAGCACCTGAGTGACCCGGGAGGAGCCGAAGGTCCGGACGACACGGACGGAGCGGCCGTCCTCGCCGGGAGCCAGCTCCTCGACGTCCGTCAGATCCGTGACCGCGTTGCGGTAGAAGGCGTCCACGTCCCAGGCGTCCCACATGTTGGGGAAGTCCGGATGGAGCTGGAGCAGGTTGGCGGCCGCGCCGGGGGCGACCGTCTCGCGGTCGGCGACCAGGTCGTGGACGGACACCACGAGGCCCCGGGCGTCGATCTCGACGCGCAGGACGCCGTCGGTGAGGACGTGTCCGCCACCGGTCCTGGCCGAGACCGTCACGTCACCGGACGGCCGCTCCTGCCCGGCGCCCCCGGCCGGGACCCCGGCCCGGCCGTGCGGTGCCGCGTTGAACAGCAGCGGCCGGTCGCCCTCCCCCGCCAGCGCCCGCTGGGCCGCGTCGATGATCCCGTCCAGTTCCGCGGCGATGCGCTGGTAGGTCGCCCGGGCCTCCCGGTGCACCCAGGCGATGGAGGAGCCCGGCAGGATGTCGTGGAACTGGTGCAGCAGGACCGTCTTCCAGATGCGGTCCAGGTCCTCGTAGGGGTAGGGGAACCCGGTGCGGACGGCGGCCGTGGCCGCCCACAGCTCGGCCTCCCGCAGAAGGTGTTCGCTGCGCCGGTTGCCCTGCTTCGTCTTCGCCTGACTGGTGAGGGTGGCGCGGTGGAGTTCGAGGTAGAGCTCGCCCACCCACACGGGCGGGTCCTGGTACTCGGCCTCCGCCTTGTCGAAGAACTCCCGCGGGGTCTCCCAGACGACGGTGGGCGAGCCCTCCAGGTCCCGTACCCGCGCCGCCTTGGCGACCATCTCGCGGGTCGTGCCGCCGCCTCCGTCACCCCAGCCGGTGGGGGCCAGGGAGTGCCGGGCCCGGCCCTTGTCCTTGAAGTTGCGGCCCGCGTGGGCGAGTTCACTGCCCTTCATGGAGCAGTTGTAGGTGTCGACGGGCGGGAAGTGCGTGAAGATCCGGGTACCGTCGATGCCCTCCCACCAGAAGGTGTGGTGCGGGAACCTGTTCGTCTGCGACCAGGAGATCTTCTGGGTGAGCAGACGCGTGGCGCCGGCCGCCTTGATGATCCCCGGCAGCCCCGCCGCGAATCCGAAGGTGTCCGGCAGCCACGCCTCGTCGTTCTCGATGCCGAACTCGTCGAGGAAGAACCGCTTCCCGTGCACGAACTGACGGGCCATCGCCTCCGAGCCCGGCATGTTGGTGTCCGATTCCACCCACATCCCGCCGGCCGGCACGAACCGCCCCTGCGCGACCGCCTTCTTCACCCGCGCCCACACCTCGGGCCGGTGCTCCTTCACCCACGCCCACTGCTGGGCCTGGGACATGGCGAACACGAAGTCGGGCTCGTCCTCGATGAGGGCGGTCATGTTGGCGGTGGTGCGGGCGACCTTGCGGACCGTCTCGCGCAGCGGCCACAGCCACGCCGAGTCGATGTGCGCGTGCCCGACCGCGCTGATCCGGTGCGCGGACGGCGCCGCCGGGACGGCCAGCACCTCGGCGAGCCGTGCGCGTGCCGCGGCCGCCGTGCCGCCCACGTCCTGGAGGTCGACCGCGTCCAGGGCACGTTCGACGGCGCGCAGGATCTCGTGGCGCCGCTGGGCGTCGGCCGGCAGCTCGGCCATCAACTCGCCGAGCACCTCCAGGTCGATCACCAGCTGCCACACGGTCTCGTCGAAGACCGCGAGGTCCATCCGGGCGAGCGTGTACTGCGGTTCGTGTCCGGCGGTGTCCTTGTCCCCGAGCCGGGTGGGCAGGAACGGGTGGTAGTCGAGGATCACCGGGTTGGAGGCGGCCTCGACGTGCAGCCGGACCTCCTCGCCGCCCGCCACGGGGGCACCGATCCGGACCCACTGGTTGCGCGGGTTGAGTCCCTTCACGGGGGTGCCGTCGGGCCGGTACACCAGGCCCTCGCACTGGAAGCCCGGCATGTTCTCGTCGAACCCGAGGTCGAGCAGCGCCTCCACGGTCCGGCCGGCCCACTCCTCGGGGACGGTCCCGGTCACCCGGAACCAGCTGGTGCCCCACGGAGCACCCCAGCGGGCGCCCACCGCGATCGGCTCGGGCCGGGCCGCGAGCCCCTCGGCGACCGGCACGGGCTCGCCGGGCGCGTGCCAGGCGGCGACGTCGAGCGGCACGGACTCGGGGTACACGGCGGGACGGATGCGCTCGTCGAGGACGCGCTTGAGACGGGCCTCGACCAGGCTGCGGTCGTCATGCATGTGGGGTGCTCCGTTTGTTCGTTACCGGTTACCAGGTGTGCGTGACGGTCACGGGGTCCGACGCGGTGTACAGCTCCCCTACCGCGCGCACTTCGAACCGCGCCGTCGTCTCGCCCTGCTCCGGCCGGAGTCCGGTCAGGAAGAAGGCCCGCTGGCCGGTGGCGCCGAGGAAGCGGCGGGTGCCGTCGGGGAGCAGCCGGTGCAGGGTGTAGTGCCGCACGTCCCCGGGCGCCGCGTCCCAGGCCAGGCGCAGGTCGCCACCGTTCGCCGCGGTGACCCGCGGGCCGGCGGGCGCGGCGGGGGTGGTCACCGTGTCCCGTACGGCGATGGCGCCGAGCCGCCAGCGCACGGGCCCGGCGGTCGCGGTGAGGCGGACGCCGAGGGCGTGCACGGTACCGGAGAGCCCGGTGAGCGGGACCGTCACGGTCGACCAGCCGTCTCCGGCGTCCACCGGCAGGTACGTGTACGGCGGTGGCGCGCCGGCGCCGTCCGGTTCGGCGGTGGCGACGGCCAGTTCGACGGCCACGCTGCCGGCGTCCGTGCGGTACGTCAGCTCGACGACCGTCCCGGCCGTGACGGGCAGCCGGGTCGCGTAGAGGTCCAGGACCACGGGCTGGTCGGGGTCACCGGCGACCAGCACGCTGCTGCCGCCCCGCCAGGCGTCCGCGAAGTCGAGGGTCACGGCCGGCCTGGTGCCGGCCGTCCGCACCGCCCAGCGCCGGGACGGCAGCCGGTCCTGGAGTCCGAGGTGGTTCCAGGGCGTGTCCGAGGCGACCTCGCCCTCCTCGTACCAGCGCAGCCCGTGCCCGGTGTTGAACACGCTGGCGAACGGCACCGCCGTCACCGTCGACCGGTCCGCCACCCACACGGCCGGGGCCCGCCACGGATCGGCGCCGTCGGGGCGGGACGGGTCGAGGGAACGGCCGGTCCAGAAGCGGTCGTCGGCGGCGTGGAAGTCGCCGGGGGTGCGGCTCGCGGGCAGGTGGTTGCGGGTCCACTCGGGCCGGTAGAAGCCGACGGAGGTGACGTGCGCCGACCCGGCGGGGACCATCGCGTCCCAGTTCACCGAGGTGCCGGAGCCGTTCGACTCGACGTCGACGCCGGCCCACAACTCGTAGCGGCTGCGCCCGAGCTGGCTGGCCCTGGTGCCGGACGAGGCGAGGGTCGAGGCGCTCCACCGGAAGTCCACGAACATGTCGTCGGCGTGCTGGAAGAAGGCCTGGTTCTGGTTGTCCAGCGCGCCCTGCCAGCTGACCGTGCCGTTCACGGTCATCGCGTCGTACCAGGTGACGCGCTGTCCCCGGGCGGCCGACAGGGACTTCAGCTCGGTCAGGAAACCGAGCATCGCGGTGCCGAGGGCGGTGTTGCCGCCGCCGGTCTCGGCGTTCACGAACCAGCCGTCGAAGCCGTAGGCGGCGGCCACGGCGACCAGTTGGGCGGCGAGCGGGTAGTGGCCGGAGGCGTCCGTCTGGACCAGGTCGCGGGTCCACTGGAGCTGGCCGCCGTACGCGGTCGGCGGCAGGAAGATGTTGCCGAGTACGGGGACGCCGTGCCGGTGGGCGGCGTCCACGATCGGCGCGTTCGGGGCGAGGATCAGCCCCTCGCCCGCCGAGCCGCCCCAGAAGACCAGCTCGTCGAGGTAGGCCCAGTGGGTGAGGGCGTAGTAGTCGGCGGTGGCCGAGCCCTGGGCGGGGTTGGCGGAGGTCGGTCCGAAGGACACCAGGGCCTGGACGCGGGCCTGCCCGGAGCGGGCGGTGGTGTTGGCCGGGGTGGGGGTGAAGCGGCCGGCGAGCGGTACCGAGGCCGCGTTGAAGGCGAGGTCGGTGTCCCCGGCCGCCGTCCAGCTCTTCAGACTGCGCCAGGTGATACCGGCGCCCGGACTGCCGGAGGGGAAGGAGTCCGGGTACCAGTAGGAGGCGTACGGCGGGGTGACCGCGGCGGCCTCCGGAGCGGCCGTCGCCGGCAGGGCGGGCGCCAGGGCGGCCGCGGTGGTGGCGATGAGGAACGTGCGTCTGCTGGGGTTCACGAGCGGGTGCCTCCTTGTGGGGTGGGGAGTACCTGATCGGGATGGACGACCTCGGTGATGCCGCGTGCGACCAGATGGTCCCGGTCGGTGGCGCGGGTGTCGAGGACGGTGGTGGGGCGGGCGCCGTCGGCGGCGAGCCGGAAGTAGGCGTCGTAGACGGGTCCGCCGGGGGCGCACGCGGAGCGCCGGGCCGGGTCGGCGGGCACGACGAGTGCCGTGCCGCGCTCCCGCGGGATGCGGGGCCGCGCCGCCGCGAGGACGTGCGCGATCTCCTTCGGCTTGCGGTCGTTGGTGAACACGCCGAGGCCGTACTCGAGTTCGGGGAAGTCGGCGAGGCCGCGGCTGACGTCGTGCGAGCACCACCAGGTGACGCCCCACAGGTCGGGGCAGTCCAGTACGGCGGTGATCGTCGCCTCCGCGAAGGCGGCCGCGTGCTCGGCGGGGATCAGCGGCGCGGGCGCGCCCACCTCCTGCAACCAGACCGGCCGGTGCGGGCGGTCCGCCCACGCCTTGCTCAGCTCCACCAGGTAGGCCGCGTGTTGTTCGGTCTGGAGGGCGGTCCGGCCGTGGCGCTGGGCGGTGCCGTTGAACACCCAGGAGTGGACGGCGGTGACGTCGCCGAGCCGGGCCGAGTGGGCGGGGGTGAAGGGCTGGTCGTCCTGGTACCAGGCGGCGTCGTAGGAGGCGTGCAGGTGGGTCCGGCCGGGGGCGCCCTCGGCGCAGGCGTCGAGGAGGCGCGTCAGCCATCGCTCCGCCCCCTCCTCGGTGACCCGGTCCGGGTCCGGGTGCGGGCCGGAGGCGAACTGGTTGACCTCGTTGCCGACGGTCATGCCGATGAAGTTGGGGCGGTCCGCGAGGGCGGAGGCGAGGGTCCGCAGGTAGGCGGCCTCGCCCTCGACGACGTCCGGGTCGGTGAAGAGGTTGCGCCGGTGCCAGGTGCGGGTCCAGGCGGGCAGGAAGTCGAAGCTGCTGAGGTGCCCCTGCAGACCGTCCACGTTGACGTCGAGGCCGCGTTCGGCCGCCGCGTCGGCGAGGGCGACGAGCTGTTCGACGGCGCGGGGCCGGATCAGCGTGCGGTCGGGCTGGAAGTAGGGCCACAGCGGGAAGACCCGGATGTGGTCCAGGCCGAGCGCGGCGATCGAGTCGAGGTCGGCCCGTACGGAGTCCAGGTCGAAGTCGAGCCAGTGGTGGAACCATCCTTCGCTGGGGGTGTAGTTGACGCCGAAGCGCGGCACGGCAGGAGGCATGCGGTCTCCTCGCGGGAACGGGGGGTCAGCCCTTGACGGCGCCTTCGCCGACCCCGCGGAAGAAGTACCGCTGGAGGCAGGCGAACAGGGCGATGAGGGGGGCCACGGCGATCACCGTGCCGGCGGCGACGAGGCGTTCGTCGTTGGCGAAGGTGCCGTGCAGGTAGTTGAGCCCGATGGTGAGCGTGAACCTGGAGGGGTCGCTGAGGACGATCAGCGGCCACAGGAAGTCGTCCCAGGCGCCCATGAAGGCGAAGATCGCCACGACGGCGACGGTGCCCCTGACCGACGGCAGGGCGATCCGCAGGAACCGCTGCCAGGCGTTGGCGCCGTCGACATAGGCCGCCTCCTCGATCTCGTAGGGCAGGTTGAGGAAGGCGTTGCGCATCAGCAGCACGTTCATGGCGCCGATCGAGCCGGGCAGGACGACGCCGATCAGGGTGTTGTTGAGGCCGAGTTCACGCATGGTGGTGAACTGGGCGATGATGATGCCCTCCACCGGCACCAGCATCGCGAGGATGAACACGAGGGTGGCGACCCGGCGGCCCCGGTAGCGCAGCCGGGCCAGGGCGTACCCGGCGAGCGCGGAGCCGACGCAGTTGGTGACCACGCTCGCGCCCGCGACCTTCAGCGAGTTGAGGGCGTAGTCCCAGACCGGGATGGTGTCGGCGACCCGCTCGTAGTTGTGCAGGGTGGGGTGCTCGGGCAGGAAGCTCGGCGGCGAGCCGAAGATGTCCTCGGTGGGGCCCTTGAGCGAGGTGGACAGCTGCCACAGGAAAGGGCCCACGGTGAGCGCGAGCACCAGCAGCAACAGCGCGTACCGCCAGACCAGTTCGCCGATCCGGACGCGGCGGCCGTGCTCGTCGGTGACGCGGGCCTCCCTGGCCGTGGGCGCCGTCCCGGTCCGTTCCTCGGTGACGGTCATGCCCGCTCCCCGCGGTCGGCGCGCAGCACGAGCAGCATCAGCGCGACGGTGACGACGAAGACGACGACGGAGAGCGCCGAGGCGTAGCCGACCCGGCCGGTCAGTCCGGTGCCGGTCTGCTGGACGAGCATCACGAGGGTGGTGTCCTCGCCGGCCGGGCCGCCGTCCGGCCCGGCCATCAGGTACACCTCGGAGAAGACCTTGAAGGCGGCGACCGAGGAGAGCGCGGCGACCAGGACCATCGTGGAGCGTACGGCGGGCACGGTGACGGTGAGGAAGCGGCGCACCGCGCCCGCGCCGTCCACGGCGGCGGCCTCGTGCAGCTCGCGCGGCACGTTGGCGAGCGCGGCCAGGTAGATGATCATGTAGTATCCGAGGCCCTTCCAGACGGTGACCGCCATCGCGCTCAGCAGGAGCAGCCACTGGTCGCTGAGGAACCCGATCCGGCCGATCCCGACGGTCTCCAGCAGGGAGTTGACCAGGCCGCGTTCGTCGAGGAGCCAGACCCAGATGAGCCCGACCACGACGATGGAGGCGACGACCGGGGTGTAGAAGGCGGACCGGAAGAAGGTGATTCCGGGGATGTTCTTCTGCACCAGCAGGGCGAGCAGCAGCGGCAGTACCACCAGGGCGGGCACCACCCCGACGATGTACAGGGTGCTGTTGCGCAGGCCGGTCCAGAACATGTCGTCGTGGATCAGCTCACGGAAGTTGGCGAGGCCGACGAAGCGGCCCGGGAGCAGGGTACGGCGGTCCGTGAAGGAGTTGACCACCGTGGAGACGAACGGGTAGAGCACGAAGGCACCGACGACCAGCAGTCCGGGGGCGGCGAACAGCCATGGACTGGTGGGCAGTTGGCGCCGCACGCGAGACACGCCGGCCATCGGTTCGTCAGCCCTCCTGCTGGAGCAGGCGGTCGCAGGCCTTGACAGCGTTGTCGAGGGCCGCCTTGGGGCTCTCCTTGCCCTGCAGGGCCTTGGCGACCTCGTTGCGCAGTGCCGTCTTCATCTGGTCGCTGAACAGCACGGGCGTGTAGTTGACCGCGTTCTTCAGCGACTTGGCGGCGGCGATCCGCACCCGGGTCTCGTCGGTGCCGTCCTCCTTCGTGAAGTACGGGTCATCCAGGGAGCCGGCCGTGCTGGGGAAGATGGCGACCTTCTTGGCGAAGGACATCTGGTTCTGCGCGTCGGTCACGAAGTGCGCGAAGGCGACGGCGGCCGGGGTGTGCCTGGTCTTCGTGTTGACCATCACGCCCATCACGTACATGTTGACGTGCCCGGTGCTGGTGATCTGGTCGGTGATGCCGATGTTCTTGTACAGGTTCGGCGCCTGCTTCTTGAAGTTGTCGAGGTCCAGGGCGCTGCCGGGGTTCATGGCGACCGCCCCGGTGAGGAACTTCTTGCCGGTGGACTCCGGGGTCGCGGTCAGCGCCTGCGGGTCGAGCGCCTTGGCGTCGAACAGTTCCTTGTACCTGGTGAGCAGTTCGACCCCCTTGGCGTCGTTGAAGGCGAACCCGGCGCCCTGCTTGTCCATCAGCTCGGCGCCGTAGCGCCCGAAGTCCTCGATGGTGGGGACGTTGGCGAGGGTGGCGACCTTGCCGCCGCTCTGCTTCGCCATCCTCAGGGCGTCGGTGAACAGGTCGTCGTACGTCGTCGGCGGCTGGTCGGGGTCGAGCCCGGCCTGCTTGAAGAGGGTCTTGTTGTAGAACAGCGGCCCGGTGTTCAGGTACCAGGGGAACGCGTAGGTCCCGCTCATCCCCGGTATCCGGTGACTGGCCCAGGCCCCGTCCAGGTATTCGGACCGGTACTTGGCCGCCGCCTTGTCGAGGTCGAGGGCGAGGCCCGCCTTGGCGAGCGGGGCGACCAGGTCCGGGGAGACGTTGACGACGTCGGGGAGCGTGCCGCCGGCCGCGTCGGCGCTGATCTTGTCGGCGTAGCCCTCGGCCGGCTGGTCGATCCACTTCACGTGGGTGTCCGGGTACTTCTTCTCGAAGTCGGCGATCACGCCCTCGAAGTACGACTTGAAGTTCGCGCGCAGGTTCCAGGTCTGGAAGGTGATGTCGCCCTGGACCCTGCCCGAGGCGTCGGAGGAACCGCCTCCGTCCTCCCCGGAACCGCAGGCGCTCAGCGGCAGGGCGAGGAGGGCGGCGGTGGCGAGGACGAGGGCTCTGCGGGGGACGGGCATGGTCCGTTGCTCCTTTGCAGCGGGGGCGGCGGGGTCGGGCTGGGGTGCCGCGCCAGACCTTGCACGCCGTTTCCGTGCCACGTCAATGGATTCGGTCCAGCTAAATTCATTAGTGACTCAAACTCCCTGCTCAGCACGGTACTTCCCGGCTATTGCCCGGGGTCACTAATCCGCTTTAGGGTGTTGGCGCTCAAGCGCATTAGCAGATCACCGTCCGGACCGAATGAGGCACACAGTTGGTGGAGAAACGCGTTCCCGCGCGGCGGCCGACGATGAAGGACATCGCCCGCCGTGCCGGGGTCTCCGAGAGCGCGGTCTCCTTCGCGCTCAACGGCCGCCCGGGGGTCTCCGAGACGACCAGGGCGCGGGTCCGCGGAGTCGCCGAACAGCTCGGCTGGCGGCCCAGCACGGCGGCCCGTGCGCTGTCCGGCGAGGGCGCGGCCACCGTCGGTCTCGTCCTCGCCCGTCCCGCGCACTCCCTCGGCGTGGACTCCTTCTTCCTCCAACTCGTCTCCGGCATCCAGGAGGTGCTCGCCGAACGCCATCTGGGCCTGCTCTTCCAGATGGCCGAGGACGTGGCCGACGAGTGCGCCGTCTACCGCCGTTGGTGGGCCGAGCACCGCGTCGACGGCCTCCTGATGGTGGACCCGCGCGCCGACGACCCCCGCCCCGATCTGCTCGACGAACTCGGGCTGCCCGCCGTGGTGATCGGCGGCGCCCCCGACGAACGCCACCCCGGCCTGTCCACGGTGTGGGCGGACGACGCGGCCGCGATGGCGTCGGTGGTGGACGAGCTGACGGGCCTCGGCCACCGGCGGATCGTCCACATCGCGGGGCTGCCCGGCCTCGCGCACACCCAGCGCCGGATCAGGACGCTGCGCGCCGAGGCCGACCGGCGCGGCCTCTCCGAGGTCCACTCGGTCACCACCGACTACTCCGACGCCGAGGGCGCGGCCGTCACCCGCCGCGTGCTGCGCGCCACCCCGCCCCCGACCGCCCTGATCTACGACAACGACGTGATGGCGGTCGCCGGGGTCGCGGCGGCGGCCGAGCTCGGCCGCTCCGTGCCCGCGGACGTCTCCGTCGTCTCCTGGGAGGACTCGGCCCTGTGCCGGATGGTCAAGCCCTGGCTGTCCGCCCTCTCACGGGACAGCGCGGAGTTCGGCCGCACGGCGGCCCGTGAACTGACGTCCCTGCTGGACGGCGGCGCGGCCCGGGCGGTACGGGTCCCGGTGCCCCGGCTGACCGTCCGGGGCAGCACGGGGGCGGCCGCGTCCCGGGCCGGGGGCGGCGAGATGACCGGTCCGGGCTAGTCACCACCGCCTCCCGGCGTCCGTGGGCCACACGGCGGGTTCGTCAGCCGCGTGACCGGTACGGTCCGCACTCCGCGAGGCGCACCTGGCCCCGCGCCCCGGTGGCCGGGGCCCGCCACCCGCGGGCCCGGACCGGCCGCGGCAGGCCCCGCCCGGGCTCACCCATGCCACTCCACCTTGAACACCCAGGCGTGCCGTCCGGCCCGCCGGGCCGGTTCGGGTACCTCGATCACCAGCGCCCCGCCCGACACCGTCCAGGTCAGCGGCCGGTCGTGGCCGAGCATGGTCACCTTGTCGCCGCCACGGACCGGCACCGGCGCCTCGACGGTGAGCTTGGCCCCCGGCCGGGTCAGGGAGTGTATGTAGAAGGCCTCGTCGGGACGGACCGTGAACCGCAGGTCCTCGCCGAGCTGGGGCATCCGCGACCAGTACGTGGTGCCGTGGATGGCCTCGCCGTTGACCGCGAGCCAGGCGCCGGTCTCGCGCAGCCGGGTCTGCATGATCTCCGGGATGGTGCCGTCCGCGCGCGGGCCGATGTCGAGCAGGAAGTTGCCGTTCTTGGAGACGATGTCGACCAGGCTGTGCACGACCTCCTCGGTGGTCATGTAGGCGTCGTCCGGGGTCGCCCGGTTGTAGCCGTAGCTGCGCGGGTCGAGGCCGCGGCTGGCCTCCCACTTGGCGACCACGGTGTCGGCGTACGTCGTGTACTCGGGCGTGGTGAAGTCGTGGAAGCCGATCCCCGAGCGGTCGTTGACGGTCACGTCGACGGGGTGCGCGCGGTTCTTGGCGTGGTTGAAGTACTCGGCGAGGACGTCGACGCTGTCGTTCGCGCCGCCGATGTCGCACCAGATGATCTCCGGGTCGTAGCCGTGGACCAGTTCGAGCAGCTGCGGCGCCTGGAACTCCGTCACGTAGTCCTTGCCCGCGGTGTACCCGGTGTACGGCAGCGGTTCCAGGGTGTACGGGTTGCGCGGGGCGTGGCCCGTCCAGGGGCTGTCGGGGTTGAACCACTCGGGCATGGAGAAGTAGAGGCCGCGGTGGAGTTCGGGGGTGTAGCGCCGGGACGCCTCGAACAGCTCCTTGAGCAGGTCCCGTTTCGGGCCCAGCTTGACCGAGTTGCGGTCGGAGAGCGCGGTGTCCCACAGGGCGAAGCCCTCGTGGTGCTTGGACGTCAGTACGTGGTACTCGGCGCCGGCGTCCCGGAACAGCTCCACCCAGGCCCGCGGGTCGAACTTCTCGGCGGTGAAGCGCGGGATGAAGTCGTCGTAGGCGAAGTCCTCGCCGTAGGTGTCCCGGTGGTAGGCGTACGTGGGGTTGTTCGGGTCCTGCATCTGGTCCCAGTACCACTCGGCGTACTGCACCCCGACCGGCGCCCAGGCGGGTACCGAGTAGACGCCCCAGTGGATGAAGATGCCGAACTTGGCCTCGTTGAACCAGTAGGGCGCCTGGTGGCCGCCCAACGAGGCCTCCGTGGGCCGGTAGTCGGCGGTGCCGAGCGTCAGCGTGCCGCGGGCGGAGGCGACCTGCGTGCCGCGTCCGCGCACGCTCACCGTGCCGTCCTGCCGGGTGCCGGGGGCGGTGCCCGGGCGGTTGCGGATGCCGACGCGGACGCGGGCCTGTTCGCCGGGGTCGAGGCGGCGGACGCGGGCGGGCTCGACGGTGCGGGCGCCGGGGACGTCGACGTGCACGGACACCGCGTCGCGGGCCAGGATCGGGACGGTGCCCGCGTTGACGACGGTGGCCTCGACGCTCTGGGCGCCGGTGGCGGCCAGCAGGGAGCTGGTGGAGCGGGCGCCGCGCAGGGCCAGCGCCCGGCCCTGGGCGGCGGGCTGGAGGGAGAGCGCGAAGACGTGCAGGGCGGTCCGGCCGGCCTCGGCCGGTCCGGTGACCGGCAGGGTGAGGGCGACGGCCTCCCGTTCCGGGTCGACCGGGACCTCGGAGGTGCCGATCCCGACGCTGTGCTCGTCCTTGCCGCCGTCCGGCCGGTACCGGTACGGCGCCGACAGCGGTCCGCCGGCCGCGTACCAGTCGCCGCCGCTCAGGCCTGCGGTGCCGGTCGTGCCGTCGGCGTAGTGCACGGTGGCCGTGCCGGAGGCGTTGCCGTAACTACCCGCGGTGAGGAAGACGGCCGACAGGTAGCGACCCCTGGGCAGGTCGACGCGCTGCCCCCGCGCGACAACGTTGTTCCGGGCGCCCGCTGTGGCGGCCGGGAAGTCGAAGGGGACGCCGTCGACCTCGACGCGGCCGGCCGGGAGTTCCTCGCCGGGGAACGTGTAGCCGGAGCCGTCGAAGTCGCCGCCCCGGGCGGTGGTGGTGTCGATGCCGTCGTTGTCGTAGAGCGAGTCGAGCGGTACGGGGACCGGGTCGGGGACGGGGGTCCACGGTGACGCGGCCCGGCCGTCGGCCAGGTCACCGGCCGGCTCGGCCGCCTGTGCCTCGGCCGGCGCGGTGAGCGGCAGGGCGGCCGCCGTGGCGGCTCCCGCCGCGATCGCCAGCACGTGCCGTCTTGGACAGGGAGACATGCTCATGCGCGGCTCCATTCATCGGATGTCTGATGATTGAGCGGGCTCGGAGACCTGTCAATGGGGCGTGCACGCGCGGGAGTTGCAGCAGTGGTCGGATGACCTGCGCGGATCTTGCGGGCGTCGTCGGCCGGTTCACGGGACAAGCACTCTCGACGCGGAGCCCGCGGCGCGGCAGAGTGCCCTCTCGTACCGACGAGTAAGCCCCTTCTCCGCACCCCTGGGAGTGCCCGTGACCAACTGGGTCGGCCGGACCGCCGCCGAGATCGCCGCCGCCGTACGGGACAAGGAGGTCACCCCCAGGCAGGTGGTGGCCGAGCACCTGGAGCGGATCGCCCGGCTGGACGGGCGGATCGGCGCGTTCCGCAAGGTCCGGGCCGAGGCCGCGCTCGCCGAGGCCGACGAGGTCGGGGCGCGGGCCGGTCTCGGCGAACTCCCCCTCGCGGGCGTTCCGTTGGCCGTGAAGGACAACCTGGCGGTGCGCGGTGAGGCACACCGGGACGGTTCGGCGGCGACACCGGACACGCCCGCCGACGCCGACCATGTCACCGTGGCCCGGCTGCGGGCCGCGGGTGCCGTGGTGGTGGGACTGACGAACGTGCCCGAGCTGTGTGTCTTCGGCACCACCGAGGGGGCCCACGGCATCACCCGCAACCCGTGGGACACCAGCCGCAGCGCCGGCGGCTCCTCGGGCGGCAGCGCGGCCGCGGTCGCCGCCGGCCTGGTGCCGATCGCCGTGGGCAACGACGGCATGGGCTCGCTGCGCATCCCGGCGGCCAACTGCGGTCTGGTCACCATCAAGCCGGGGTTCGGGGTGGTCCCGGCCGGGATCGGCAACGGCGACTGGTTCGGCATGTCGGAGAACGGGCCGCTGGCGACCACGGTCGAGGACGCCCGGCTGATGCTCTCGGTGCTGGCGGAGCGGGAGTTCACGGGCGCCGGGGAGCGCCCGCCGCGGAAGATCGCCGTGTCGCGGCGCAGCCCTCTGGTCGGCGTGACGGTGAGCAGGCCGTATACGAACGCGGTGGCCGAGGCGGCCGGGGTCCTGGCGGGCGCCGGGCATCAGGTGCGGCGCGCCGAGCCGCCGTACCCGGCGTCGATCGGGGTCACCGCGCTGCGGCACTGGACCGCGGGTACGGCCGTGGACGCGGCGGACCTGGACCCCGCCCTGCTGGCGCGGCGGACCCGGGTGCACGCGGCCGTGGGCCGCCGCTTCCTGCCCGGGGTGCGGGTGAGCGACGCCCGGGACCGGCTGCGCGCCCGCCTCACCCCGTTCTTCGCCGAGTACGACGTACTGCTCACCCCGGCCCTGGCCCGCCGCTCCCCCGCCGCGGCGCCCTGGCACGAGCGGGGCTGGTTCCGCAACGTGCTGGCCGGTTCCCACTACTCCCCGCTGACCCCGGCCTGGAACCTCACCGGCTGGCCGGCGATGTCGGTCCCGTTCGGCACCCTGCCCTCGGGCGCCCCCTGCGCCGTACAGCTGGTGGGGCGGCCGGGCTCGGAGGCGGTGCTGCTGGACGTGGCCCGGCAGCTGGAGGCACAACGGCCGTGGCGGCGGACGGCGCCGCTCGACTGACGACCGGACGGGCCGGGGTCAGGGCTTCTTCGGCTCGGTCATGCGGCGGGCCGACTCGACGACCGCCGCGCGGTGCAGGGCCAGGCGCTGGGCGGACCACGTCGCGCCGAGCTCCGTGGGGTCGACGCCCTCGGCGGCCCAGAACCAGGCCTGGGCCGCCGCGAGGACCATGGTCAGCAGGTCGTCGGGGGTCATCTCGCCGTCGAGGTCGCCGCGCCGCTGCGCCTCGGCCACCTGGGCGGCCTTGCCGCGGAAGGCGTCCTGCTCCAGTCCGGTGGCCGACGACGGCCGCTCCAGCAGCTTCCACAGGCGCAGGCGCATCAGGTCCGGCCGCGCCACCAGGTGGTCGAAGATCGCGCCGGCGTATCCGGGCAGGTCCGTGACGTCGAAGGGCACGGATTCGGCGCCCGCCGTCATCGCCCGTCGCAGCACCTCGTCGAAGAGCTGCTCCTTGTTGCCGAAATAGACGTAGATCAGCCGCTTGTTCGCCCCGGCGGCCTCGGCGATCCGGTCCACCCGGGCACCGGCGATGCCGTAGGCGGCGAACTCGCTGAAGGCGGCGTCGAGCAGCCGGGCCTTGGTGGCACTGGAATCGCGTGACATGCGCACTACCCTACCAAGTAACTATCTAGTTATTGACATGAGTGGCGACCGGGGTCTACGGTCAAGGTATCTATCCAGTTAGTTATGGAATCGAGGAAACCTCATGGAACAGCGCGCACTGGGCGGCCAGGGCCTGACCGTCGGCGTCCAGGGCCTCGGCCTCATGGGCATGAGCGCCTTCTACGGCGCCACCGACGAGACCGAGTCGCTGGCCACCATCGACCGGGCGCTGGAGCTCGGCGTGACCCTGCTGGACACCGCGGAGAGCTACGGCCCCTTCGTCAACGAGCAGCTGCTCGGCAAGGCGCTGGCCGGGCGCCGGGAGGCCGCCGTGGTCGCGACCAAGACCGGCGTCGAGATCACCGACGACGGTCAGGTGGTCGGCCTGAACGGCACCCCCGCCTATGTGCGCCGGGCGCTGGACCGCTCGCTGCGCCACCTCGGCACCGACCGCGTCGACCTCTACTACCTGCACCGCATCGACCCCCAGGTCCCGATCGAGGAGACGGTCGGCGCCCTGGCCGAGCTGGTCGCCGAGGGCAAGATCGGGCACATCGGTCTGTCCGAGGCGTCCGCGCAGACCATCCGGCGGGCCCACGCCGTCCACCCGGTCGCCGCTCTCCAGATCGAGTACTCCCTCTTCGAGCGGGGCATCGAGCACGACGGCGTTCTGGACACCCTCAACGAGCTGAACATCGGCCTGGTCGCCTACTCCCCGCTGGGCCGCGGCTTCCTGTCCGGCGCGATCACCAGCCCGGACGACTTCGCCGCGGACGACTGGCGGCGTACCGATCCGCGCTTCCAGGGCGAGAACTTCCAGCGCAACCTCGACGTGGTCCGCGAGGTCCGCCGGATCGCGGCCGACAAGGGCGTCACCCCCTCCCAGCTGGCGCTCGCCTGGGTGCAGCACCAGGGCGCGGTGGCGATCCCCGGCACCAAGCGCCGCCGCTACCTGGAGGAGAACATCGCCGCGACCGGCATCACGCTCACCGCGGACGACCTCGCCGCCATCGAGGCGGTCGCCCCGCACGGCACGGTCGCCGGCGACCGCTACGCGCCCGAGCACATGGGCACTCTCAACGGCTGAGCGCCGACGGCACCCCGTTCGCGTCGCGAGCGGCGACACGCTCGCGCCTGGCGTGACGGTCGAGGCCGCACCGGGTCATACACCCGGCCATCTGGCGATCGCCGTACGCGACCCGTCAGGCGGCGGCGCCGAGGGGGTCTGGATCGTCGGGGACGTCCTACACTCCCCCGCCCAGATCGCGGACCCCGCCCTGGCGTTCGCCTCCGACGTCGCTCCGGACCTGGCCCGGGCGGTGCGCGACCGGGTGCTCGGGCGGCCGGACACGGTGATCGCGGCCGGGCACTTCACGGACGACATGTTCGGCCGTGTCACGCGCAGCGCGGAAGCGCGCACCTGGACCCCCGTCGGCGGCTCGCCGGCTTCCCGATGACCCTGCCGGGCACGGCCCGGCCACAGCTCCCACACCCCCACCACCACAGGAGACACACCTCATGTCCGTATCCCAGAACGCCGGCGTCTTCGGCGCGACCACCACCGCCGCCGAGGTCGTCGACGGCGTCGACCTGCACGGCCGCCGGGCCGTGGTGACCGGAGCCAGTTCCGGCATCGGCGTGGAGACGGCCCGGGCGCTCGCCTCGGCCGGCGCCGATGTCACCCTCGCCGTGCGCGACACCGCGGCGGGCGACCGCACGGCAGCCCGGCTGGCGGCCGGACTGCCGCCGGAGTCGGGCAGGTTGACCGTGAGCCGGCTGGATCTCGCCGACCGGTCGACGGTCGCCGCCTTCGTCGCCGGCTGGCAGGGCCCGTTGCACATCCTGGTGAACAACGCGGGCGTGATGGCGCCGCCGGAGATCACCCGCACCCCGGACGGCCACGAGCAGCAGTTCGGCGTCAACCACCTGGGCCACTTCGCCCTCACCACCGGACTGCACCGGGCGCTGGCGGCGGCGGACGGCGCCCGGGTCGTGTCGGTCAGCTCCACCGGCCACCTCCTCTCCCCCGTGGTCTTCGACGACCTGGACTACCGGTTCCGCCCGTACGACCCGTGGACCTCCTACGGCCAGTCGAAGACCGCCAACATCCTGTTCGCCGTCGCCGCCGCCGAACGCTGGGCAGACGACGGGATCACCGCGAACGCCCTGATGCCGGGCAACATCGGCGACACCAACCTGGCCCGGCACATGGACATGCAGCAGGTCGCCGCGTTCATCGCCTCGGGCGAGATCGCCCTGCCGCCCGAGAAGACGGTGGAGCAGGGCGCGGCGACCTCGGTGCTGCTGGCCGCCTCACCGGCGGTGGCGGGCGTCAGCGGCCGCTACTTCGAGGACTGCGCGGAGGCCAGGCCGGTCACCCGGCGGGCCGGTGAAGCCGGCGGCGTCGCGCCGTACGCGCTGGACCGGGACAACGCGGCCCGGCTGTGGTCCGTGTCCGAGGCGCTGGCCGGTTAGTCCGGAGTTCGGAGCTCAAAGGGCGCGGTACATGATGTGCAGGCCGACCGGTCCGTGTACGGGGTGGTCGTAGGCCTGCGGGACCGTGCCGAGGATCGTGAAGCCGAGCGAGGTCCACAGGGCGACGGCGGGGTTGGTCTCGACGACGGCGTTGAAGACCATGGACCGGTAGCCGTGCGCCCGGGCCTCGGCGAGGACGTGCTCGGCGAGGGCGCGGCCGATGCCCCGGCCGCCCTGGTCGGGGTCGACCATGAAGCCCGCGTTGGCCACCCGGGCCGCGGGGCCCCCGTAGTTGG
This sequence comes from Streptomyces arenae, assembly GCF_022343545.1. NCBI lineage: Bacteria > Bacillati > Actinomycetota > Actinomycetes > Kitasatosporales > Streptomycetaceae > Streptomyces > Streptomyces arenae. Next base: position 103,567 of record NZ_JAKQYH010000072.1, read on the forward strand.
GCGTGAGGTAGGCGGAGCCGACGACGGCTCCGGTGGGGTCCTCGGCGACGTAGACCCGCTTCGCCGGGCTCATCCACAGGGCGCGGGCCGCTTCCTCCGAGGTGTCGGGGTCCCATCCATAGGTCTCGGCGGCGGCGACGATCCGGTGCCAGAAGGGCCAGATCTGCGGCCAGTCGGCCGCGGTGGCTTCTCTGATCAGCATGGGCGTGAGTCTCGCACGCCCATGCGCGTCGGCGATCGCGACGGGGCTGACCGGCCGGTCAGTCCACGCTGGGCAGGATGTGCGGCTCGGCGAGGTCCTCCTCGTAACCCGCGAGGCGGATCGGGGCGGACCGGGCCCACACGTCGAGGCTGCCGAGCTGCCCTGACCGGCTGCCCGCGCCCTCGGTGCGTTCCTTGGGGCGCTGTTCGCGATTCGTCATTTCCGGTGTCACCGCGCACTCCTTATGTGTCGGTCACCCTCGGGGCGTACCGGACAGTCTGCGTTCCGGTGCTCGACGCCCGCTCGGGTCTGGGTGGAAGGCCAGTCGGACGCGGTGGCGCCGGTCACTCGCAGGAGAGCAGGCCGTTGTCCGCCGGCTCGCCCCGGGACGGACCATGGGTGTGGGTGGGACCCCGTACTGCTGTCCGTCCCCTACAGATTAACCAAATGAGCAGGACACCGCTCGATAGGGAGTGCAAACAAGGTGTAACTATCGCGAGTCGCTCCGTGCTTCAGTGGCCCGCAAAAGCACCTGTTCGTAACATCATGCCCTGTTTGCGAACCACTCGCCCGGGCTACTTGCTCGAACGTATATGCGATCACCGGCCATCGGTCCCCGCACAGGCCGCGCAGTTCAGGTTGCGTTGGCCGGGTCGAAAACTCGGCATGATCCGATGGCGGAGGACAACGGCTGTCTCGCGGAGGGACTGACGCATGGAGCTGCGCAGCGTCGAGGAGCTGATGGATCTGCTGTACGCCTGCCGGCACCAGCGCGCACTGCGCACCGCGGCACTGCTGCGCCGCGGCCGGCCCGCCGACAAGGAGCTCCAGGTGGCCGGCCTGGTGCTCGGCGTCGAGGAGGTGCTGGGCTCCGCCGAGGGCGCCGCGCGGGCGGTGCGCCACCTGCTCGGCGAGCGCGTCCACCGCCTGGTCCGCGGGGACGGCACCACCGCCGACGAGGACGTGCTGCGGCTGCGCCAGGCCTGGGAGGAGAGCCGCACCGCCGGCTTCGACGCGGGCGTCCTGGAGGACTGGCGGACCGTCCTGGAACTGGTCGCCGCCCGCAACTCCCGCCTGGGGGCTGTCGACTGACGGTCCGTCATGAGACGGTACGGCGATGACGTCATCGTACGGGCCGGCGCCCGGGCTCCGGGGCAGGGCGGCCGTCGTCACCGGCGGCACGCGCGGGATCGGGCGTGCGGTCGCCGAGGCGTTCGCGGCGGCCGGCGCCCTGGTGTGCGTGAGCGCCCGGGACCCGGACGAGGTCCGGCGTACGGCCGCGGAGCTGGGCGGTGTCGGCCTGGCCGGCAGTGTGGCGGGGCCGGAGCACGCCCGGGAGCTGACCCGGATGGCGCTCGCCGAGTTCGGGCGGCTGGACATCCTGGTCAACAACGCGGCCACGAACCGTCCCTGGGGACCGCTGATGGACGCCGACCTCGGCATGTGGCGGGAGGCGTTCACGGTCAACGTCGAGGCCCCGCTGCGGCTGACCCAGTGCGCCTGGCGGGGCTGGATGCGGGAGCACGGCGGCGCGGTGGTCAACATCTGCACGGAGGGCGCGGCCCACGTGGGGCCCGACGTGGGCGCGTACGGCACCAGCAAGGCGGCGCTCCTGCACCTCACCCAGCAGCTGGCGGGGGAACTGGCGCCCCGGGTGCGGGTGAACTCGGTGTCGCCGGGGCTGGTGCGCACGGAGATGGCGCGGTTCATGTGGGAGCCGCGGGAGCAGGAGATCGCGGCGGGTCTGCCGATGGGCCGGATCGGCGAGCCGGCGGACGTGGCGGGTGCGGTGCTGTGGCTGTGCTCGGACGCCGCACGGTGGGTGACGGGAGCCGACGTGCTGGTGGACGGCGGTACCAGAGTACGAGCAGCGCAGACAGCGACCTAGGGGCGCGGGGAACTGCGCGACCAGCCCCCACGCACCCGCACCCGCACCCGCACGATCACGTGGGATTCACCACTTGCCCGGCGCGTAGTCCTTCAGGAAGACCCCGTACACGTCCTCGCCCTGCTCGCCGAGCACGATCGGGTCGTAGACCCTGGCCGCGCCGTCGACCAGGTCGAGCGGGGCGTGGAAGCCCTCCTCGGCCAGCCGCAGCTTGTCGAAGTGGGGGCGTTCGTCGGTGATCCAGCCGGTGTCGACGGAGGTCATGAGGATGCCGTCGGTCTGGAACATCTCGGCCGCGCTGGTCCGGGTGACCATGTTCATGGCCGCCTTGGCCGCGTTGGTGTTGGGGTGTCCGGCGCCCTTGTAGCCGCGGCCGAAGACACCCTCCATCGCGGAGACGTTGACGACGTACGACCGGCCGCGCGCCGCCTTCCTCGCGGCGTCGGCCATGGCCGGGCGCAACGCGCTGATCAGGATGAACGGCGACGTGTAGTTGCAGAGCTGGGTCTCCAGGAGCTCCACCGGGGAGATCTGGTCGATGGTCTGCACCCAGGTGTTGGTGTCCACGACGTCCGGGACCAGGCCGCCCGCGTCGATGGCGGTGCCGTCCAGGTGCCGGGCGACGCTGGCGTTGCCCGCGACGAGCGCGAGGTCGGCGACCTGCTGCGCGTCCAGGCCGCTGGTGCCCAGCGGCAGCGCCGCGAGACCGTCCACGGCACCCGAGTTGAAGGCGCCGATGACGTGGTGGGCGGGGAGTTCGCCGGCGGGCAGCGGGGCGCTCTCGCCCTCGACCAGGGCCGCGTACGCGGACGGCAGCCGGCGTACGGTCTGGGTCGCGTTGTTGATCAGGATGTCCAGCGGGCCCGCCGCGGTGACCTGCTCCGCGAGGGCCACCGCCTGGGCGGGGTCGCGCAGGTCGATGCCGACGACCTCCAGGCGGTGCAGCCAGTCCGCGGAGTCCTCCATCGCCTTGAAGCGGCGGATGGCGTCCTTCGGGAAGCGGGTGGTGATCGTGGTGTGCGCGCCGTCGCGCAGCAGCCGCAGCGCGATGTACATGCCGATCTTGGCGCGGCCGCCGGTGAGCAGGGCGCGCTTGCCGGTCAGGTCGGCGCGGGCGTCGCGCTTGGCGCGGTTCAGCCGGGCGCAGTCCGGACAGAGCTGGTGGTAGAAGTAGTCGACCTCGACGTAGCGGCTCTTGCAGGTGTAGCAGGAGCGGGGGCGCTGGAGTATCCCGGCGATCCGGCCCTCGTCGGTCCGCGAGGAGGGCAGCAGGCCCTCGGTCTCGTCGTCGATGCGCTGGGCGGAGCCGGTCGCGGTGGCCTCGGTGACCGCCTTGTCGTGGGCGGTCTTGGCGGCCCGGCGTTCCTGGCGGCGACGCTGCTTGACCGTGCGGTAGACGCCGGCCGTGGCCCGGCGCACCGCGATGGCGTCCGGGTGGTCGACCTCCAGCTCGTCCAGCTCCGCCAGCACGCCGAGGCAGACGGCGAGCCGCTCGGGGTCGATGCCGGGGCCGTGGACCACGGCCTCCACCGTGCCCTCGGCCGCCGGGCCGTCCTGTGTCACCGTCATCGCGCCGCCGCTTCCCTGATCCACCAGCGGTGCTCCGACTCGCGCCCGCTTTCGAACGGAGGATTTTACGGAGCGCCGGGCCGAAGGACCAAACCCGCCCGAATGGCGGAGCGGGGATGGCGGCGGACAGGGGGGCCTGGACCGCCCCCGGTCCTTGCGGCGGACCGGGGCCTGGACCGCCCCCGGTCCGCGGTCAGCGGTCGCACACCTCCATCAGGGAGTCCACCTCGTCGGTCACCGCACGGGCCAGCACGTCGAGGTCCGGGACGGCCGCCGCGTCGGCCACCAGACCGTAGTGGACCTGGTTCCGGTAGGTGGAGACGGCGACGGCCAGGGACTGGCCGGGCGCCAGCGGGGCCAGCGGGTAGACGGCGGTGAGCGGGTGGCCGCCCAGCCGCAGGCCGAGGCCGGGCAGCGGGACGCTGGTGACCAGGATGTCGAACCAGAGCCGGGCGGCCTGGCCGACGAGCGGTCCGCCGAGCCGGTGCCCGAGCGCCGGCACGTGGTCGGCCAGCAGGGCGACGGCACCGGCGCCCCGGTTGGGGCCGGCGTCCTTGTTGCGGCCCATCGCCGTGCGCACGCGCGCGAGGCGGGCGAGCGGGTCGGGGTCGTCGACCGGAAGCCGTATCAGGTACCCGGAGAGCCGGTTGCCCTGTGGGGTGGCGGTGCGCGGACGGCGCCTGGAGACGGGGATCAGGGCGCGCGGCGCGACCCCCGCGATGCCGTCGCCGCGCTCCTCCAGCCAGCGGCGCAGCGCCCCGGCGACGACGGCGATCAGGACGTCGTTGACGGTGCCGCCGACGGCCTTGCGGACACGGTGCACGTCGTCGATGTCGAGGTCGACGCCGGCGATGCTGCGGGTGCCGGTGGGCTCGGACCGCAGCGCGGAGGAGGAGCTGACGCCGAGCGCGGACAGGGCGACGGAGGCACCGATGTCCAGGGCCCGGCCCACGTCCGAGAGCGCCCCGCGCACCAGCTCGGGCACCCTGCGCACGTCAGGCAGCGCGAGCATCGGGCGGGGTGCCTCGATCGGACGGGGGGACCGCTCGGGCAGGTCGAGCGGGTCCAGGACCCCGGCGGCCAGCTTCAGGGCGCGCAGGCCGTCCGCGAGGGCGTGGTGGAACTTGAAGAGCACCGCGAAGGAGACGCCGTCCTCGCCGGGCAGCACATGCGCCTCCCACGGCGGCCGGTCGCGTTCCAGCGGGCGCTCCATCAGCCGGCCCGCGGCGGCCTGGAAGTCGCCGGTGGGGGCGTGCAGCCGGACGTGGTCGAGCGGGTCGAAGTCCGGGGCGGTCTCGCGGGCCGCGCCGCCGAACGCCAGCGGCTGCCAGACGTCCCTGATGCGCATGCGCAGACCGGGCACGGCGGCGGCGCGGGCCGCGAGCAGATCGGCGGCGTGGGCGCCGGCCGTCGGCGAGTGCGCGGAGAACACGCCGAGCGCGCCCAGGTGCATCGGGTGCCGGTCGGACTCGATGTTCCAGAACGCCAGATCGAGAGGGGCGAGCAGATCAGCAGTCGCAGTCATCTAAGGGGGTGCCTCGCGTCGACGGAGGGTGGATCAGCAGTCAAACGCCGGGACCTGATTACGGTCAAGTACGATCACGCTACGCTCAGTTAACAGCAGATTAAGTCCGGCCCCCTCCGGAAGAGGGGGGACTCAAGGGGCACCTGAGGTCACTTCAGCGCCGGTGGCGCCGCCTCGGGTGACGTACCCCACTCTGACGGGCGCGGGCCGACCGTGAACGCGAGCGACCGCAGGGAGCGCAGCGAACCGTTCGTCAGATAGGTCCGGCCGTACTCCGATCCGTCGAGCCGGGCGGTCTGCACGTACCGGTCGGCGGCCGAGGTGCCGGGCGCGGTGACGGTGAAGCCGCCGCTCGGCCACCAGCGGCGGTCGAGGTGGACGTCGATCCGGTCGAAGACCGGCGTGGACAGGCCCCAGGTGCCGTAGCCCGGCTGGACGGGGAAGAGCCCGATGGACGACAGCACGTTCCAGGCGGACATGGTGCCGAGGTCGTCGTTGCCGGTCATCCCGGCCGGGCCGTCGGTGAACAGGGTCAGCGCCGCGTGCACCACGTCGGTGGTCTTCCAGGGCCGGCCGGTGGAGAGGTAGGTGTACGGGGCGATGAGGTCGGGCTCGTTCATCGGGTTGTAGACGGCCGCGTTGTAGTACGTGTACGCGTTGCCGTGCACCCACACCTCGCGGGCGGTCCTCGCCGGATCGGCGAGCAGCCTGTCGTAGGCGAAGAAGGAGTCGAGCCGCTTGTCGGTGGCGTCCTCGCCGCCGATCAGGGAGATCACGCCGGGCAGGTCCTGCGGGACCAGCCACTGGTACTGCCAGGCGGTGCCCTCGTGGAAGCCGATGCCCCGGGCCGGGTCGGGGTCGCCGGTGAAGACGCCCTGGGCGTCGCGGGCACGGAAGAAGCCGGTGGAGGGGTCGAAGACGTTGCGGTAGTTCTGCGCCCGGGTGGCGTAGCGGGCCGCGTCCGCGCCGTGGCCGAGGTCCCGGGCCATCTGGCCGAGCATCGCGTCGGAGAGGGCGTACTCCAGGGTGACGGAGGCACCGTGGTCGTAGTCGGAGTCGCCGACCTTGGCGTGCGGACGGCCCTTGAGGTAGGGCGCGAAGCCGTTCGCCAGGTACTCGGCGTTGGCCTCGCGGCCGATCCCGGGGTTGGCGGCGGGCGGCACCCCGTCGGCGTTCCTCTTCAGCGCCCGGTAGGCCCGCTCCTCGTACCCCTTGAGCAGGCCCGTCTGGTAGGCCGTGGTCAGGAAGGGGGTGACCGGGTCGCCGGTCATGATGTTCGTCTCGACCGTGCCGTAGCCCCAGCGGGGCAGCCAGCCGCCCTCCTCGTCGACCTTCAGCACCGAGAGGGCCATGTCCCGGGCCTCGCGCGGGGCGAGCAGGGCGAGCAGCTGCGCCTGGGTGCGATAGGTGTCCCAGAGCGACCAGTTCTGGTAGTAGGTGAAGCCCCGGGCGCGGTGGATCCGCCGGTCCCAGCCGGTGTACCGGCCGTCGGCGTCCTCGCCGACGTTGGGCGCGAGGAAGCTGCGGTACAGCGACGAGTAGAAGGTGCGGCGGAGGGTGCGGTCGCCGCCCCGGACGCGGACGCCGGCCAGCCGCCGTTCCCAGGCGTCCCGGGCCTGCCGTCGTACCGTGTCGAACGAACGGCCGCCCTCGGCACGCAGATTGGCCTCGGCGCCGGCCGCGTCGACGTAGGACAGCGCGGTGGTCGCCTCGACGGTACGGTCCCCGGTGGTGTCGAAGCGGACGTAGGCGCCGTCCGTTCCGGTGCGGGAGCCGGGGGTGACCGTGGCTCCGTGCCAGGTGCCGTAGGCGGTGAAGGGGCGGCTGAAGCGGGTGACCGTGTAGACGGTGTAGGGGGCGGTGTCCCGGCAGAAGCCGTGGCCGGTGATCCGGGTGCGGACGGTGTGGTCGTCGAGGATCTCGACTTCGCTGTTCACCGGTCTGTGCAGCGCCTGTGCTGCGTTGAGCAGGACGTTCGCCTTGCCGGTGGCCGGGAAGGTGTAGCGCTGGACGCCGGTGCGGGTGGTCGCCGTCAGTTCGGCCCGGACGCCGGAGTCGAGTCCGACACGGTAGTAGCCGGGGCTCGCCTGCTCGTCGGCGTGGCTGAACCCGGCCGCGTACCTGGCGTAGTCCGTCTGTGTGACGTCCCCGCTGGTGGGCAGCACCGGCAGGTCGCCCCCGATGGCACAGCCCACGCCCGAGAGGTGGACCAGGGAGAAGCCCCGGATCCGGTGCTGGGAGTAGTCGTAGCCGGTGCTGTGCCCGGTGTCCGGGGAGAGCTGCACCATGCCGAAGGGCACGGCCGCGCCGGGGAAGGTGTTGCCCTCGTCCTGGCTGCCGATGAAGGGGTTCACCAGGTCGGCGAGGTGGCCGTCGGCCGGATCGGCGGCCCCTGCGGCGGGGGCGGTGAACAGCGCGGACGCTGTCAGCGCCCCGGCGAGGCACAGCCGTGTGCGCCGGGTCCCTCTCATGTCGATGACCTCCGAAGTTCGACATCGCTGTCTGCATCGTGAGGGGGAAAAGCCGCAAAGCCCGGCAAATAGGGGTTTTCACTTCCGGCGCGTCGCACACGAGTTGGGCCCGGCGCGTGACGGCGCCGGGCCCGTGACGGGTCCGGGACTACGAGACCAGCTGCCCCTTCCCGAGGGCGATGACCCCGTTCTTGGAGACGGTGTACAGCTCGGTGTCCCGCTCCGGGTTGACGCCTATCGTGGCGCCGGGCGGGACCTCCACGTTCTTGTCGAGCACCGCGCCGCGTACCACCGCGCCCCGGCCCACCACCACGTTGTCGTGCAGTATCGACCCCTGGACCACCGCACCCGGGTCCACGCGCACGCCCGGTGACAGCACGGACCGGGTGACCTGGCCGCGGATCAGGCAGCCCGCGCTGATGATGGACTCGCTCGCCATCCCGCCGGCGTTGAAACGGGCCGGGGAGAGCTGGTAGGAGTGGGTGTAGATGGGCCAGTTGCGGTTGAAGAGGTTGAAGGCCGGCCGCTCGGCGATCAGGTCCATGTGGGCGTCGTAGTACGCGTCGAGCGTGCCGACGTCCCGCCAGTAGCCGCGGTCGCGACTGGTCTCGCCGGGGACGTGGTTGGTGCCGAAGTCGTAGAGCTGGGCCTCGCCGCGAGCGGTGAGCTGGGGCAGGATCGAGCCGCCCATGTCGTGCACCGAGTGGTCGTCCTCGGCGTCCCGGTGCAGTGACTCGATCAGCGCCTTGGTGGTGAAGATGTAGTTGCCCATGGAGGCGAACACGGTGTCCGGGGCGTCCGGCAGTCCGGGCGGGTCGGCGGGCTTCTCCAGGAAGGTCTCTATCGTCTGGCCGTCCGAGCCGGGCGTGATCACCCCGAACGCCGAGGACTCGGCGCGCGGGACGCGGATGCCCGCGACCGTGACCCCGGCGCCGCCCTCGATGTGCTGCTGGAGCATCTGCCGGGGGTCCATGCGGTAGACGTGGTCGGCGCCGAACACCGCGACGTACTCGGGCTGTTCGTCGTTGACCAGGTTCAGCGACTGCAGGAGGGCGTCGGCGCTGCCCAGGTACCAGCGCGGGCCGAGCCGCTGCTGCGCCGGGACGGGCGTGACGTAGTTGCCGAGCAGGCTGGACATCCGCCAGGTGGTGGTGATGTGCCGGTCCAGCGAGTGCGACTTGTACTGGGTCAGCACACAGATGCGCAGCACGTCCGCGTTGACCAGGTTGGACAGGACGAAGTCCACCAAGCGGTACGTCCCGCCGAAGGTGACAGCTGGTTTGGCCCGGTCCGCGGTCAGCGGCATCAGGCGTTTGCCCTCACCGCCGGCCAGCACGATGCCGAGTACCGAAGGTCCACCACGACGCATGGCCGCTCCCCTCACCCTGGTGCTCCATGCCTGCCCTGGGAGCACATCCGCTAAGCCTGCCCCGGGATCACGTCGAACAGGCGGCCTGTTCGTTACGGCTGTCCGAGGATCTCCTGGCCCCGACTCCCCTGTCCGTCACGTCTGTTTCAGGATCTCCTCGTAGAGCCGGACCGTGCGCCGGGCCACCACGTCCCAGCCGAACTCGCCCACCGCGCGCTCCCGTCCGGCCTCGCCCATCCGCCGGGCCGTCGCCGGGTCGCCGACCACCGTGTCCAGCGCCCGCGCCAGGCCCGCCTCGAAGTCGTCGTCGAGGTCGACCAGCAGGCCGGTCGTGCCGTCCTCGACGACCTCGGGGATGCCGCCGACCCGGGACGCCACGACGGGCGTGCCGCACGCCATGGCCTCCAGGTTGACGATGCCGAGCGGCTCGTACACCGAGGGGCAGACGAACACGGCCGCGTGGGTGAGCAGTTGGATGACGTCGGCGCGCGGCAGCATCTGCGGGATCCAGTACACGCCCTCGCGGACCCGGCTCAGCTCGTCGAAGAGGTCCCGGAACTCCCGGTCGATCTCGGGGGTGTCGGGCGCTCCGGCACAGAGCACGACCTGTGCCGCGGGGTCGATGTCGCGGACGGCGCGCAGCAGATGGGGCACGCCCTTCTGCCGGGTGATCCGGCCGACGAACAGCACGTAGGGGCGGCCGGGGTCGATGCCGTGGCGGGCGAGGACGTCGGTCGAGCCGTCCGGCCGGTAGAGGGTGGTGTCGATGCCGTTGTGCACGACATGGACCCGGGCCGGGTCCAGGGCCGGGTAGCAGGTGAGGATGTCCTCCCGCATCGCCCCGGAGACGGCGATCACCGCGTCGGCGGCCTCCACGGCGCTCCGCTCGGCCCAGCTGGACAGGGCGTACCCGCCGCCGAGCTGCTCGGCCTTCCAGGGGCGCAGCGGCTCCAGCGAGTGCGCGGTCACCACGTGCGGGACGCCGTACAGCATCTTGGCCACGTGCCCGGCGAGGTTGGCGTACCAGGTGTGGGAGTGGACGAGTTCACGGCCGTCCAGTCCCGCGGCCATGGCGAGGTCCACGGAGAAGGTGCGCAGCGCGTCGTTGGCGGTGTCCAGGGCGGGCCAGGGGCGGTGCCGGACGACGCCGTCCCCGCGGCCCTCGCCCCAGCAGTGCACCTCCAGGTCGACCAGGGGCCGCAACTCCCGGGCGAGGAACTCCACATGAACACCAGCACCGCCGTACACGTCCGGGGGGTACTCCCGGGTCAGCAGTCCGACTCGCACCCGCAACCCCTCGCTCTCCACGGCCGGTTGGTCCATGGTCACCCAGAAGCGGCGCGCGGGGAAGAGCGCGGTGGTTGTGTGAAACAACAGTCACCGCAGATCCCGCCGTTGGGTACCCGGTAGTAGAGACAGCAGCTGCGGCGGCGGAAGGCCGGTCCGGTGCGGGTGCCGGTGGCGCTCAGCCGGGGGTGCGCGAACAGGGCGGCGGTGAGGGCGCGGGTCCGGCGGGCGGCTTCCGGCTCGCCTCGGGTCCGGGCCCAGCGGTCCAGTTCGCGGGCGGCCGCGGCCAGCGCCGAGCCCGCGTTGCCCCACAGCAGGCCGGCGGCGACGCCGTAGCGGGCGCGCAGGGCCTCCGCCAGGGGTTCGAGGTGGCCGTGCACGACGGCTTCCGCGAGCGCGGCCGGGCCGGCGCCGCCGGGCAGCGGGCGCACCTCGGTGAGCCAGAGGTCGTCGGGGGCGGCGGCGCTGGTGTCCCAGCGGAGCAGCCGGGGGTCCAGGTCGGGGAGGCGGCCGTACCGGGCGGCGCAGCCGAGGGCGACGGACCAGAGCCGGGCGGCCAGCGCCTGCTGGGCGACGGAGGCGGCGACCCGGGGCTCGGGGACCCGTAGACGCCTCCCGACCGTCTCGACCCGGAAAGTGATGACATCGCGATGAGCATCCGATGTGTCTTTTCCGTACGCCTTCGCGAGGGTCGGCAGCGGGCCGGTCCCTGCCGCCCCGGCGGCTTCGGCCGCCGGCCGGGCCGTCCGCAGGACGAAGAAGCCGCCGAGCGGCCGGAGCGCGGCGAGATCGGGGTCCAGGTCCACGAACAGCAGTAGTACCAGGCCTTCTGGCGCTCCGGCCGCCCGGCCCTCCACCCCGCGTCACCCACCCTGGGGATGATCGGGCCCCTTTCGTACTCCATCGGCAGTACGACGCATTGGGTGCTCAGGTACGACGACGGGAAGCAGCCGGGCGGGCAGAGTGTTGCTCATGGAAGCCGACCGATCACCGCGCGGGACCGAGAGACCGCGCCCGACGCAGAGGAGCCGTGGATGAGCGCCCTCGCGTTGTCCGTGTTGCTTTCCTTCGTCTCCGCCGTCGCCTACGCGGGCGGAGCGATCGTGCAGGAGCAGGTGGCGGTCTCCTCCCCCGGCGAGCAGTACGCGCCGCTGCGCCGCCCGGGCTGGTGGGGCGCGATGGCGCTCAACGGCCTCGGCGGCCTGCTGCACGTCGTCGCACTGGCCTGCGGCCCGCTGAGCCTGGTCCAGCCGCTGGGAGCGCTCACCATCGTGTTCGCGCTGCCCATGGCGGCCCTGTTCGTCGGCCGCAGGGCGGGTGCCACCGCCTGGCGGGGCGCGATCATGGCCACCGTGGGTCTGGCCGGGCTGCTCTCCCTGGTCGGCTCCTCCGACTCGCACGCCCTCGACTCCGCCGGGCGGATCGCGGTCGCGCTGGTCACCGGCGGTGCGGTCGTCGGACTGATGATCGCGGGGCGGGCCGCGCACCGGCACCCCGCGGTGCGCAGCGTGCTGCTCGCCACCGCGTCCGGCATAGCCTTCGGCATGTCCTCGGTGTTCACCAAGGTCGTGGCGATCGACTGGGACGGCGGGATCGCGCCGGCCGACCTGATCTGGCTCAGCGTGATCGGCGCCTACGCCGTGGCGGGCGTCATGATCTCCCAGGCCTCCTACCGCGGCGCCGGCCTCGCCGCGCCGCTGGCCACGCTGACGGTGGTCAACCCCGTGCTGGCCGCGGCGGTCGGCATCACGATGTTCGGCGAGGCGTTCCGCTACGGCGCGACCGGCACGCTGCTGGCACTGGGCTGCGCGGTGGTGGCGGCGGGCGGCCTGATCCTGCTGACGACGGAACGCATCGAGGGCACCCCGCACCCGGCCCCGGACACAGCCCCGGCCACGGTCTCGCCGGAGCCCCTGGTCGAGACCCTGGTGGAACTGGCGGAGACGGTCCTGCCGCAGGCGGTTCCGGCTCCCGCGGTTCCGGCGGACGCGGACCCGGCGGGCGCCGACCCGGCGGGCGCCGACCCGGCGGGCGCCGACCCGGCGGGCGCCGGCCTGGCGGACGCCGGCCTCGCGGACGCGGACTTGGCGGACGCCGGCTTGGCGAACCCGGACATGACGGACGCCGGCTTGGCGGACGCGGACATGGCGGACGCCGGCCTGGCGAACCCGGACATGACGGATGCCGGCTTGGCGGACGCGGACATGGCGGACGCCGGCCTGGCGGACGTGGGCCGAGTGGCGGCGGCCCCGGCGGGAGCCGCGGGCAAGCCGGTGCGGACCGGTTCGGCGGGTGTCCGGTTCACCGACGGCGGCCTCGTGGGGATTCCGGTGCCCGGCGGTGAGCCGGCTTCGGCCGGTCTCACGGGAGTGCGGTCGGCCGAGGGCGACCTCACCGGTGCCTGGCCGGCCGCGGAGGCCGGACTCGTGGGTGGCCCACCGGTGGCGGAGGCCGCCGGGGCGGGCGAGGGGCCGCCGCCGGCCGGCGCGTTCCACGGCGCCGGCGCCGGCGGGGCGGGCACCGCGGCGGTCGCGATGCCGCAGCAGCGCACGGCGTCCGCGGCGGACGTGGTCGACGTCCTGCTGCCCGCCGCCGACTTCGTGCTGGACCGGCACCGTACGCGGGTCAGATCCTGACGCCGCCGGCCCGGAGATAGGCGAGCGGGTCGATGTCCGAGCCGAAACCGGGCCCCGTACGCACCTCGAAGTGCAGATGCGGGCCCGTGACGTTCCCGGTGGCGCCCGAACGGCCGATCCGCTGGCCCGTGGACACGCTCTGCCCGGCCCGCACCGAGATCGCCGACAGATGGCCGTACTGCGTGTAGCGGCCGTCGGCGTGCCGGATCACCACCTGGTAGCCGTACGAGCCACCCCAGCCCGCCGTGACGACCTGCCCGGCCTCGACCGCCTTGACGGAGGAACCGGTGGGCGCGAGGAAGTCGACGCCGGTGTGGTAGCCCTTCGACCAGTGCGAGCCGGACGCGTGGTACGCCGTGCCGATCGGGGCGTCGACCGGGGCCACGAGGGAGTGCGCGTGCCCGGTGTGGGTGGAGGCCTTCTTCGTGCCGGCCTTCGACCCCGCCTTCGACCCGGCTTCGGTACCGGTCCGGGTCCGGCTCTTCGTCTCGGGCTTCGTCTCGGGCTTCGCCTTGGTCTTCCGCTTCGCCTCGGTCTTCCCGGCCGCAGGCTCCGTCCTGGCCGCCCGGCCCGTCAGGCTCAGCCGCTGACCCGGCAGGATCAGGTCGGGATCGGCGCCGACCGTCGCGCGGTTCGCGGCGTACAGCCGGTGCCAGCCCCCGGTGACGTCGTGTTCGTCGGCGATCCCGGAGAGCGTGTCGCCGCGCACCACGGTGTACATCTCGGCCTTGCCGGCCCGCGACTGCGGCGTGGTGTGCGGCTGTACGTCCCGTACAGAGCTCTTGGCGGGCCGCGTCCGGGCGCCGTCCGTGTGCGTGCTCCCGGTGTGCGTGCTCCCGGTGTGCGCGCTCCCCGTGTGCACGTCGGGGCTGCCGCCGCCGCGGGTGAGTCCGCCCCGCACCGAGCAGACCGGCCAGGCGCCCGGCCCCTGGCCGTCGAGGACCTTCTCCGCGACGGCTATCTGCTGGTCCCTGGTGGCGAGGTCGGCCCGCGGCGCGTACCTGGTGCCGCCGTAGGCCTCCCACGTGGACTGGGTGAACTGGAGCCCGCCGTAGTAGCCGTTGCCTGTGTTGATGTGCCAGTCGCCGCTGGACTCGCAGGCGGCGACCTTCTCCCAGGTCGACACGGAGGCCGCCTCGGCGCTCCCGGCGGCGGCCAGCGGGATCGCCAGCCCGGCGCCGCCCGCGGTGACGGTGAGCGAGGCGCGGTTGATCCTGTTCGGCTGGTACCGGCGGTGCCGGCCGCGTTCGGCCATGTCTGGAGCCCCCTCGCCACGCGCATCAGGAAGGCCAAAAGTAAGCGCCCCGAACAGGCCATGACAAGACAGCAATCAGCCGCCTCTCGCCTCTGGGGGCACGGCCGTCACCCGGTGAAGGGAACCGGCCGGAAACGGACTTGACGTGACGTCAGCGGCACGGGCCGGCAGGACCGTCCCGGAGTGTTTCGCGAGGTGGCTGAGGCGTCGACCCCATGTCGTCCGTATCTGCAAGTGCGGCCGGTCGAACGGCGGGTCAGGATGGCCTTTGGGCAATACTGGCCGGGCAGGAGCGGCAGCAGCATCCCTTGCACGTGCTACGGGATCGACTTGATCTTTGAGGAGCAGGCGGTATGAGCACTTCGGCGCAGATCGGCGTCACGGGTCTCGCGGTCATGGGCCGCAACCTCGCCCGGAACTTCGCGCGCAACGGCTACACGGTGGCGTTGCACAACCGCACGGTGTCGAAGACACAGGAGCTGGTGGAGAACTTCGGGGACGAGGGCGACTTCATCGCGGCCGAGACGGCGAAGGAGTTCGTCGAGGCGCTGGAACGGCCGCGTCGGCTGGTCATCATGGTCAAGGCGGGCGATCCGACGGACGCGGTGATCGAGGAGTTCGCCCCGCTCCTGGAGCCCGGCGACATGATCATCGACGGTGGCAACGCGCACTTCGCGGACACCAGGCGGCGCGAGAAGGCGCTGCGCGAGCAGGGCATCCACTTCGTCGGCATGGGCGTGTCCGGCGGCGAGGAGGGCGCGCTGCACGGGCCGAGCATCATGCCGGGCGGCCCGAAGGAGTCGTACGACTCGCTGGGCCCGATGCTGGAGAAGATCTCGGCGAAGGCGGCGGACGGCGCGCCCTGTGTGACGCACTGCGGCCCCGACGGCGCCGGGCACTTCGTGAAGATGGTGCACAACGGCATCGAGTACGCCGACATGCAGCTGATCGGCGAGGCGTACCAGCTGCTGCGTGACGTCGCCGGGTACTCCCCCGCGCAGATCGCCGACATCTTCCGGACCTGGAACACGGGCCGGCTCGACTCGTACCTGATCGAGATCACGGCCGAGGTACTGGCCCACGTCGACGCGGCGACCGGCAAGCCGTTCGTGGACGTGGTCGTGGACCAGGCCGAGCAGAAGGGCACCGGCCGCTGGACCGTGCAGATCGCCCTCGACCTGGGGGTGCCGGTGTCGGGCATCGCCGAGGCGGTCTTCGCGCGCTCCCTGTCCGGCCACGCCGGCCTGCGTGCCGCCTCCCGCGACCTGGCCGGCCCGAAGCTCGCGCCGCTGTCCGAGGCGGAGGCCGGGGCGTTCGCCGACCGGGTGGAGCAGGCGCTGTACGCGTCGAAGATCGTGTCGTACACGCAGGGCTTCCACGAGATCCAGGCCGGCAGCGACGAGTACGACTGGAACATCGACCTCGGCGCGGTCTCGGCGATCTGGCGAGGCGGGTGCATCATCCGGGCGGCGTTCCTGGACCGGATCCGCGCGGCCTACGACGCCCGTGCCGACCTGCCGAGCCTGCTGTCCGACGAGACGTTCGCGCGGGAGATCGCCGAGGCTCAGGACGACTGGCGTGAGGTGATCATCGCGGCGACCCGGCAGGGGGTCGCGGTGCCCGGCTTCTCGGCGGCGCTGGCGTACTACGACGCGCTGCGCGCGGAGCGGCTGCCCGCGGCGCTCACCCAGGGGCAGCGGGACTTCTTCGGTGCGCACACGTACCGCAGGGTGGACCGGGACGGCTCGTTCCACACGCTGTGGGGCGGCGACCGCAGCGAGGTCACCGCTTAGGACCGGCCGTCGCGGGGCGTGGGCGGGCGGTACGGCCCGGCCACACCCCGCGGGTCCCCGGCGGGCGGGCGGTGCTGCCCGGCCACACCCCGCGGGTCCCTGACGAACGGCCGTTGCGGCCAGCCACGCCCCGCGGGTCCCCGGCCTACGGCGTCCGCAGTGCGCGCAGGAGGGTGTCGCGCAGGGCGAGGAGCCTGTCGTCGGAGGTGTAGCCGCGGTGGCCCTCTATCGGCGGGAACACCGGCTGCCCCGGGGTCCGTAACGGGGTCGGCGGGATGACGTTCCGCTCGCTCCAGCACAGGTCGACGCCCGGCACCTGCACGGGCCCGGCCAGCGGGTCGGTGTCCCGCCACACGTTGGTCCAGGCGGCCAGCCCCGCCGGGCCGCCCGGCGCCAGGTCCGCCAGGGACCTGCGGCAGACGAACGCCGGGTAGGTGCGCGAGAAGTAGACGGCCGGGCAGCCGGTGGTCAGCAGGGCGATGCGGGCCCGCCGTTCGGGTTCCAGCTGCCAGATCGCGGCGAGCGCCAGGACACTGCCCATCGACGCGGCCCGGATCAGCACCCGTCTGTCGTCCCGGTCCAGCAGCACTCGCAGCCGGTGCACCAGTTCGGGCACCGCGCGCACCGTCCAGGACGGCGGTGCGAACGGATGCACCGCCCGTGGCCAGAACGCCCCGAACGCCCAGGCCAGACCGGCGTTCTGGCGCATCTCGGAGCGGATCGCCAGGGTGCGGAAGGTCAGCAGCATCAGCCCGGCGAGGCCGGCGAACAGCGGCAGGCTCACGGTCTCGAGGAGGCGCGCCGTCAGGTCCCAGGCGTCGCGCAGCCCGGAGGCGTGCACCGGCCGCACGTAGAACGATCCGGCGGTCAGCGCGATCAGCACCGCCAGGGCGCCCAGGTTCCAGTCCAGTTCACGCAGCAGGTACTCGTGCCGGCGGCGGGCGGCACGCAGTTCGCCCACGTACCGCCGGTCGTCGGTCTGCTCCTCCCGGTCCCGGACGGCGGCGAGGAAGTCCCGCGCCAGCCGCACCGGTCCGCGCCGGGAGAGCGGCCTCGCGGAGCGTTCACCGCGGGCCAGGAAGGTGAACCAGAGGCCGGCCCGGGTCACCGCCCAGCAGAGGGTGCCGAGCAGCAGCACCGGAGGCAGCGCCATCCCCATCACGTCGACCGGCTTCGGCACGTCGGGGCGCTGGCCGTCGCGGGCCAGCCAGGCGCCGGTCCACAGGGCGAAGCCGGTGGTGTAGAGCCAGGCCACGAAGCAGGCGACGACCGCCATCGCCGGTCCGGCCGCCCCGTACAGCGCCATGTGGCGCCGGGTCCCGCGCCTCGGCAGCACGGCGGAGGCCGCGGCCAGGATGAACACGCAGAGCGCCTGCACCAGCAGGACGACCGTCGACTGCACCTGGATGCCGGGCAGTTCGGCGCCGGTCGACCACCGGCGGTCCGGCACCAGGCAGTACAGGACGGCTGCCACGTTCACGGCGACACAGCCGGTCAGGGCGAGTTTCGGATAGCGGGTGGGCCACAGCGGGAGCGGCTTCGACGCCGCCGCCCGGCGGCTGAGCCACGGCAGCGGGCGGCGCGCCCAGCGGCTCAACAGGACGGCCGGACGGGAGAGTTCCACCCGGTACAGGCGTGGCACCGAGGCGACCGTGAGCAGGGCCATCACCACGATCACCGCGAACAGCAGCACCCCCGCGCGGGTGGGACCGCCGTTGCCGCGCAGGTCCTGGGCCAGCGGGGTCCAGGTGAGCAGGCCGGCCGTGGTGAGCAGCCCCGCCCACACGTGCTGGGCGGCCATTCCGGGATCACGCCGGTTGTACTCCCAGAACCCTTCGAGTTCCAGGTTCTCCTTGTGGCTGAGGTGCTGCTCCCGGACCGCCCGGTTGGCGGTCTCCTCGCTGACGGTCTTGAGCACCGGCAGGTACTCCTGCTTGGTGTCCCGCGCCATGAACAGCAGGACGAACACCACCAGGAACGGCACGACCGCGGCCACCACCAGCCCGACCCCCGCACCGGACTCGTCCCAGCCGCGCAGCAGCCGTACCGCCGGGTTGCCGGGGTCGCAGACCCCTCGGGCCGCCGGCGCGCACTGCCAGGCGAACTGGTCCAACGCGAGCTCCCCGAAGGCGCCGACGACCAGCACGGTGAACGACAGGGCCAGCAGCCGCGCCCCGAACTCGTACAGCCCGCCGGCCACCCGGCGCAGCCGCCCGTCGCTGCGGACCGGACGGTACGGCTGCATCCAGTCGACCATGTTGACCAGCAGGAACGGCATCAGGAACAGCCACAGGGCACGGGACGCGCCACCGATGGTCAGCCGCGTCCAGTCGTACACCTCGTGGTGCGTCCCGAGGCGTTTGTCCAGGTCGACGAGCCGGGTGCGGTAGAGCCCGGCCTTGTCGTCGCCGCTCTCCCTGCGGACCTCGGTGGCCCTGGTCAGCAGCCTGTCCCGGTCGACCGGCCCGAGCCCGGGCACCTGTAGCTCCACGACCTCCACGGACGCGACGTCGTCCATCGCGCACCCCCGTCCCCCGAAGACACATCCCCTGCGAAAACGCTGACAGGGATCGAGCCGTCACACAACGGAGTTGCGGTACCAGAAAATCTCACCCTCAGTAGAGGGTTCGAGGACCCGTCACTCGTTCGGAGCCGTACGGTGCCGTCAGGTGAACGCCGCCGTCAGGTGAGGGGCGGGCCCGGTTCCGGGGCCGGGGTCGGCTCCGGGCCCGGCGGGACCGGGGACGGCGGCGCGGGATCGGGGGGCTGCGGGGTCGGGACGGGGCCCGGTCCCGGGGGTGGCGGGGTGGGTGTCGGCTCGGGCCCCGGGGGTGGCTGGGGGGTGGGGACCGGGCTCGGGTAGGGGTCAGGGGGCTGCGGGTTCGTCATGGCGTCCTCCGGCCAGTGGGTCGACGTCACCTCTGGTCTACTGCCCCGCGTACCCGGCCCCCGCGCCCCCACTCACCCGGACAGCGGGCCGGGGTTCCGGTGCGTCCGGGGTTCCGGTGCGTGCGGGGGTCCGGTGCGTCCGGGGTTCCGGTGCGCCGGGGTTCCGGTGCGTCCGCCGCCGGTCAGAAGCGGCCGGGGTGGGCCACGCTCAGAAGCGGCCCGGGTGGGCCACCAGCCACTCCTTCGCCGCGCGCAGCAGCTCGGGGTCGGGCGCCGGGGCCACGTCGGGGTGGCGTTCGGCCCACCTGACGACGTACGGGCAGAGCGGGGCCACCGGGGTGTCCTCGCGCTCGGAGATCGTGTACAGCTCGCGGGCGAGGGAGCCCGCGATGCCCTTCCCCTCGTGCTCCGGCTCCACGATGGTGTGCACGGGCACGAAGGCCCGGGAGGGCGACTCCAGCACGAAGTACTCGATGTGGCCGACGACTTCGCCGCCGGCGACCGCCTCCAGACGCCCGGCCTGCCGGTCGTCGCGGATCTCGATGTCGCTCATGTCGCCCTCCTGGTCCGCCGGTCAGACCTGTGCGGCCTGCGGGCTGCGCTCCTGGTCCGAGCCCGGTACCGGCTCGGACGGGTCGGCGCCGAGCGCCACGACCCGGTTGCCGTGGTCCACGTGCACGACCCGCGGCCGAAGCGTACGCGCCTCGGCGTCGGTGACCTGAGCGTAGCTGATGATGATCACCAGGTCGCCGGGGTGCACCAGGTGGGCGGCGGCCCCGTTGATCCCGACCACCCCCGAACCCCGCTCACCCTCGATGACGTACGTCTCCAGCCGGGCGCCGTTGGTGATGTCGACGATGTGGACCAGCTCACCGGGCAGCAGGTCGGCGGCGTCGAGCAGATCGGCGTCGATGGTCACGGATCCCACGTAGTGCAGGTCGGCCTGGGTGACGGTGGCGCGGTGGATCTTGGACTTGAACATGGTGCGCAGCATGTCGGACTCCTGAAAGACGGCTCCCTGCCCGCTTTGTGCAGGTCAAGGGCGGTCTCGACTTTACACCGACACCCCCGTGAGATGTCTGTGAGGAACATCGCTCCGGCCAGGCGAGACGGCTTCCTACCTGGGCTTTCCCTTCGCTCAGGCGCCTGTTGGGGACGATCACCCCCAAAACGCGCGGGACCTCATACCGACAGGATGCTGACTCATCTGACGATCTATCAGATATGCGGGAAACCTCTCTGCACACAGACGATGTCTGCCCACGCACCACCAAACTGTCGGGCAACGACATCGCTCCGGTTCACGGAACACGGCCCGTTTGGCCATCAGCCGGTCGACGCTCGACCGCTAGCGTGTACGGGCCCGGTGCCGACGTTGCTGCAAGGGAGAAGGACTGAGAGCCTGGGATGCGAACGTCTATTCCATGATCCGCAGGACCCACCAGCATGCGGCCAGTGCGCGACGCGATGGCGCAGAGCAGCAGGATCTCCCCCGGCGTGGTCATCCTGGAACTGGACGACAGCTGACGCCCTGCAAGCCAACTCTCGAAGAAGACCACGAACCAGGGCTCGTTGCTCGCGCTGAAGCGCGAGAATCGTCGCATGGTTCGCTCGTTCTTCCGCAACTCTGTCTCCGACCGAGAGGATGCAGAGCGCCTGCGCAGTCAAGCAGCTGAGGCCAAGCACACCGCCGGAATGCAGGCAGCCGGATACGAGCCGCTGGAGCCCTATCCCGGGAGCGGGCAACCGTGGCGGTCCCGGCACCTGGCGTGCGGGTGCATCGTCTCCCCGCGACCGGCGTACCTCAGCGCCGGCAGGGTTGGGTGCACGGAGTACGCGAAAGAAAGCCGCCGGACGATTTACAGGAGCGCGCCGGCGGGGCCGAGCGGGCCGAGGCGGACATGCGGTCGGTCGGTCTGGACCCGTACCTCAACAGCCAGACACCGTGGCGGTGTCGCTGTACCGCGTGCGGGGCCGTCGGCACACCCCGACTGTCAGCAGTCCGGAACCTGATCAAGGAGGGGACGGCGTCGGGCTGCGCCACGTGCAATCGCAGGGTCCGCGGCCGGCGGCAGCGCGAGGCCAACGCCGAAAAACGGAGGCCATGATGCGCGAGCCAGGGTACGAGCCGCTGGAGCCCTACCGCACCAGTCAGACCCCCCTGGCACTGCCGCTGCACCACATGCGGCCGCGAGAGTACCCCCACCTACTCCAACGTCAACAACGGAGGGAGTCGCTGCCGTTTCTGCTCCTCTAAGTCATCGAACGCCGAGCAAGCCGAGGCCGAGATGCGCGCGGCCGGGTTCCAGCCGTTGGAGCCCTACCCGGGCCGGGCCACGGCCCCATGGCACTGCCGCTGCTCCTGCGGGAACAAGGTCATGACGCGTTTGTCCTTCGTCCGGTCAGCGACGGCGGGGTGTAAGAAGTGCCCGCGGGCCAGCGGTCGAACCGATCCGGCGAAGGCTGCTGCCGAGGTCCGTCAGGCCGGTGGCGCTGCCGCTGTGCGTGCGGGGTCGAAGCCACGGTGACCTTGACCAACCTCCGACGAGGCCGGACCCGGTGCGGGAGCTGCTCCAGGGACGGCACCACACCTGCGACCGGCACACCACCTGGATCGGAAGCCTCCACACAGACACCGACGACAATCTGTAGGACACCGCGCCAGGCGAGCTGACTCTCCCCTACAGCAGGGCGGGACCGTTCATGGCAACGCGCGGATCACCCGGCCTTGTCGGCATTTCCGGCCTGTTCATGGATCCGCGCACCCAGATCCTCCGCCCACTCCAGCGCCCACGCCTTGAGTTCTTGGATCTGCCGGGAGGTGAGCCCGTACGCGGTGTAGTCCTCATCCTCATACCAGTCCGCGCCGATAAGCCGGTCCCTAAGGTCTTCAAGGCTGAACTCGTCGTGGGCGCGACGGCGGCCCAGGGATTCGAGGTCGGCAGTGGAGCGGTGGCGGGAGGCGGCCTGGACGTCGATGAGGTCACGGACGGTGCCGCGGTCGGCGAGGGCACGGACCTTGGTGCCGATCACGTCGTCGAGGGAAAGAACGGGGCCGTAGGGGGTCTGAGCGGGCGGAGCCCAGAACGCCTCCTTGAGGACGTCGACCTCGCACTCCTCGCCGGTGTCCGGATCGGTGACGAGGAAACGGCCGCTGAGCGGATCAGTCTGGACGTGCGTCGTCCGCCATCCGCGCTCGCTGAGACCCGCTGTGAGTGACGCGACGATCTCCCGCATCGGAGCGGGGTTCTCGGTGGCGACGTCGAGGTCACGACTGAAGCGCTCAACCAGTCCGTGGGCCTGCACGGCGTATCCGCCGGTGAGGACCAGAGGGTAGGGGGAGCCGAGGTCGAGGATGTCGGCGAGGAGACGCTCGTGGAGCGGAGTGAGCTTCACGCGGCGGTCGTGTCGGCGGGAGCGTTGCGGAGCAGCCCGGGAAATGCGTCCTCCCAGACCTCGCGGATGTAGGGACTGATCAAGCGCCGCAGCACGGGCCACTGCTCGGCGAGCAGCCGGTGGTGCAGGAGGGCCACCAAGTCCTCACTCAGCCCTTCGGCAAGGACTGTCCGGTAGAGCGTCATGCGGGACTTCGGACGGTCCAGGGTGTAGCTCGTCCGCCCGGACCAGACGATGTGGAGCGGCAGGTCCACGTTGCCCTCGACGGGGCCGGCCAGCTCCTGCAAACGCTCGGGCAGTCGGCTGCGGTAGCGGTCCCGCAGCACCTCGGCGCGGGGAGCGGTGATCGTCGGGTCCATGCATCCAGTATCGCTGCTGGGAGGCGGCGGCATGGCGGATACGGGGCTCTTCTGTCGTACGTACGGGTCGGGCGCCGCCCGGCCCTCCCCCGGACGCTCATCATGGCCTACCCGTACAGCCCCAGGTGGCGTAGCAACCGGCTGCCCTGCCGGCCTAGGACCAGCCCCGCTCGCGGGCGCGGGGAATCGTGGCACAGCAGGTCACGCGGAGGACCGCCGCGATGGAGTCGGCTGCGGCTTCCGTCTCCGTTTCGGGAATGACGACGGTCCCGAGGAGGCCCATGGCGCCGGCGCAGAGGACGAGAGGGCACCCGGCGGGCGACGGTCAGGGTATCCCGCTCGCGGTGTCGCTGACCGGCGGTAACCGTGGGCGACGTCACCCGGTTGCCAACTCTGCTCGACAAGATCCCGCGGGTAGCGGGACCGGTCGGCCGGCTCGCGCCGACGGCCTGATGCCCTGCTCGCGGGCCTCGGCTACGACCATGACAAGTACCGCCGTCTTGTGCGGGCTCTCGGCATCACACCGGTGATCGCCGAGCGGGGCGAGGACCACGGCAGTGGCCTGGACGTCTTCCGGTGGGCACGACTTCCAGACAGTCCGTTTTCTCCGGTCCTCCCTGCCGCGCATGTCGCGTTCACATGTCGGAGAAGGAAACGGGAAACAGCATCGATCGTCTTGTCCGCCCCGGCCAGACTGCCGCACGCTACGTGCAGCGCCGACTCGGCCGATGGCGGGAGGGGTTGGAGGTTTCCGTGCCACAGCCGTCCACCGGGTTCGGCGAGGAGTTGAGGAAGCGGCGTCTGGAAGCAGGGCTCAGCCTCACTGCCCTGTCCGGCTCCGTGCACTACAGCAAGGCGCAATTGAGCAAGGTGGAGCGGGGCCTGAAGGCCCCCAGCCGTGACCTCGCCCGCCTGTGTGACGCCGCCCTCGGGGCCGGCGGGGCCCTGCTGTCCCTGCTCGCACCAGAGACCACCGACCCGCCCGTCGATCCGGCGCCGGGCTTTGTCCACGAGGAGGACTGGATCATGCAGTTGTCGCCGGACGGCCCGAACACCTTCCAGCCCTTGAGTCGACGGGATGCCCTAGGCGCCGGTGCCGCTTCGCTGATGGCGTGGCGGTCGGACAGCGCGAACCCGGCCTCGCCGGCCGCGGGCGCGGAAATGGTGCAAGCTTCCCGCTCGCTGTTCACCCACTACCGCAGACTCGGCCAGACGGTGGCGCCCGGTCTACTCCTGCCCGTCCTGATCGCACAGACCCACACCCTGCGAGAACTGTCCGCCCACTGTGACAGCGGCACCCGTCACCGTCTGCTGGCCCTTGGCTCCCGGTACGCCGAATACGTCGGCTGGCTGGTGCAGGAGACCGGAGACGAGCGGGCGGCTCTGTGGTGGACGCAGCGCGCGGTCGATCTGGCGGCCGCCGGCGGCGACCGGGCACTGGCGGGTTACGCGCTGGTCCGCCGGGCCCTGATCACGCTGTACCGGGACGACGCCGAGCAGACAGTCGCTCTGGCCCGTCGCGCGCAGAGCAGGGTCCTGCCCCCGCGGATACGCGGGCTCGCTGCACAGCGCGAAGCCCAGGGCCACGCCCTGGCGGGTGACCGCCGGGCCTGTCTGGACGCGCTGGACCGCGCGCGTGCGCTTCTTTCTCTCCAGGACGAAGGGACCGACGAGCCGGTGATCGGCACCATGCACCTTCCCGATCCGGTCGGCATGGTCACCGGCTGGTGCCTGGTCGATCTCGGGCAGCCGCGGGAGGCGAGCGAGGAACTGGACCGACAACTCGCCCTGGTCGGCGGGAACGCGGTTCGCACCCAGGTCAGGTACGGCGTCCGCCGCGCACTCGCCTACGCGTCGGCCGGCGAGATCGACCACGCCTGCGACCTGGCGGCGCCCCTGCTCGACGGAGTGGAGGCCGTGGGTTCCGCCACGGTCACGACCGACCTGAGACGGCTCGCCCGCGCCCTGGCGCGCCACGCGAACCATTCCTCCGTACGCCGGCTGGGACCGCGACTCGGCACGTTGTCGCGTCCCTCCACCATCTGAAGGAGTCACTGGCATGCCCCACGTGTTCATCAACTACCGCACCGGCGACGGCGAGCGGACCGCGGCCCTCCTCGACCAGGAGCTGTCACGTCGCTTCGGCCAGGACCGCGTCTTCCGCGCGTCCAGGTCCATCACCCCAGGGGAGGCCTACCCCAACGTTCTCCTGACCGCGTTACGCCACAGCAGCGTGCTGCTGGCCATCGTAGGACCGGACTGGACGAACTTCCGCAGTCGGTTGCAAGATCCCGAGGACTGGGTGCGCAAGGAGATCGAGGCCGCGTTCGAGTGCGGGCTCATCGTCGTTCCCGTGCTGGACGGCCGCAAGACCGACCGGCTGAACAAAGCGGCCATGCCCCCCGAGCTGGCGCGGCTCGCCGATCTGCAGTCGGTACCGTTCGACAGCACCCACGACACCGAGGCCGGCATCCGGCGTATCGGCGATCTGATCGCCGAGCTGGTGCCCGAGCTGCGAGACCTGATCGAGCCCGGCGAGCCGTCGCCGACGTCGACCAGCGTGCACAACTCGATCGGGGACGTGAGTGGAACGTCCGTCCAAGCGGGCGACTTCAGCGGTGACGTCGGCGGCACGATCGTGAAGAACTCCCACGGCACGGTCCACACGGGCAGCGGCAGCATCTACAACAACTCACGCCATGTGTCGGGCGTCCGCTACATCTCGGGCACCGGGACGACGTACACCGAGGGCGACCACCACGGGGACGTCCACCAGCGGTTCGGGGAGCCGGAGCGGCCACAGGACGACCGACGGTGAGCACAGAACACACCACCCGGGTCGAGAGCACACGGGGCGTCACGCACACGGGCGACGGCCACATCTACGTCAACCTCGGCTCCGCTGCCCACGAACCCCGAAAGCCGGTCTTCCGGCAGCTTCCCGATGATCAACTGCGCTGGATCCGAAGGGTGTTAGTCGCTCCGGTCAACATGGGAAGGGCACGCAACACGCTCGAGGAGACGGGCACCGTCATCCTCGACGGTGCTCCCGGCAGCGGCCGCTCGGCCACGGCTCGCGTTCTGTTGCGCGAACACCACCGTCCCGGCGGTGCTTTCCGCGAACTCCTGCCCGCCGAGCGGGACGAGTTGCCGCTGTACGACCCGGCTTTCGTCGACCCGGGCGACCGGCTGCTGCTCGACCTGTCCTCCGCGGAGACCGGTCTGTGGCATGCGGCCCGGGGCGGGCTTCCCGCCCTGCGCCAGACGGTGCGCGAGCGGCGGGCCCATCTCGTCGTCGTCATGCCGCACGAAGGGGCCCTCGATCCAGACCTGCAGCACTTCCGTGTCGAGATCGGACCGCCAGCTTTCACCATGGAGGTTCTCAGACGACACCTGCGCGCCCACGGCGTGCCGTGCGAGCAGTTTCTCCGGAACGACGTCACTGTTGACGAGTTCCTGAGCGAACGCAAACCCATGCGGGATATCGCCGACTTCGCCGACCGCATACGCCGTGCCCGCGAAACGACCGGGCCCGGCGAGGGATTCCCCGAGTGGTGCGCGGCCGCGAAACGCGCGCGCGCCGGGCGCCGCGCCGAAGTCGCCGACCGCGTCGCTGGTCTGCCCGACGCCTCCCAACGCGCCCTGATGGTCACCGTGTCCATGCTCCACGGCGCGCACGCCGACGTCGTCCACCGGGCGGTCGCATTGCTGCTGAGCACGGTCGGGGCCCCCGAGGAGGAGACTCCGCTCCTCCAGCGCAAGGACCTCGCCCAGCGGCTGTCGGAGATCTCGGCCCGCCCGGGGCCGGACGGTCGCGTGCGGTTCACCGAGCTGGACTACGACTCCGCCGTCCGCGCCCACTTCTGGGACCACATGCCCGACCTGCGGCCGCACCTCGGCTCGTGGGCCGCGCGGGTCGTCGAGTCGAGCGACCCGCATCTCGTGCCGGACGTCCGCGACGGACTGGTGGCCCGGCTGGCGGGTGAGTATCTGCGAACCGGGCGGCCCGACGCGCTCGCCGCGCTCGCCGAACGGTGGAGCGCACAGGGAGCGGGCAGAGCCCGGTCGGAAGCCGCGGTCCAGGCGCTCACCTGCGGTCTCGCGGACCCCGCACATGGCAGGGACTTCCGCGAGCGGATCTACCAGTGGTGCGCGTACCGCCGGCTGACCGGTGAGTTCGCCCAGGTGCTGGTCCAGGTCTGCGCCGACGTACTCGCGCTGGACCATCCGGATCACGCCCTGATCCGGCTGCACCATCTCGCCCGGCGTGAGCGCGGCACGGCCCATGCGCTGCAGGCTGTGTGTGACCTGGTGGCCGGCAGCAGACGGCTACGCCGAAGGCTGCTCGACCGGCTGGCGCGCGGCGACCTCGCACCGACCGACTTGGCCATCTTTCTGCGCGTCAGCGATCCGGAGCCGCTCACGGACCGCTCCGTCACCACTCGCGCCCTGGTCGACGAGGACGGGGTACGACGCTCGCTGATCACGTGCTGGCGTGCCGTGCTGACCCACGCGGTGTCGCGCCCGGAAGGCCGACGCGTGGCACCACGGGCAGAGATACAGAGCTGGCTGCACTGGGCGGCCGAGGGCGCCGGTGACCGGGGGGAGGTCCTCCTCGACCTGCTGGTCGCTGCCGCCGACCGATGCGGGGAGGACCGGGGTGCGGCGTTCGCCGCGTTGTACGCGTCCGCACGCCAGGCGGAGTTCGCTTCTCCGGGCGCCGGCGCCCACTCCACCGAGACGACCGACCTGTTGCTCCACAAAATCGGTGTGGCACAGAACCTCGGTCCTGCCGCCCCGTCGGCATCGGCCAGAAGGGGGCGATCATGACGACCGCACGCAAGACGACGACCGTGTTCCTCACTGTTATGTGCGGCCTGCTGCTGACCATCGTCGGCCTGGTGCAGCGATGGCCCGGCTGGACCTGGCCGGCGCTGGCCGCGCTTCTTCTCGTGCTGCCCGCGGTCACCTTCCGGGTGGCCTCGCAGCTCCGCGGCCCGGTGCCGGTCAGCTTCGAGGAGCAGCTCACGGCTGCCCCGGTGGAGCGAACCGAGTACCGCGTCAACCGAGTCGCGCTCCCGAGCCTCTGGGACGACTACCAATTCGTCTTCTCGGCGACCGTACGGTGGTGCTTCGCCGACGGTCAGGGGCGCGGCACGGTCGTCAACCCGGCCGGCCTCGCCGTCGACGCGGTCCTCAGCCGGGCCCGCGCGATTGCCGAGAAGCGGGAACCCGGCCACGCCTCGCTCCTTCAGCACGAACTCGGCGGCGCCCTCAGCCGCATGTGCCCGGATTCCACAGGCCACCTCCGGGCGATGGCGGAGGACATCAACCTCACGCTGCCCGACGAGGATCAGGAGCGTCTGGATCGGCTCGCCGGCGTGCGCAAGGACGAGGCGGTCTGGGAGCACCAGCGCAAGTACGAGCAGAGCAAGCGCCGGTATCTGGGCGAGGACGCCCTCAAGGACACCGGCAGCGCCGTCGTGTGGTGGCTCACCAGGAACGACGAGCATGTGGCGAAGACCGTGGCCGACCTCCCCTTGCTGGCGCAGCTGACCTCCGCTGCCAACGACACCGACATCCCCGAGCGCCTGCTCGAGATGCTGCCGAACCGGCCAGGAGGACCCTGGACGCCGGACATCGGCACGGAGTCTGCCGATCTCCCAGCCCGTGAGCCCTCGGCTGCAGACCACCTGTCGGGGTTCTTCGAAGCCATGGGCTTCACGGAGGACGACGACCGGCGGGCGATGCTGGCCCGACAGTTCTCGCAGCTCGTCGAGCAGCACAACCGCCACGAGACAGCGGAGGATCTCCTGCGTCGATTCGATCCGCCGAGACCTCCCGCTCCCGAGACCGGAGCGGAACCGGCGCCCGCCCCCGGGCCGCCGGCCGACACGGCCTGACCGTCGACCAAGACATTTCATCCCTGCGCATCCAGGAGGACGCGATGGACGCGGAACTGGCCGCAATGGCGGCATCGGGGGCCACCACCCTGGTCTCCCTCATGGTCACCGATTCCTGGACTCACGCCCGCGCACTGATGGGCCGGTTCCTGGCACGTGCGGGCGCGGACACCGTCGCGATCACCGACCTGGACGACGCGCGTGCGCGGCTGCTCCTCACGGGCACCGCGGTGGACGAGCGCGCCGCGTCCGGCATCGCGGCCGAGTGGCAGACTCGTCTCTGCGGGCTGGTGGAAGCCGGGGCGCTCACCGGCGAGGAACTGAGTGCTCTCGGGGCGTCGCTGCGCCGACTGGCGGCCGCCGCAGCGGGCCGCCCAGCACCGGTGCACAACACCGTCTCCGGCGGCACCCAGCACGGCCCGATCGTCCAGGCCGGCACCGTCACCGGCCTGGCCTTCCCGCCGGATCCGTCTCCGCGCCGGGAATAGGGCTGAAGACCGGACCGCGGGTGTCCTGTCGACGCCGGGCTCGATGGAGCTGTCCACGTGCCATCCCGTCGAGGGCTCCGTCATCTTGTGCTGGCGAGGCCGCCACTGCTTCGCGTATTCCGCGACGGTCTGCTGACCGAGTTCGCGGCGCACCTCGGCAACGGATGGCGCCGTTGTCTTCTTCTCCGCGTAGATCTCCGTGAGACGCTCGATAGCGTCGTCCTGCGTGTCGTAGCCGGGCCTCTTCACGCTGCTTGCCGAGAGCGTCCCGGAACCGAATCGTGTACGGGTGCGGGCAACGGGTCGCCCTGGAACAACCGCACTCCTTGAACGGTTCTCGAAGGCTCCGACGCGGCGGGTGCTGCGGCACTTCTCACCGTCCGTCATGCGTCATGCGAGCCATGCGGACTCCTTGTGACGTAGGCGTGGGGAGACGTCCGAGTGGCCCGCGACAGCTGGTGTGCCCGTGGTGCCGGGTACGGCCGAGTGCCCCAGATGCCGGTGCACGAAGTGGATGGCCATCGCGCCCTCACCGGCCGCGGAGGCCACCCGCTTCACCGAGCCGCTACGGACGTCCCCGACCGCGAAGACCCCGGGCAGGCCGGCCTCCAGGGTCATGCACGAGCGCCCACGGCCGTGCCACACCTCGGGGTGGGCGCAGGCTTCCTGGGCCTCCGGCCCGGTGAGGACGAAGCCGCGGGAGTCGAGGGCGATGGTGCCGGCGAGCCACTCGGTGTGGGGTTCGGCGCCGGTGAAGACGAACAGGCTCCGTACCGCGAGCCGGCGGTGTCCGCCCGTGCGGTTGTCGACCACGTCGAGCTCCTCCAGCACTTCCTGTCCGATGACCTCGGTGACCTCGGTGTGCAGCATGACCTCCACCCGCGGATGGCGCTCGACCTGGTCGACCAGGTAGCGGGACATGCTGGCCTCAAGGGCGGCTCCTCGGACCAGCAGGTGCACCTTCGGCGCGTACCCGGCGAGGAACAGCACCGCCTGGCCCGCCGAGTTGCCTCCGCCGACGACGGCCACCGGGTCGGTGCCGCACTGCTGGGCCTCGTAGACGGTCGCCGAGTAGTGCACGCTCGTTCCCTCCAGGCGTTCGATGCCGGGCACCTGGAGCCGGCGGTAGCGGGCACCCATGGCCAGGACGACGGCGCGGGCGGCGATCTCGCTGCCGTCGGCGAACGCCACGACATAGTGGTCGTCGTCCTTGCGATGGAGACCGGTCGCCTCCAGGGGAAGGCTGATCCCGGCGCCGAACTTCTCGGCCTGGAGCACGGCGCGTTCGGTGAGTTCGGCGCCGGAGATGCCGGAGGGGAAGCCGAGCAGGTTCTCGATGCGGGACGACGTGCCGGCCTGGCCGCCGGTGGCCATCGCCTCCACCACCGTGGTGCTCAGACCCTCGGAGGCGGCGTACACCGCGGCAGCGAGGCCTGCGGGTCCGGAGCCCACGATGAGGACGTCGCCATGACGGTTTCCGGCGGGCATTGAGGGCAGGCCGATGAGCCGGGCCAGTTCCGCGTTGCTGGGGTTGCGCAACAGGGTGGTGTCCCGCCAGATGACGAGTGGTGTCTCCGCCGGGCCGACGCCGAAGCGGCGCAGCAACTCCTCGGCCTCCTCGTCGGTCTCCAGGTCGATCCAGCGGTGCGGCAGCCGGTTGCGGACGGCGAACTCGCGCAGCCGTCTGGTGTCGGGCGAGTAGCGCGAGCCGATGATGCGGAAGCCGGCGCCCTGTCCGACGAGCAGCGCGCGACGGCACAGACAGGCGCGCAGCACGACGTCCCCGATGGCGGGGTCCTGGGACACCAGGTGGCGCAACTGGTCCAAGGAGACGACGAGGACCTCGCCGGGCTCCCTGACGACGGCGGTGTAGAAGGCCACCTGTCCGTACAGCAGGCCGAGTTCGCCGATGAAGCGACCGGGGCCGTGCACGCGCAGCACGTGCTCCTCGGGAGTGCCGTGGTCCTCGACGACGGCGACGGTGCCGCTGAGGACGACGAAGAACGTCTCGCAGCGCTCCCCCTCCCGGATCAGCACGTCGTTCGGAGCCGTGGTCCGGCGTTGCCCGTGCTCCGCCAGACGTGCTGTCTGGTCCTCCGTGAGGCGCGGGTACGCGCCGTAGACGTCCGGGGTCTCCCAGGAGGCGGCCTCGTCCGCTTCCTCCGGCACCGGTACATCGCCCGGCAGCGACTGGTCGCCGGACATCAGACGAACGCCTCGTGGACGAAGCACCAGCGCCAGTCCTCGCCGGGCTGGAAGGACCGCACGATCGGATGGGCGACGGCAGCCGCGTGCTTGCGCGCGTGCTTGTTCGGCGAGGAGTCGCAGCAGCCGACGTGCCCGCAGGTCAGGCAGAGCCTCAGGTGGACCCACGGGGAGCCGAGCGTCAGACACTCCTGACACCCTTCTGGGGTCAGCGGCTGGACCGGCCGGACGAGCGCGAGGTGGGGGTCTGCGTGCAGGGTCATCCGGATCACCCTTTCCGGGCGGTGATCGACTGTTCCACCCACCGGCGCAGAGCGGGGGCGGGTGCCGCCCCCGCCTGCCGGGCGACCGTCTCGCCCCGGTCGAGGATCAGCAGTGTCGGTACGGCCTGGACCTGAAAACGCCGCGACAGCCGCGGGTTCTTGTCGACGTCGACCTTGACGAGTTTGATGCGGCCGGCGAGATCGGTGGCGACCTTCTCCAGTGCGGGGCTGACCATGCGGCAGGGGCCGCACCAGGTGGCCCACAGGTCGACCACGACGGGGATGCCGGCCCGCTCGGCGACCTCGGTGAAGTCGTCGTCGCCCGCGTCCACCATCCACGGCAGGGGCTGCTTGCAGTGGCCGCACCTGGGGCGGCCCTCCGCGGCCACGGGCACCCGGTTGGTGCGCCCGCAGTGGGGACAACTGACGGTCGTCGCCTGCATCGTGCTCATGCCGCCCGCGCTCCCTTCACGTCCTCGGGCGGGTCGTAGGTGACCACCAGCTCTCCGTGTTCGGCGTCGACGCGGACCGTCGCGCCGTCCTGGACGTCACCGCGCAGCAGGGCGCGCCCGACCATCGTCTCGACCTCGTGGGAGATGTAACGCCGCAGCGGCCGGGCCCCGTACACCGGGTCGTAGCCCTGGTGGGCGATCACCTCGCGTGCGGCATCGGTGAGTTCGACGGTGATGCGGCGTTCGGCGAGCCGGCGGCGCAGTTCGTCGAACTGCAGCTCCACGATGTGCTCGATCTGCCGCTCGCCGAGCGGCTTGAACAGCACGATGTCGTCGACGCGGTTGAGGAACTCAGGGCGGAAGTGCCCGCGCAGCTCGCCCATCACCAGGGCGCGCGCGTCCGGCTTGATCTCGCCCTCGGCGGTGGCGCCGTCGAGGAGGTGCTCGGAGCCGATGTTGGACGTCATGATGATCACGGTGTTGCGGAAGTCGACGGTGCGGCCCTGGGAGTCGGTGATGCGGCCGTCGTCGAGGACCTGCAGCAGGGTGTTGAAGACATCGGTGTGCGCCTTCTCGATCTCGTCGAACAGCACGACCGAGTAGGGCTTGCGGCGTACGGCCTCGGTGAGCTGGCCGCCTTCCTCGTAGCCGACGTATCCGGGCGGTGCGCCCATGAGCCGGCTGACGGTGTGCCGCTCCTGGTACTCGCTCATGTCGAGGCGGACCATGTTCTCCTCGGAGTCGAACAGGGCCGCCGCGAGGGTCTTGGCCAGCTCGGTCTTCCCGACGCCGGTGGGGCCGAGGAAGATGAACGAGCCGATGGGGCGGCGCGGGTCGCGGATGCCGGAGCGGGCGCGGATGATGGCGTCGGCGACGAGTTTGACGGCCTCGTCCTGGCCGATGACGCGCTCGCGCAGGATCTCGTCGAGGCGCAGCAGCTTCTCGCGTTCGCCCTCCTGGAGACGGGCGACGGGGATGCCGGTCCAGGCGGCGACGATCTCCGCGATCTCCTCCTCGGTGACGACCTCGCGCAGCAGCCGGTTCTGCCCCTGTTTGGCGGCCAGTTGCTCCTCCTCGGCCTTCAGCCGACGCTCCAGGTCCTGGAGGCGGCCGTAGCGGAGTTCGGCGGCGCGGTTGAGGTCGTAGGCGCGTTCGGCCTCCTCCGCCTCGATGCGGACCTGCTCCAGTTCCTGGCGCAGCTCCTGCACGCGGCGGATGGCCTGCCGTTCGGCCTCCCACTGGGCGCGTTTGGCGTCTGCCTCGCCGCGCAGGTCGGCCAGTTCCCTGCGCAGTTCCTCCAGACGTGCCTTGCTTGCGGCGTCGGTCTCCTTGGACAGGGCCGCCTCCTCGATCTCCAGGCGGGTGACGCGGCGGGTGATCTCGTCGAGTTCGGCGGGCATCGAGTCGATCTCGGTACGCAGCCGGGCGCAGGCCTCGTCGACGAGGTCGATGGCCTTGTCGGGCAGGAACCGGTCGGTGATGTAGCGGTGGCTGAGGGTGGCCGCGGAGACCAGTGCGGTGTCCTGGATCTTCACGCCGTGGAAGACCTCCAGGCGCTCACGCAGTCCGCGCAAAATGGAGATGGTGTCCTCCACGCTCGGCTCGTCGACCAGCACCTGCTGGAAGCGGCGTTCGAGGGCGGCGTCCTTCTCGATGTGCTTGCGGAACTCGTCGAGGGTGGTGGCGCCGATCATGTGGAGTTCGCCGCGGGCGAGCATCGGCTTGAGCATGTTGCCCGCGTCCATGGCCCCTTCGGCGGCGCCCGCACCGACGACGGTGTGGAGTTCGTCGACGAAGAGCAGGATGCGCCCCTGGGCGGCCTTCACCTCGGACAGCACGGCCTTGAGGCGTTCCTCGAACTCACCGCGGTACTTGGCGCCGGCGACCAGGGAGCCCATGTCGAGAGCGAACACCGTCTTGTCGCGCAGGCCCTCGGGGACGTCGCCGCGCACGATGCGCTGGGCCAGGCCCTCGACGATGGCGGTCTTGCCGACGCCGGGATCGCCGATGAGGATGGGGTTGTTCTTGGTCTTGCGGCTGAGGATCTGGGTGACGCGGCGGATCTCCGCGTCACGGCCGATGACCGGGTCCAGCCGCCCGGTCCGGGCCTCCAGGACCAGGTCGCGGCCGTACTTCTCCAGAGCCTCGTAGGCGACCTCGGGGTTGGCGGAGGTGACGCGCTGGTTGCCGCGGACCTGGGTGAGCGCGCCCAGGAACGAATCCCGGGTCACGCCGTGCTCCTTGAGCAGGCGTCCGGCGGCGGTCGCCGAGCCCTCCTCGGCCAGGGCGAGCAGGAGGTGCTCCACGGACACGTACTCGTCCTTGAGGCGTTTGGCCTCCCGCTCGGCGGCATCGAGCAGGCGGGACAGGCGCTGGGTGACGAAGACCTGGCCGGGTGCCGCGCCGGGGCCGGTGACCTTCGGGCGGCGGGAGAGTTCCTCGCGTACGGCCGCGCGCAGCTCCTTCGGCTCGGTGCCGGCCTGTTGCAGCAGCCGTGGGATCAGACCGTCCTCCTGATCGAGGAGCGCGAGCAGCAGGTGTTCCCCGTCGACCTCGGTGTGCCCCATGCCGACGGCCGCGCTCTGGGCCTCCTGGAGGGCTTCCTGCGACTTCTGGGTGAGACGGTTCATGTCCATGGGGGTGTTTCACTCCTCGTACCGGTGCGGCGCAGGGCGGTTTCGAGCATGCTGATGCGGTCGAGCAGGTCGAGCACGAGGCCGATGGATGCGTAGTTGAGGCAGAGTCCGGCGCGCAGCCGCTGGATACGTGCGAGAACCGCCGGGGCCGTGGGGTCGAACGCCAGTCGCCCCGCGGAGTCGCGTTCGGCGTCGACCAGGCCGAGGGCGACGAACCGGCGGATCAGGTCGGGGTGGAGGCCCGAGCGACGGGCCACGGCGGCCAGGGAGAGCCTGGGGACGGGCACGAGCGCGTACCGGACAGCTGTCGAGGCGGTGACGTCGGCGCCCGTTCGTACCGGGCGGCCGCCCACGTCGGCCCGGCCGATGCCTCCCGCTCCCGCGGGTCGGTCGTTCATCGCGTCCTCCTGGGGTCGAACGAGGAAGTGGCGGCGAGCTCCTCGAACAGTTCACGCTCCCGGTCGTCGAGGGCGGGAGGCACCATGACGCGCAGTTCGGCGTACAGGTCGCCGTTCGCGCCCCGCGGGTTCGGCATGCCCTCACCGCGCAGCCGCAGCCGCCGGCCGCTGGACGAGCCCGCTGGCACCGTGACCTTCGCCGTGCCGCCGCCGGGCGTGGGCACCGGCACGGTCGCGCCCAGGGCCGCCTCCCACGGGGCGACCGGGACCTGGACGTGCACGTCACGGCCGTCCAGCCGGAACCGGGGGTGGGGCTGGACACGTACCCGCAGGTACAGGTCGCCCGCGGCCGCGTCACCACTGCCCTGGCCCCCCTCACCCGCCAGCCGGATGCGCTGCCCGTCGGTGACGCCCGGCGGCACGTCGACCTCGTACCGCCGCGGCTGCCCGCTGGGGCCCGCGAGTGTGACCGTGCGACGGCCGCCTCGGTAGGCCTCTTCGACGGTGAGCGGCAGTTCGGCCTCCTGGTCCGCTCCGGGGACGCCGCCTCGGGCGGCGCCGCCTCCGAACATGGAGCCGAGCAGGTCCTCGATGTCGATGCCCTCCGCGCCGAAGCCGTCACCGAAGCCGGTGGTGTAGCGGACGCCAGGGCCGCCCGCGCCCGCGGTCCTCCGACCGCGGAAGCCGCCGCCGGCTCCGGCCGCGACCCGTTCGTCGAAGTCCTCGGGGATCTTGCGGAAGTCCTCGCCGAAGCGGTCGTAACGGGCCCGGGTCTTCGGGTCCGACAGGACGCTGTACGCCTCGTTGAGGTCCTTGAAACGCTCCTCCGCCCCGGGGTCCTTGTTGACGTCCGGGTGGTGCCTGCGGGCGAGTTTGCGATATGCCTGCTGGATCTCGTCCTGGCTCGCGGTCCGCGACACGCCCAGCACCTCGTAGAAGTCCCGTGCCATGACCGGTCACTCCCGCTTCGCGACCGTCACGGCGGCGGGCCTGAGCTGCCGTTCGCCGTCCCCGTAGCCGGGGCGCAGAACCTCGACGACGGTGCCCGGCGGGGCGTCGGGGTCCTGGACGACACCGACCACCTCGTGCCGGGCCGGGTCGAAGGCGACACCGCTCTCCGCGTGCCGCGGGTAGCCGAGCAGTTCCAGGACGTTCACCGCCTGGTCGCGTACGGCCCGGACGCCCTCCACGATCGCGTTCGGATCGGCGCCGGCATGGGTCAGGGCGAGTTCGAGGTTGTCGAGGACGGGCAGGAAGGCGGCCGCCGTGCGGGACCGCTCTGCCGCCCGTTCGCGCTCCAGTTCCCTGGCGTGACGCTTGCGAAGGTTGTCGAGGTCGGCGAGCGCGCGCCGCCAGCGGTCCTCCAGTTCCTTGATCGCGGTCGTGTACTCGTCCTCGGCTGGCGCGGGGCCGGCGGCATCGGGTCCCGGTTCGCCGTTCGCCGCTTCCGGGCGGGGCGGCACCGGTTGAGGCAGATCCCCGCGAGTACCGGGTCCGGCGCCTTCGGGGACCTGTGCGCCCGGATCCGAAGCGGCCCGGCCGGGTTCCTGGGGATGGGTGGGCATGGCGCGCCTCAACCCTTGTCGAACTCGGCGTCGATGACATCATCGTCACCGCCACCGTCGCTCGTGGGACCGCCGTTGGCGGCGTCCTGGCCGGGACCACGGCCGGTGGCGGCGCCCTGATGTGCCGCCAGTCCGGCGAGCACCTGCTGGAGTTCGGAGGTCAGCGGCCGCACGCGCTCCGCGCCCGCCTCTTCCTTGACCGCCGCCCGGGCGTCGGAGACGAGCATCTCGGCGCGTGCCTTCTCGTGCGCGGGCGCCGCGTCGCCCAGTTCGGCGAGACGCTTCTCGACCTGGTACGCGACGGCGTCGAGTTCGTTGCGGGCGTCGACGGCCTCGCGGAGTGCCTGGTCCTGGCCCTGGTTGCGCTCGGCCTCCTGGACCATGCGTTCGACCTCACTGCGGTCGAGGTTGGAGCTCTCGCTGATGGTGATGCCCTGTTCCTTGCCGGTGTCCCGGTCGCGGGCCTTGACGTCGAGGATGCCGTTGGCGTCGATGTCGAAGGTGACCTCGACCTGTGGTTCGCCCCGCGGCGCCGGCCGGATGTCGGTGAGCTGGAACCGGCCCAGCACCCGGTTGTCGGCGGCCCGCTCGCGCTCGCCCTGGAGGACCACCACGTCGACAGCCGGCTGGTTGTCCTCGGCGGTGGAGAAGGTCTCGCTGCGGCGCACCGGGATGGTGGTGTTCCGCTCGATGATCTTCGTCATCACTCCGCCGCGTGTCTCCACGCCCAGCGAAAGGGGTGTGACGTCGAGCAGCAGGACGTCCTTGACCTCGCCCTTGAGCACCCCGGCCTGGATCGCGGCGCCCAGGGCCACGACCTCGTCGGGGTTGACGCTCATGTTGGGTTCCTTGCCGCCGGTGAGCCGGCGGACCAGAGCCTGGACGGCGGGGATGCGGGTGGAACCGCCGACGAGGATGACCTCGTCGATGTCGCTCTCGCCGACCTTCGCGTCGGCCATCGCCTGCTCCACCGGTCCCAGGCAGCGCTCCACCAGGTCGCCGGTGATCTGCTCGAAGGTGGACCGCATGATCGAGTCGGTGAGGTGCTTGGGGCCCGAGGCGTCGGCGGTGATGAACGGCAGGCTGACCTGCGTCTGCGTCACCGAACTGAGCTCGGTCTTGGCCTTCTCCGCCGCCTCGAACAACCGTTGCAGTGCCTGCGGGTCCTTGCGCAGGTCGATGCCGTTCTCCTTCTGGAAGTCGTCCGCGAGGTGGTCCACCAGACGCCGGTCGAAGTCGTCGCCGCCCAGGTGGCTGTCACCGGCGGTGGAGCGCACCTCCACCACGCCGTCGCCGACGTCGAGGATGCTCACGTCGAAGGTGCCGCCGCCCAGGTCGAAGACGAGGACGGTCTCGTGCTCCTTCTTGTCCATGCCGTACGCGAGGGCGGCCGCCGTCGGCTCGTTGATGATCCGCAGCACCTCAAGACCGGCGATCCGTCCGGCGTCCTTGGTGGCGGTGCGCTGGGCGTCGTTGAAGTAGGCGGGCACCGTGATGACC
This sequence comes from Streptomyces arenae, assembly GCF_022343545.1. NCBI lineage: Bacteria > Bacillati > Actinomycetota > Actinomycetes > Kitasatosporales > Streptomycetaceae > Streptomyces > Streptomyces arenae. Next base: position 141,616 of record NZ_JAKQYH010000072.1, read on the forward strand.
GCCTCCGTGACCCGCTCCCCCAGCTGCTTGGACGCGTCGTCGGCGAGTTTGCGCAGCACCTGTGCGCTGATCTCCTCAGGCGCGTACAGCTTGTCGCGCACCTTGAAGCGGGCCGCCCCGCCGTCGCCCTCGACGACGTCGTACGCCACCGCCCTGGCCTCGTCGGAGACCTCGTCGAAGTGCCGGCCGATGAACCGCTTGGCCGAGTAGATGGTGCCCTTGGGGTTGAGGATCGCCTGGCGCCGGGCCAGCTGGCCCACCAGACGTTCCCCGGTGTCGGTGAAGGCCACCACGGACGGTGTCGTGCGGTTGCCCTCGCTGTTGGGCACGACGGACGGCTCGCCGCCCTCCCACACGGCGATCACCGAGTTGGTGGTGCCCAGGTCGATGCCCACTGCCTTGGCCATGAGGAACTCCTCCCGGTGCGGCGCCTGCGTCGACTCTCCGGATCACGTTCGTTCGGACAGAGGTGGGCCTCCGCCGGTTTCCCGTCGGTGTGCACGGAGGGTCTCGAGCACTCCCCAGGGTGACGAACCGGGTGGCTCCACGCCTGCGCCTGGGGAGTCAGGAATGCACGGGTCCGGTCGCCCCACGAGTACGAGAGAAAGAACCCACACGTGTCGGGTAGCCGGCCCGGGACCGGGTACGCGAAAGCCGCTCACCTCCGAAGGACGGAGTGATCGACCATGGTCGGCAGCCGGGCGTACAGCCCGTACCACCGCTACTCCGACCGGAAGGGCAGCCTTCCGCGAGGCAGTGCCGGGCGGCGCCCCACGGCCGCGTCCAGACGGCCCCGTCTGCCCGCTCGCGCCCCAGCCGCCCATGCCCTCCTCGAACTGATCGCGCTCTCCCGCGCCCAGTTCGACGCTCCGGACGAAGGCGAGATCCTGCGCCTGGCCATGGATCACATAGTCGCCGCGGGGCCGTACAGCGCCGAGGCCGGATATCTCAAGGTGGGCGGCGACCTGGTGCCCAGCCCGTGGAACGGGCGAACGCATGCCGTGGCCGTGGGCCGGAGGGTGCGGGAGCTGGCCGGGCAGGACGGCAACGTGACCGTGGCCGGCAGGCCCTGGGGCCGGGCCCTGGGGCTACGCGGACCCGGGGTCCTCCACGGCTACCTCGTGGTCACGTCCCGCTCCCGGCCCACCAAGGCCGAGCGATCCCTGCTCACCATGCTCGTCCGGCACACCGCTGCCGCGCTGTCAGTCTCCTTGGCACACCGCCGCCGGCGCGAGGACGCGCTGGAGCTGCACCGGCTGAGGGAGGAACGCACGGCCCTCCAGCGGAAGCTGATCTCTGTGGTGGCTGAGCTGGGCTACGAGCGAGCCGTGCACGCTCTCATGGCCGACGTCGCTGCCTCGGGTGGCGGCGAGGAGGCCGTCACCCGCGCGCTGCACGGGCTCACAGGACTTCCCGCGCTGGTCGAGGACCGCTTCGGCCGGCTGAGGTCCTGGACCGGCCCCGGCCGCCCCGTCCCCTATCCCGAACCGGACCCCGTGCGCCAGGAGGACATGCTGCACGCCGTCGCCAGAGAGGCCGGGCCGGTGCGGGTAAGGGACCGGCTGCTCACCCTCGTCCGCCCGCACGGCGAGATCCTGGGCGTGCTGGCGCTGGTCGACACCCGGGACGAGGCCGACGAGCACACCGTCCTCGCGCTCGCACACGCCGCCACGTCGCTCGCCCTGGAGCTGACGCACCTGCGCAATCTGGCCGAAGTGGAGCTGAGGCTGCACCGCGAGCTGGCCGACGACCTGCTGGCGGGGACGGACGAGCCGAGCGCCTACGCCCGGTCCGAGGCAGTCGGACACGACCTGCACGGCAGCCACTACATCGTCGTGGTGCAGTGGTCGAACCGGACCGCGGACGATTCCTTCGCGCGGACCGTGGGTCGGGCGGCCGCTGCGGTGGGCATGCGCTCGCTGCTGACCCGCCGCTCCGACCACGTCGTCCTCATCGCTGGCGGCAGACCGCACGCTCGCGCGTTGTACGAAGCGCTCGCCCGAGAGAACGGGACACGGTCCGGGACGATCGGGGTGAGCGCCCCCTGCGACTCCGTGGACGACATCCCCCACCACTACCAGGAGGCGCGGCGCGCCCTGGACGCGCGCCGCCACTCCCGCGAGCGCTACGGCACGTCGTTCTTCGACGAGCTCGGTCTCTACCGCATCCTGGGCCCCGGCAGCGGTCACCGGGAACTGGAGAAGTTCGTCCAGGAGTGGCTCGGGCGGCTCATCGACTACGACTCCCGGCACCACGCGACCATGGTGGAGACCCTGTCCCGGTACTTCGACTGCGGCGGCAACTACGACGAGACCGCCGACTCCCTCGCGATCCACCGCAGCACGCTGCGCTATCGGCTCCAGCGCATCCGCGACATCAGCGGCCACGACCTCGCGAACGTCGAGGACCGGCTGAACCTCCAGGTGGCGACCCGAGTGTGGAAGATCGTGCTGGGCGGACCCGGCTGAGGCCTCACTGGAATTCTCGCGAGCGGTGCCAGTGGCAGTCGGGCGAGCTGCCCCGCTACAGCGTTGCTGTCTGGGAGGCCGGACCTGGGCACCCGGTGCGGGCGCGCGTGACGCGGATCTGCGGCGGACGGGAGGCCCGAGATGTCTGCGGAATCGGCCCGGGCCGCTCTCCACCCCACGGGCCGGTCAGCCTGGCGGTCGCCTCCGTACGGCTGCCGTCAGCCCTTCGGGCTCGTCGTCAGGCGCGTGCGAGCCGGGCTGCGAGGTAGGGCGCGGTGGCGCTGCGGCGGGCTCTCGCCACCTTGGCCGGCGGGCCCGCCGCGACCACCTGCCCGCCCGCGTCGCCGCCGCCCGGACCGAGGTCGATGACCCAGTCGGCGGTGGCGACCGTGTCCAGGTCGTGCTCGACGAGGACGACCGTGTTGCCGGCGTCGACGAGCCGGTGCAGCTGTCGCAGCAGCAGGGCGATGTCCGCGGGGTGCAGCCCCGCCGTCGGCTCGTCGAGCAGGTAGAGCGCGTGCCCGCGGCGGGCTCGCTGCAGTTCGGTCGCCAGTTTGATGCGTTGCGCCTCACCGCCGCTGAGTTCCGTCGCGGGCTGGCCCAGCCGCAGGTACCCCAGCCCCACCTCCCGCAACGTCTCCAGGCTGCGGGAGGCGGCCGGGACGGCGGACAGGAACTCGGCGGCCGCGTCGACGGACAGCGCCAGTACTTCCGCGATGTTCCTGCCGCGATAGGTGACTTCCAGCGTCTCGGCGTTGTACCGGGCGCCTTCGCAGGCCGGGCAGGGGGCGTAGGTGCCGGGCAGGAACAGCAGCTCCACCGCGACGAACCCTTCGCCCTGACAGGTCTCGCACCGTCCCTCGGGCACGTTGAAGGAGAACCGCCCGGCCGAGTAGCCGCGCGCCCTGGCCTCGTCCGTCGCCGCGTACAGCTTGCGCACCGCGTCGAACATCCCGGTGTACGTGGCCAGGTTGGACCGAGGGGTTCGGCCGATGGGCCGTTGGTCGACCCGGACCAGCCGGTCGAACGACTCGACCCCCGAAGCGTCCTGGACGTCGACCTCCAGCCGCGCCTCGTCGGGCTCCTCGGGCACGAGTCCGAGGTGGCCGCGGACGACCTCGGCGAGCACCTGCGTCACCAGCGTCGACTTCCCGGAACCGGAGACACCCGTCACCGCCGTCAGTACGCAGAGCGGTACGTCGACGGACACGTCCCGCAGATTGTGGCGGGAGACGCCGCGCAGGCGCAGCCAGCCGTGCGGGGTGCGCGGGCGGTGATCGGGCGGCTGGGCGCGCCCGAACAGGTACCGGCCCGTGGCCGACTCCCCGATCCGCTCGAGACCGGCGACCGGGCCGCTGTACAGCACGCGTCCGCCGCCCTCGCCCGCACCGGGGCCGATGTCGACCACCCAGTCCGCCCGCCGTACGACGTCCATGTCGTGCTCCACGACGAACAGGGAGTTGCCCGCCGCCTTGAGGCGGTCCAGCACGTCCATCAGCGGTTCCGCGTCGGCCGGGTGCAGGCCCGCGGAGGGCTCGTCGAGGACGTAGACGACGCCGAACAGACCCGAGCGCAGCTGGGTGGCGATCCGCAGGCGCTGCGCCTCGCCCGGCGACAGCGTCGTCGAGCGGCGCCCGAGGCTGAGGTATCCGAGTCCCAGGTCGAGCAGTACGTCGATCCGCGCGACCACATCGCCGCAGATCCGGACCGCGACCTCGGTCGTCTCCCCGGACCGGGCGGTCGGCGTGGTGGCGCCGGCCTCGGACCGCCCCGCCACGGGCCGCAGCAGCGCCACGACCTCGGTGAGCGGCATCGCGTTGACCTCGGCGATGGAGCGTCCGGCGAAGGTCACGGCGAGCGCCTCGGGCCGCAGTCCGCTGCCGTGGCACGCGGGGCAGGGCACGCTTCTGACGAACCGGAGCGCCCGTTCGCGCATCTTCTCGCTCTTGGAGTCGGCGAGGACGTGCATGACGTGCTTGCGGGCGCTCCAGAACTTGCCCTGGTAGCCGTAGTCGATCCGGTCCTCCTCCGGCTCGATGTACACGGAGGGCTGCTCGTCCGTGTACAGCAGCCAGTCCCGGTCCTTCTTCCTGAGCCTGCGCCACGGCCGGTCGATGTCGATCCCCAGGTTGCTCACGACGCTGCGCAGGTTGGCGCCCTGCCAGGCGCCGGGCCAGGCGGCGATCGCCCCCTCGCGGATGCTCAGCGAGGGATCCGGGACGAGCAGGTCCTCGGCGACGTCGTGCACGACACCCAGTCCGTGGCACTCCGGGCAGGCGCCGGCCGCGGTGTTGGGCGAGAACGACTCGGCTTCCAGGCGCCCGGCCCCGGGCGGATAGGTGCCGGCACGGGAGTACAGCATGCGCAGCAGATTGGACAGCGTGGTGAGGGTGCCGACCGTCGACCGCGAGCTGGGCGACCCGCGTCGCTGCTGCAGGGCCACGGCCGGCGGCAGTCCGGTGATCTCCTGCACGTGCGGTGCGCCGACCTGTTGCAACAGCCGTCGGGCGTACGGTGCCACGGACTCGAAGTAGCGCCGCTGGGCCTCCGCGTAGAGCGTGCCGAACGCGAGCGAGGACTTGCCCGAACCGGAGACGCCGGTGAAGGCGACCATCGCGTCCCGCGGAACGTCGACATCGATGTTGCGCAGGTTGTTCTCACCGGCGCCCCTTACACGCACGAAGGAGTCGGTCACGTCCTCGTTGTCCACCGTTCCTGATTACCTGATCGCGCCGGGAACCGCGCGACAGGCGCCGCCACCGGGCCTCGCCCCCAGGCAAGGCCCGATGGTGTCGACAGCGCCAGCGTGTCACGCGGTGTCGGCGTTACAAGGGGGAGATTCTGGGCACTGGTGAGCGCCGGGTCAGCCGACTGGAAGGGGCCGGTCATGCGGGAGTCGTCGCAGGACGTCACGGGCGTGGCTCTGCTGGCGGATCCGGACGCGCCGACGGAGATCGCGCGGCGCATGGCCCAGACGCTTCCTGATCGGCTCGCCGACAGGTCGGGCCAGGGGCGACGGTTCGACGTCGAGGTGGTCAGTGAGCCCTTCACGGCAGGGACCGAGGACCTGTCCACACTGACGCGCCGGATCATGGACCGCCGGCGTGAGGGGAACTGGGACATCGTCGTGGCCCTCACCGACCTTCCGCTGCACACACATGGGCACAAGCTCGTGGTGGACCTGAGTCACGAACACGGCCTGGCGCTGCTCTCTCTTCCCACGCTGGGGGGCTTCCGGTTGCAGCAGAGGGCCCAGCGGGCCGTGGAAGAAGCCGTGCTCAGCTTGGCGGGCCCCGAGGCCCCTGAGGCTGAGGAGCCTTCGGGAAGTCAGCCGCTGCGGGGGCCCTTCATCCGTCGTCTCGCGCCTGTCCATCGGGGCCAGGTCGGTGAGGAGGAGATCGCCGACCTGCGGTACGTCGTCAGTGGGCCGCGCGGTTATCTGAGGGTGCTCGGCGGTATGGTGCGCGCCAACCGGCCGTGGCGCCTGGTGCCGGGCTTGTCGAAAGCCCTGGCGGCCGCACTCGCCACGGGAGCGGTCGCCACCGTGAACTCCACCATCTGGAACCTGGCCACCTCCCTGAGCACGCCTCGCCTGGTGATCGCCACGGTCGGGTCCCTCGCTCTCATGATCGGCTGGCTGATCGTGGACGCGGACCTGTGGCATCGAACGGATGAGGTCTCACCGGAGGCGAGGAAGAGGGCGGTTCTCTACAACGCCTCAACGGTCGTGACCGTGGGTATCGGGGTGGTCGTCTGCTACGTGGGTCTGGTGGTCATCAACCTGGTGTGGGCGCTCTTCATCCTCAACGGCCGGGTGTTCGCTTCCACGACTCGAACCCCGCTGCACGCCGCGGAGTACTGGATCTTGTCCTGGTTCGTCGCTTCGGTCGCCACGGTGGGCGGTGCGCTGGGATCGGGTCTGGAGAGCGACGAGGCGATCCGGGCGGCCGCCTACTCCAAGCGCGAACAGGAGCGTCGCACCGCGCTGCGGGTCGACCACGGTGACTGACGGGGGACCTCAGCCGAGACGGGCCGTCGGCCGGTGGTCGTCCGGTTCCGGAGATTCCGCTGATCGGTCGGCGCGTAGGTGTTTCGGCTCGACGGCCGACGGGGACCCGCACGGCACGTCGCCGAAGCGCCCAAGCTCCCCCCAGCGGGCGGGCGGCGGAACCGCCGTTCCGACCTGATTCAGGTGGACGGCCCCCAGAGGCGTGCCGGAGCCACGGATCCGTCGCAGCACTTCCGAGAGTCAGGCTCTTCGTGCCCTCTCCGTCACCACCATGCCGCGACACCTAGGGAAGTCATCATGAAAGCAGCGGTATACGAAGGACCGCGAACGGTCACAGTGAAGGACGTACCGGACGCGAAGATCGAACACCCCTGCGACATCATCGTCAAGATCACCACCACCAACATCTGCGGTTCGGACCTGCACATGTACGAGGGCCGCACCTCGTTCGAGTCCGGCCGCACCCTGGGACACGAGAACCTGGGCCAGGTGGTGGAGGTCGGCTCGGCCGTCCGCAAGGTCCAGGTCGGCGAGTACGTGGTCCTGCCCTTCAACATCGCCTGCGGCTTCTGCAAGCAGTGTGAGCAGGGCCTGACCAACTACTGCCTGACCATGCAGCCGGAACCCGCCCTCGCGGGAGCCGCCTACGGGTTCGCCGACATGGGCCCCTACCAGGGCGGCCAGGCGGAGCTGCTGCGCGTGCCCTACGGTGACTTCAACGCGCTGCGTCTGGGCGAGGACGCCGCCGAGCGGCAGACCGACTACGTGATGCTCGCCGACATCTTCCCCACCGGCTATCACGCCACCGAGATGGCCCACGTCAAGCCGGGCGACCAGACGATCGTCTTCGGGGCCGGTCCCGTCGGGCTGATGGCCACCTATTCCGCCCTCCTCAAGGGCGCCGGCCGCGTCTGGACGGCCGACCACCAGCCCGACCGGCTGCGCAAGGCGGAGGAGATCGGGGCCATCCCCATCAACACCGCCGAGCAGAACCCGGCGGAGGTCGTCAAGGAGGCCACCCTCGGTCTGGGCGCCGACAACGGCTGCGAGTGCGTCGGCTACCAGGCGCACGACCCCCAGGGACACGAGGACGCCAGCCTCACGCTCAACGGCCTGATCGACTCGGTCAGGTTCACCGGCGACATCGGCGTGGTGGGCGTGTTCCTCCCCCAGGATCCCGGCGGCGCGGAGGCCCAGGGCGAGCTGGAGGCGCAGGGCAAGGTTCCGATCGACTTCGGCATGATGTGGTTCAAGGGCCAGCGCATGGGGACCGGGCAGGCGCCGGTGAAGAGGTACAACCGGGCCCTGCGGGACCTGATCGCCGGCGGGAAGGCGAAGCCGAGCTTCGTCGTCTCCCACGAGCTCAGCCTGGACGAGGCCCCCACCGCCTACGAGCACTTCGACGCCCGTGACGACGGCTGGACCAAGGTCGTCCTGCACCCGAACGGACACGGCAACGGCCACAAGCGGTAGGAGACCCGGGGCCGCCGTGCCCCCGGTTTCCCCGGGACCGGTCCGGGGGACGGGCGACGACCTGCCCGTCCCCCAGGCCGGGACGGATGGCGAACTGACCGTCCCCCGCCGCGGCGACTGGTGATCTGCCCGTCCCCCGCCGCGGCGGCTGGCGACCTGCCCGTCCCCTGGCCACGGCGACTGGTGATCTGCCCGGCCCCCGGCCGGGGCTGAGGGGTCGCCGCGCTCCGGCCGGACCTGAATGACCGACGACTGCCCGCGCTCCGGCCTGGAGGACGGACGGCGGACGTTCAGCAGTGTCCGCAGTGGCGGCACCCCCCTCCAGCGGCTGCGACCCGCCGACGGGTCGCGTGGGAGGCTTCCTTGCCCGACGGTTTCCGCACCTCGACCAGGCCGACGCGACGCGGCAGGGCGTTCCGGTCAGGCGGACTCCCGTGACGTGGCTGCGGGCCTTCGGGGAGGTCCTGCGATCCGGGCTCACGATCGAGGAGACGCGGCTGGAGCCCCTGCTCGCGCTGCGCGCGGCCGCCGGGGTGGCGATCGTCATCGGGCCGACGTTGTGGCTGGTCTCCCCTGCGTATGCGGCGTCCGCCGCCCTCGGCGCCTACTCGGCGGGTGGGGCCACCTTCCAGCGCAGCTGGCGTCCGCGCAAGGTGGTCGCGCTCGGCGCGGGCGCGGGTCTGGCGCTCAGTACCTTCGTGGGCTACCTGGCGGCTGGCCGACTCGTGACGTTCCTGCCGCTGCTGGCCGTCTGGGCGTTTGCCGCGGGAATGGCGTGGGCCGTCGGATCGACCGCCGGGATCGTCGCGGCGACGACCGTGGGCAGCATGCTGGTGACCATCACCCTGCCCACGAGCCTCGGGCGCGCCCTGGAACACGCCGGGGTCATCGCACTCGGAGGCGTGACGCAGGCCGTGCTGATCCTGTTGTTCCCGATCCGGCGTTGGGGAGCGCACCGGGACGCGCTCGCCGACGCCCTGGCCGCCGTGGCGGACTACGCCCGCCGGTTGCGGCACGACCCGACCGCCCCGTTCGACCCGGAGCCGTTGATGACGGCCCGGGACGCGGCTGCCGTGACGCCGTCACAGGCCCGTACCCGTCCCCCCGTCCTGCACGGCCCCCGGGGACTCGCCGAGCGCATTCGGCCGGTGGTCGCGGCGCTCGCCGACCCGGACGTAGGCGCCCCGGCGGAGGGACCCGGGCGGGACCGCGCGCGGGAGTTGCTCGACGCGGCCGCCGACGTGCTGGATGCGGCCGCCCGTTCGATCCGACGCGGGACTCCCGCCGAGGTGCGGCCCGAGAGCATGGACGCCCTGCGTGTCGACGAGGAGCACGAGGTGCTGGAGGGCCCCGCGCGGCAGGCCGCCGAGCGGCTCGTGGAACTGCTCGGCGAGGCGTTGGAGATCGCCGGGTGCGGCTGCGCGCCCGGGAGGACGCCCACGCCGCCCGGCCCCGCCGACGCCGAGTTCCTGGTGCGCCCGACCATGCTGCGGCTGGTCCCGGTCGTTGTCCGGGCGGTCCGCCGTGAGCTCCGCCGGGACTCGCCCGTGTTCCGGCACGCCGTCCGCCTGGCGGCGGTGGCCACCCTCGGCTACCTGATCGCCGCGCGGCTCCCACTGGGCCACGGCTACTGGGCGCCCCTCGCCTCGGTGATGGTGATGCGGCCGGACTTCCACCGGACGTACGCGCGTGCGGTGGCGCGTCTCGCCGGGACCCTGGCGGGGGTCGCGCTCGCCACCGGCGTGGTGCGGGCCCTGAGCCCGGACGCGCATGTGTCCGGCGCGCTGGCGGTGGTCTCGGCGGGCCTGTCGTACACGCTGAACCGTACCGGCTACGCCTACTCCCAGTGCTTCACCGCCGCGTACGTCGTCTTCCTGCTCGGCATGGGCGGCCAGACATGGGAGCAGACGGTCCCGGAGCGGCTGGTGCTCACCCTGCTCGGCGGGGCCCTGGCGATGCTGGCGTACATGGTGTTCCCCGCCTGGGAGACTCCCCGGCTGCCGGGCCGGCTCGCGGACTGGCTCGCGGCCAACGGCCGCTACGCGGCCGCCGTGCTGCGCGACTACGCCGAACCGACCCGGGAGCATCACGCCGACATGCGCAGGGCGCTGCTGGAGAGCAGGGAGGCACGTTCCGCCTGGCAGGAGGCGTACGACCGGGCAAGGCAGGAACCGGTCCGCCCCAGGGGTCTGACGTCGCGCGAGGCGCGGGAGGCGCAAGAGGCGATCAAGGGGTTCGGCCGGGCGGCGATGCTCATGGAGAGCCACGTCCCGCGGGCCGACGGCCGTTTCGTCCCCGAGGCGGAGCGGTTCGCCGAGGCCCTGGAGACGGACACCGCGAAGGCGGCGGTCGCCGTGCGCGAGCACAGGAATCCGGACTGGGGACGCGTGGCGGAGGCGCTCCACGCGTGGGAGGACACCGCCGCAGGCAACGGGGCCCCGGTCGTACGGCGCGAGGCGGAACTGCAGAAACGGGCCCTGGAAGACCTCGCGACCGCCGTGAGCCGGACGCCCCTGGAACGGGACGTCGGCTCCGCTCGCGAGGAGCAGCGGGTGCGGGCGACCCTGGCCGAGGAAGGCAAGGGATCAGGGCTCGCGCACCGGAAAGGCTGACGCCCGCCGACAGAGAGCGCCGCGCCTCCAAGCCTTCCGGTCAGGGCGCCGTGGGTGCAGGCCAGTGCAGGTCAAGGGCTGCTGGTCGTCGGCCTGGCCTTTCTCGTCCTCATCCTCGTCTTCCGCTCCCTCCTGGTGCCGCTCAAGGCGGCGCTCGGTTTCCTGCTCTCCGTCCTCGCCGCCTTCGGCGCGATGGTCGCGGTCTTCCAGTGGGGCTGGTTGAAGGGCCTGTTCGGGCTGGAGACGACCGGTCCGATCCAGAGCCTCGTCCCGATCCTCGCCGTGGGCATCGTCTTCGGCCTCGCGATGGACTACCAGGTCTTCCTCGTCACCCGGATCCGCGAGGCGTACGTCCACGGGGCCGAGCCGCGCGAGGCGATCACCGAGGGCTTCCGGTACAGCGGGAAGGTGGTCACGGCCGCCGCCCTCATCATGACGGCGGTCTTCAGCGGCTTCATCGCCGGCGACGAGGCGTTGATCAAGTCGCTGGGTCTTGGCCTGGCCGCGGCGGTCGTCTTCGACGCGTTCGTGGTCCGCATGACGATCGTCCCCGCGGTCCTGGCCCTGCTCGGCCACCGCGCGTGGTCCCTGCCCGCCTGGCTCGACCGCCGGCTGCCCCACGTCGACATCGAGGGCGAGAAACTCGGCCGCACCTCCCCCGCGGCCCGCGAACCCGATGTGACGGAAACCGGGGTCACCAGCATCCGCTGACCAGCCGGACCGATGCGCCCGCACCCGTGTGCGGGCGCATCGCCGTGCGGGCGCCAGGAACACCCGAGGAACCGCCTCTCACCCCACCGGTGACGGCTCGCCGCGCGGGGTGAGCCGGTTCCCGCGCAGGGCGGTCCGGTCCTGCCGCCACAGGGACAGCAGGCGGTCGGCCAGGCGGTCCTCCAGGTAGCCGGTCGCGCGGATGCCGAACACCATGTCGGCCTCCAGCCGTGGCTCGTCCGCCAGCAGGCCGGCGACGACCTCGTGCCGTACGACCTGTTCGTGCACCGCGTCCGCCTCGACGTGTTCGGTGTAGAAGCGGACGGCCGCCGGACCCGCCCCCAGCCGGCGCAGCGCCTCGGCCAGGCGGCGGGAGGCCGGCGAGGAGGTGATCTCGACGGTGGCGAAGTGGCCGACGAGCGCCCCGCGCAGGGCCCGGTGCAGGCCGAACAGGGACATCAGGTTGACGGTGGCCAGCGCCTCGGCCGGCGCGGCGTCCAGGTAGTGCCCGTACGTCGGGTCCAGGCCCAGGTCCGCCATGAGGTCGGCGAACAGCCGGGCGTGGATCTCGTCGGCACGGCCGGCGCCGAACTCGTCGAACTCGACGGCGACCATGGCGGCCTTGGCCCGGCCGCGCAGCCGTGGGATCACCCAGGCGTGCGGGTCGGCCTCCTTGAGGTGGTACAGCGAGCGCAGCGCCGCGTACTCGCGGAAGTGGTCCAGGGTGCCGTGGTCGCGCAGGAAGTGGGAGAGGCTGCCCTCGACCTCGCCGACCGGTTCCAGCTGGAGCCCGTCCAGCGCCTCCATGACGGTGTCGGACGCCTCGACGGGCACGTCCGCGCGCAGCGACTCCAGGAAGCGGTTCTCCAACTCGGCCCGCAGGGCCAGGAGTCCGGGGTCCCACTCGAGGTCGTCGGGTACCCCGTCGAAGCCGAGGTAGTGGAGTTCGTAGAGGAGGTACAGGGCGAGCTGGAGGTCGTCGTCGTAGCCGCCGGCGTCGGCGGGCAGCCGTGGCCGGCCGGTGTCCGCCCCGCGGAGCGCGGCGACGAGCGCGGCGGAGAGCGGGCCGCGGGGCTGGGGCAGCGGAGCGTCGGTCATGTGGTTCCGTCCGGTTTCGTACGGCGGCGGTGGCTGGTGTCGCACCAGGGCGGGGTCCGGGTACGGCGGCAGGTGCAGACGGCGACCTGGAAGCGCCGCGACATGTGCACGGTGCCGTCCTCGTCCACGATCTCGACCGGCCCCTCCACCAGGAGCGGGCCGTCGCGCTGCACGCGGACACGGCGGGGGCGTTCAGGCGTGTTCGGCACGGATCACCACCAGTTCCTCACTCGTGCGGTCGGCGACCAGCCCGCGTTCGCGCAGCCAGCCGAGCCGGGAGAGCAGGACCCGGCCGAAGGGCAGCCGGGTACGGTCCACGATCTCCGCACGCAACCCGGCCTCCCGCAGCCGGGCCAGCGTCTCCTCGACGCCGCTCAGGTGCGAGTGCACCATCAGCAGCCGCCCCGCCGGGCGCAGCACGGTGGGCGCCGCCGCGCAGATACGGTCGATCAGCAGCCGGCCGTCCGCGCCCGCGTCCCACGCCCGGGCGGAGCCCCGGGGCGGGCCGTCGCCGGGGGCGGGCACGTAGGGCGGGTTGGTGACCACCAGGTCGAAGCGGCGGCCCGGGACAGCGGACCCCAGGTCGCCGTGGCGCAGGCGGACCACCTGTCCGTTCAGCCGGGCGTTGCACCAGGCCGTGGCGAGCGCCCGCCAGGAGATGTCCACGGCTGTCACCCGGCCGCCGAGCCGGGCCGCCTCCACCGCGAGCGCGCCGCTGCCGGTACCGAGGTCCAGGATCTCGGTGCGGCGGGTGATCCGCTCCCGGCGCAGGGCCCGGCCGAGCAGGGCGGTGTCGGTCTGTGGGCGGTAGACCCCGGGCGGGGCCCAGCAGCGGAGCCGGGAGGGAGAGGTGAGTGACTCGACCGTCATCGTCGGCTCCCCGGTCAGCCGGTCACCGGCGACGGCCCGGCGAGGGCGGTCGCGACCCGGTGCAGGTTGTCGGCCATCGTGCGGCCCGTGCTGTGGGCCCAGTCGCGGCCGCGTTCGTCGTCCAGGTAGTCGGGGCCCGGGCCGGGTCCGAGGTGCCAGTACGTCCACGCCTGGCCCGGGATCGTGTACCCGATGTCCGCGAGTGCCCCGGAGATCTCGCTGATGACGTGGTGGGCGCCGTCCTCGTTACCGGTGACCACCACGCCGGCCACCCGGTCGTAGGCGACCGGACGGTCGTCCTGGTCCGTCTCGGACATCATGGCGTCCATCCGCTCCAGCACCCGCTGCGCCACCGAGGACGGGCGTCCCAACCAAGTCGGGGAGGCGATGACCAGGATCTCGGAGTCCAGCAGCCGCTCGTGGACGTCCGGCCACGCGTCGCCGTCGCCCGCGTCCGTGACGACCCCTGGCGCGATGGGCAGGTCGACGGCGCGCACGGACTCCGTCCGCACGCCGAGCTTGGCCAGGCGGGCGGCGACCTCCGAGGCCAGGGCCTCGGTGTTGGACGGCTCGGGGGACTTCTTGAGCGTGCAGTTGATGACAAGGGCTTTCACGGGGCTGCTCCACGGGGTGGGGGGACCGGCGCGCCGGCCGGGTCACTCGGGTACCCCTGGGCAGCGGCCGTAACGGAAGACGCGGCTGGAATTCGTCCACCCTCGGTCAGGAGCGGCTGCCGTACCCGTGAGTCGACCGCCGCTGTCCGGGTACGCGGGTCGGGACCACGGACGCCTCCGGAGCGCAGGGCGGTGCACAGCCTTCGCCCGCGGGTGTCCCACCCCCGTCCGCAGGCGTCGTGCCCGGTGAAACGGCCAGGAGCGCAGCGACCCCAGGGGCCCCGCCCCGGCGCTGTGCCGCGCAGCGGTACGGACTCTCGACACGGCGAAGGACTGGTACTCATGGGCGAGAGCAACCCCCTGAAGCGCGCGGCCGAGAAGGTCTCCGACGCACTGCGTGGCGATCACACGGGCCCCGTCGGCGACGTGCCCGGGAAGCCGGGGCCCGAGTCGCCGCCGGTCGCGGAACCGACCGAGCCCCGTGGGCCGCTGCCGCCCAAGCCGGACCAGAGCGGTCCTGACACGTACTCGCCGACCGGGCAGCCGACCGGCGCCGGCCAGGACACGGTGGCGCAGGGCGGCAGCCACCTCACGGACGCACAGGGCCACCGGCGCCCCGACACCGACCACTCGCTCAAGGCGGGCCCGCGCGGCCCGGTCCTGTTGCAGGACCACCACCTGCGCGAGAAGATCATGCACTTCGACCACGAGCGCATCCCCGAGCGGGTGGTGCACGCACGGGGTGCCGGTGCGCACGGCGTCTTCCAGAGCTACGGGACGGCGGCGTCGGTGACCAGGGCCGCGTTCCTCGCGAAGGAAGTCGAGACCCCGGTCTTCGTCCGGTTCTCGACCGTGCTGGGGTCCCGGGGATCGTCCGACACGGTCCGGGACACCCGCGGTTTCGCCACCAAGTTCTACACCGAAGAGGGCGTCTTCGACCTGGTCGGCAACAACATCCCGGTCTTCTTCATCCAGGACGCCATCAAGTTCCCCGACGTCGTCCACGCCGCCAAACCGCATCCGGACCGTGAGATCCCGCAGGCGCAGAGCGCCCACGACACGTTCTGGGACTTCGTCACCCTGCACACCGAGGCCACCCACCACACCCTGTGGAACATGTCCGACCGGGGCATCCCGCGGTCGTACCGCACCATGGAGGGCTTCGGTGTGCACACCTTCCGCCTGGTCGACGCCGAGGGTGGCACCACCCTCGTGAAGTTCCACTGGAAGCCGAAGCTCGGGGTGCACTCCCTGGTGTGGGAGGAGGCGCAGATCGTCAACGGCGTCGATCCCGACTTCCACCGCCGGGACCTCGCCGACGCCATCGAGGCGGGCGCCTACCCCCAGTGGGAGTTCGGCATCCAGACCTTCCCCGACACCGAGGACCAGACCTTCGAGGGCATCGACCTGCTCGACCCGACCAACCTCGTCCCCGAGGAACTGGCGCCGGTGCAGCCGATCGGCCTGCTGACCCTCAACCGCAACCCGTCGAACTTCTTCGCCGAGACCGAGCAGGTCGCCTTCCACGTCGGCCATCTGGTGCCCGGTATCGACGTCACCGACGACCCGCTGCTCGCCGGCCGGCTTTTCTCCTACCTGGACACCCAGATCACCCGCCTCGGCGGCCCCAACTTCGCGCAGCTGCCGATCAACCGGACGCACGCGCCCGTCAACGACATGCTGCGCGACGGCATGCACCAGACGGCCGTGCACCGGGGCGTCGCCCCCTACCGGCCCAACTCCCTGGACGGCGGCTGCCCGTTCGCCCCGGGAGCGGACCTCGGCGCGTACGTCGAGGCCCCCGTGGCCGTGCCCGCCTCGACGAAGGTCAGGGAGGCACCGGAGTCGTTCGCGGACCACTTCAGCCAGCCGCGCCGGTTCTGGCTGAGCATGAGCCCGGTGGAACGCGAGCACATCATCGGGGCCTACACCTTCGAACTCGGCAAATGCTACGAACCGGCCATCAGGGAACGCGCGCTCCAGGTGCTCGCCAACATCGACCCGGAACTGTGCGCCCAGGTCGCCTCGGGTCTGGGACTGCCCGCGCCCGAGGCCACCGTGCCCCTCGCCGACGTCGCGCCCAGCCCCGCGCTCTCCCAGGTCGGGCACACCTGGCCCGCCGACGGGCGGATCATCGGCATAGTCACGGGTCCGGACGGCGACCTCGACGGCGTACGCGCCGTACGCGAGGCCGTCGACGAGGCCGGCATGGTGCCGCTGGTGGTGGCCCCGGCCGGCGGGGTCCTCGGTGACGGTGACGGCGAGCTGCCGGTGCACCGCACCTACGCCACCGCCCGGTCCGTGGAGTTCGACGCCGTCCTGCTCGCCGGGGCGCCGGGACTGGGCGGGGACGCGTACGGCGCGCGGGACGCCAAGGCCGGCTCCGGCAACGGCTACGGGTCCGGGCCCGACCCGCGGGTGGCCCTGCTGCTGAACGAGGCCTTCCGGCACGGCAAGGCGATCGGCGGCTGGAAGGGCGCCGAGGCCGCCCTGGAAGCGGCCGGCGTCCCCGCCGACGCGCCCGGCGTGGTCGTGGGCGACAGCGGTACCGGGACGCTGGCCGAGATCATCAGTCTGCTGGGCGCGCACCGCGTCTGGGAACGGTTTCCCGCGCAGGTGTGACGACCGGCCACGGCGGGGGCCGCGTGGCGGCCCCCACCGTACGGGTACTCGTCCGGCGCCGCAGCGCGCCGGACGGCGGACGAAAGTGAGGGCGAGAACCATGGCGACACCGACAGCGGGCACCCGCCCGGGGACCCGGCAGGTCCGCACCGGCCTGCTCGGGATCTACCTCAACGACCATCTCGCGGGTGCCACGACCGGCACCCGACGGGCCCGGTTCATGGCCGGGTCGCACCACGACCCTCCCTACGCACGGCCCCTGCGGGACCTCGCGGACGAGATCGCCGAGGACCGCGAGAGCCTGCTGCGCATCATGCGGAGCCTCGGCGTGCCGCGGCGCGGCTACAAGGTCGCGGCAGCCGCCACCGCCGAGCGGCTGGGGCGTCTCAAGAGCAACGGGCGCCTCTTCCGCCCGTCGCCGCTGACCCTCGTGATCGAACTCGAGTTCCTCCGGCTGGGGGTCACGGGCAAGCAGCTCGGCTGGCGCACGCTGCGCACCCTGGCCGAGGCGGACGACCGCCTCGACGGGCAGGAACTCGACCGGCTGGAGGCACGGGCCCAACGGCAACTGAGCACACTGGAGGAGCTGCGCGTCACGGCGGTCCGGGACGTGCTGCGCGGCGGCTGACGTTGCCGGTCCGGCGGCGGCTGACGTTGCCGGTCCGCTCGCTGGGTACCCGGCAGGTGGCCGCCGCCCTGGTGAATCACGTGTGGTGTCCGTGTTCGGCGTCGTGGAGGTGATGGCCGTGTCCGGTGGGTCCTCCGCGGGTGAGTCCTCCGCGGGTGCGGGCGGGTTGTCGGGGGCGCGGGAGCGGTTGCGGGTGGTGGAGGCGTTGTCGGCGGCGGCTCGGGGGGTGGAGCCGTTGGGGGTGCCGGAGGCGTTGTGCCGGGCGTGTGTGGGGTTGCTGGCGGTGTCGGGGGCGTCGGTGTCGATCTCGGGGGGTGCGACGGTGCGGGCGACGTGGTGTGCCAGTGATGAGGTGGCGGCGCGGTTGGCGGAGGTGCAGTACACGTTGGGGGACGGTCCGTGTCAGGCGGCGCTGGAGGGGGCGGCGCCGGTGCTGGCGGCGGATCTGGCGGTGGGTGCGGACGGGCGGCGGTGGCCTATGTTCGCGCGGCAGGCGGTGGAGTTGGGGGTGCGGGCGGTGTTCTCGTTGCCGTTGGGGGTGGGGGGTTCGGCGATCGGGACGCTGGATCTGTACCGGGACCGGCCGGGGGGGTTGTCGCGGCGGGAGCTGGGGGTGGCGTTGTGGGCGCGGGACGCGGTGACGTTCGCGGTGATGAATCTGCATGCGCGTGCCGGTGGCGGGGGGCCGGGGGGCGGGGAGGGGGTAGCGTCGTGGGTGGAGGCCTCGGAGGCCGAGCACAGTGAGGTCTACCAGGCGATCGGGATCGTGATGGTGCAGCTCGACGCGGGTCCGGAGGAGGCGTTGGACCGGATGCGGGCGCGGGCTTTCGTCGAGGGGCGGACGGTCACCGAGGTGGCGCGTGAGGTGGTCGCCCGCACGGTGCGTTTCGCCATGGAGACAGACGAGGCGGACGGCGCGGGCGGCGCCGGCGGTGCTGGCGATGCGGATGGCGCGGACGGAGTGGACGGTGAACCGTCATGAACCGTGAGCAGCAGCTGACCGAGGCGCTGGTCTCGCTGGCCGATTCCTTTGCCGATGATGTGGATCCGGTGGTGCTTTTGGACCGGCTGGCGGCGAACTGTGCGGAGCTGACGGGTGCGGAGGCGGTGGGGGTGATGATGGCGCCGTTGCGGGGCGGGCTGCGGACGATGGCGGTCACGGACGACCGGGCGGCGCTGCTGGAGTTCTTCCAGTTGCAGGCGGACGAGGGTCCGTGTGTGGACTGCTATCGGCAGGGTGAGCGGGTGGACGCGCTGGATCTGGCGGGTGCGGGGGGCGGGCGGTGGGCGGTGGTGGGGCCGCTGGCGCGGGCGGCGGGGTTCGGGTCGGCGCACGCGCTGCCGCTGCGGGTGCACCAGCAGACGATCGGTGCGGTGAATCTGCTGGTCGCGCAGGCGGGTGGGCTGCCGGAGCCGGAGCTGAGTCTGGCGCAGGCCCTCGCGGACGTCACCGCGGTCGCGCTGGTCAGCTGGAGTCCGTATCCGGTGCGGGCGGACGACATCAGCAGCCGGGTGCAGGCCGCGATCGCCGCGAAGGCGACCGTCGAGATCGCCGGCGGGATGATCGCCGAGTACGGCGGTCTGAGCGTGACCCAGGCCCAGCACGTCCTGCGCGCCTACGCCGTGCGCTCTCGCGAACGCCTCACCCACGTCGCCCACGCCCTGGTCCAGCGGACCCTGCCCCCCGACACCGTCCTCACCACCTCCTCGTGAGGAGTGCCTGCCCTGTCCGCTCGGCGTTCAGTCGCGGTGCGCGGCACTGGCGTGCAGGTGATTGAGGGCGGGGAGGACGACGGTGTGGCGATGCCACAGCAGCCAGCGGCCGACCTGCGCGCCGAGGTGGTCCAGTGCCGTCAGCTGGGCGGTGCTGAAGTCGCCCACGGGGCCGTCGTGATGCGTGGAGATCACGCCCATCACCCCGCCCCGCTGTCCGACCAGCGGCACACTGTGGCAGGCCCGGCTCCCGGTCCGCAGGACGGCCTGCCGGGACGCCTCGTCGAACGTGTCGGAGGAGGCGACATCCTTGACGGTGATCTGCCGGCGGTCCTCGGCGGCCCGCGCGCAGGGCGACCCCGCGTCCCCGACGAAGGCGAAGTAGTCGGTGAACTGCCGTGCCAGCCCGGCATGTTGCGCCATCCGCAGCATCCCGTTCTCCACCAGCTGCACATGGCCCATATGGGTGTGAGCGACATGCATGGTGCGGCGCAGGGCGGCTTTGAGGACGGCTCCGTGGCCGCTGGGCCGCGCCTGGCCCGTGTGCAGGGCGGGCAGCGGGGGCGGTGCGCCGCGCGGGCGGTTGGGCACCCAGTCGGCGGCCCCGGCCGCCGGGGCCGGCAGCCGGACGGCGACGTCGGCGAGGGTGTGGAGTTTGACGTTGAACCTCTGCGAGGTACGGCGCAGCAGGTCGAAGGCCTCGCCCTGCGAGCCGACCCGGTAGCGCGTCATCAGAAGTTCCTCGGCACGGGCCACACCGGCCCTGGCCAGCCGCCGGTTGCGCTCGTCGACGGCATCCGGCGAGGCGGCGCTGGGGACGCGGTCGGCCGTCCCCGCCCTGTCGGACGGGTGCGGGTACTCGGTCACTGACGGGCCTCCTGAACTGTCAGCACCCGCGTGGCGTCCCGCAGTCGGGCTCGCGCACGCGCGGCGGCACACTGCGGTGCCTGCTGGCCGAAGCACCCTCTCCTTCCACTGTACGCACGTACCCCGGCCCAACCGCCAGACGGCCCAAGGGGATTGAGCCTGCGGCGCGCCGGGCGGGCGGCCTCCGCGGGTCGGCCGCTCCCGGTCACTTCTTCTTCAGCGCCGACGGCTTGTGCACCGCGGACCGGCCGGACTTGTCACTGCGCACCTGGTACTGCGGATCGTCCGGCGACGCGTCCACCGTGCGGCCCGCCGCCCGGGTCCGTTCGGTGATCTCCTTCTCCACCTTGCCCTCGGCCTGGCCTCCGTGGCTCTTCCAGGCCACCTTGTCGCCCTTCTTCAGGCGCTTGCCCTCGCCCTGGCTCCTCGCCATGTCGGCACTCCTTCGCGGACGGCAGCCCCCTTCTCCTCCAGGGTGCGGGCTCCGCGTCCCCGGCGCAGCCGCTGCGCGCGCAGTCGTGGTTCACCGCTCGCGGGCAGTCGTGGTTTACCGCTCGCGGGCAGGGGCAGGCGGAGTCTCGTGCTTCGGACCGGAGGCACCTGCCCAGCGGGAGAGACCCCAGCTGACGGCACCCTCCGGGGCCCGTCCAGCTCTCCGCTGCGGCACCCCTGACACCCCCTTCAGGACATGTCCGGACCCCGCGTCCGGACTTCTGGAAAGACCGTTCAGGAGCGATACCGCATGCTCACCGACCTGCCGAACAGCCGTCCCGGCACGCCCGCCACCGACCGCACCGCCCCGGGCACGGCCCGCCGCACCCACGACGACGCCCCTGACACCGCGGCCCTGTTCGCCCGTCTCGCCGCCCTGGAGGACGGGCCCGAGCGGGACGCCCTGCGCGACGAACTGGTCGCCGCCTGGCTGCCCATGGCCCACCGCATCGCCGGCCGCTTCCGCGACCGCGGCGAAACCGTCGAGGACCTGCGCCAGGTCGCCGCCCTCGGCCTGGTCAAGGCCGTCGACCGCTACGACCCCTCCCGCGGCGCCTTCGAGAGCTACGCCGTGCCCACCATCACCGGCGAGGTCAAGCGCCACTTCCGGGACCGCATGTGGGCCCTGCGGGTTCCCCGCCGCGTCCAGGAACTGCGCAACCGCGTCCGGGTGGCCCGCCGCGTCCTGACCGAGAACCCCGGCGCCCCCGAACCCAGCGTCGCCGACCTGGCCGCCCACACCGGCCTGACCGAGGACGAGGTCAGCGCGGGACTGGAGGCGCTGGAGAGCTTCAGCACCCTGTCCCTGGACGCCGAGCTCTCCGCCGGCGAGGACGGCTACAGCCTCGCCGACACCCTCGGCGAGAGCGACGGCTCCTACGACGTGGTCCTCGACCGGGAAGCCGCCAAGGAAGGCCTGCGCCGGCTGCCCGAACGCGAACGCGCCATCCTCTACATGCGCTTCTTCGAGGACATGACGCAAAGCCGCATCGCCGACCAGCTCGGCATCTCCCAGATGCACGTCTCCCGCCTCATCAGCCGCAGCTGCGCCCGCGTCCGCGCCGAAGCACTCGGCCGATGACCCGTCGCCCGTCCTCCACCCGCGGCACAGCCGTTCCCGCCCACCGGATCCGAGGAGCCCGTCCCATGCTGATGCCCCACCCCGCGACCCTGCGGAGACTCGTCAAGGAGTACGAGACGCTCCTCGCGACCGAGGCGCTCGCCGACGACGTGTCCGTCGACACCCGGCTGCAGGACCTGACCTACACCCTCTGTGTGTCCACCGGAACCCGGGAGATCTCGCAGGCGCTGCGGGTGGCACACGACTACCTCGACAGCGCCGTCGACAGCGCCGACGGCGCGGGTGCCACCCCCGGTACGGGCCGGCGGACCATCCTCAGCCCGGGTCAGGCCGCCCGTCCGACGAGCCGCGCGGCCCTGCCGCAGGGCGGCTGACGAGCGGCGACCGGCAGGTCAGCCGAGATAGTCCGCGCGGCCCTCGTCGTCGAGTTCGAAGGGGCCCTCCGGGATGACACAGAACTCGTTGCCCTCGGGGTCGGCCATCACCAGGAACCCGCCGTCGGCGTACTGCTCCAGCCGACGGCCGCCCAGCGCCTCGACCCGCCGCTGTTCGGCGGCGGGATCGGGCGTGCTGACGTCGAAGTGCATCCGGTTCTTGCCCGCCGTGGGCCGCGCGGACCGCTGGAAACCCATCCCCAGGTCGTTCTCCCGCCGCAGCCACACGTACGGGCCGGTACGGCCCACGATCGGCCTGCCGAGCAGTTCGGACCAGAACGCGGCAAGCCGCTCCGGGTCCTCGGCGTCGACGATCAGGGCGTTGATCCGCAAAGAGGAATGCACCATGCACCGATCCTCTCAGGCCGCGCAAGGCATGGTCCGGGCTGTCCTCGGTACTTCGCAGAGAGGATCCACCGGCCACCGGAGGAGGTTCGGAAATGAGTGAAGAGAACAGGGCGGACGACGCCTACCAGCCCGTCGGCGGCAACGAGGAGCAGGAGGACGCGGCTCCGCTGGATCTCCAGGACGCGGTCGACGAACGCACCTACGACGACATCCTCGACGAGGGCTGGTCACCGCCCGAGAAGCCCCTGGGCGTGACCCGGGCGGGGACGACGGCGGCGGAGCAGCGCGAGGGCGAGTCCCTCGACGAGCGGTTGCGCCAGGAGGTCCCCGACGTGGCGCCGCCCGAGGGCGACGGCATCGGGGATCTGCCCGGGGGCGACGGCGAGCCGCGCGACCCGGAGACCGGGGACCGCCGCGCCGGACGGCTGGTGGCGCCGGACGAGGGAGCGCACCCGGACACCACCGGGGAGGCGGTCGCCGAGGACAAGGGCGTGGACGGCGGCGCCGCGGGCGCGGAGGAGGCCGCGGTGCACGTCGTACCGGACGAGGCGCTGCCGCCGGCCGGCCCCGGGGAGCGCGGGCCCGGGTGATCCCGGTGCGCGCCCCGTCCCCGGCCGGCTCTCAGGGGCGCGTCCCAGCCGGCTCTCAGGGGCGCGCCACCACCCGCAGGACCCGCACCGACGGGTCCGACGCGTCCGGGATCAGGACGCCGTGGTCCGCTCCCGTGCGCAGGTAGTCGATGACCTTCTCGGTGATCACCTCGCCGGGGGCGACCGCGGGCACTCCCGGCGGGTAGGGGCTGATCGTCTCGGCGGCGACCCGTCCCGCGGCCCGTTCCGCCGGGACATGGTCGACCGGTGCGAAGAACGCCTCGCGCGGCAGCATGGCCTGCTCCAGTTCGAGCGCCCCGGGAGGGGGCAGGTGCACCGGCGGCCGCCGTTCGAAGGAGCCGGCCGCGTCCACGAGCGCGCGCAGGGCGTCGAGCAAGACCCGCTCGGTCTCGTCGTCGTCGGCGTGGGTGACGGAGGCGCTGATACGGCAGGTGTCGGAACCCCCGACGTCGACATGCCGCTCGGCCCGCAGCCACTCGGCGGCCTGCATACCGCTGATGTCCAGGTCCCGTACGTCGATGACGAGTTTCAGCGGGTCGAAGGACGCGGCGAGGCCTTCCTCGACGACCTCCTGCCCCATCGGCCGCAGCCCGGGGAGGCCGGCGACCGTCTCCCGGATCCGGCCGGCGCGCCGCAGCGCGGCCTCCAGCAGGGCGTGCCCCTGTTCGGCCATCTGCCGGCGCCAGCCGTCGAGGGAGGCGTACACCAGCGAGGAGGCGCTGGTCGTGCCGAGCAGGTCCTCGCGCTGCTTGAGGACCTCGGGCGCCACCCGGTCGTACTGGAGGTGGAAGACCGAACTCTGCTCGACGGCACTGCCCATCTTGTGGACGCTGGTGACGACCAGATCGGCCTCGGCGTCCATGCCCCAGGGCGGCAGGTCGGGGTGGAACGGCAGATGGGCGCCCCACGCCTCGTCGACGATCAGCGGGACACCGGCCTCGTGGCACACCTGGGCCACCCCGCGGATGTCGGCGCACGTCCCCCACTCGGTGGGGGTGATCAGCAGCATCCCCTTGGCGTCCGGATGCGCGCGCAGCCGGTCGCGTACGTCGCCGGGCTCGGGCGGGTGGGCGAGGTGCCGTTCGGTGTCGAAGCGGGGGTGGACCCAGACCGGCTCGACGCCGTTGACGATGACTCCGGCGATCACGGACTTGTGGGCGTTGCGGGAGAGCAGCAGCTTCTCGCCGGGGCCGGCGACGGCGAGCATGGCCGTCTTCACCGACAGGGAGCTGCCGCAGGTGGAGAAGAACGCCTGCTCGGCGCCGACCGCGTCCGCCATCAGTTCCTGGGCCTGGCCGAGCACGTCCTGGGACTGGCGCCGGTCGTCCAGCCCGTTGAGGGTCAGCACGTCGGACCGGAACACGTCGATGCCGAGGATCTCGGCCACCCGCGGGTCCACTCCGCGGCCCTGTCTGTGGCCGGGTGGCCCGAAGACGACGTCACCGCGGCGCCGGAACTCCGCCAGCGCCTCCAGTACGGGGGCTCGGGAGTGGTCCATCCGTCCTCCTCGTCAGGGTCGGCCCGGGCGGAGGGCCACGGGCCCGCCGGGTACCCCTGGCACCGGTGCGGCAACCGGCCGCGCCGGTCCGGCGGCCGGCTCGTGTGCCTGCCGTGCCGACTCCCGCAGCGCCGCGTCGCCGAGGATGTCGGCGGCCGTGCGGGCCAGCGCCTCCGTGGTCGCGAGAAGGACCTCACGGGCCCGCTCGGACGCCGCCGCGGCGGCGAACTCGGGGGTGTGGTCGGACCCGTCCTCGTCCATGATCGCCACGAAGGGGTGGATGGCCGGGACCCGCCCGCTGACGTTGCCGATGTCGGAGGAGCCCAGGTACACGCCCGCCGCGGGCGGTGTCAGGGCGATGCCCGTCCGTGCCAGGTGCGCCGCGAAGCCGTCGGAGAGCGGCCGGCTGTCGCGGAAGTGCTCGTAACGGACCGTGGCACGTTCGACGGTGACGGTCGTGCCGGTGGCCCGGGCCACGCCGTCGGCGCAGGTGGCCAGCCGCCCGGCCAGCTCGTCCAATGCCGTGGTGGTGGCGGCGCGGAGCCCGAACAGGCCCTCCGCGTAGGCGGGGACCAGGTTCGTGGCGGTACCGCCCTGCGTGACGATGCCCTGGATGTGGGAGGCCTCCGGCAGCCGGCGTCCCAGCGCGGACAGCACGTTGAACAACTCGACGAGGGACGCGAGGGCGTCGATGCCCTCCGTGGGGTTGCCGGTGGGGTGGGCGGCCCGCCCGTGGAAGCCGACCCGGTACTGCTCCTGCGCCGTCAGGGGCGCGCGTGCCCAGTCGTGGACGCCCGGGTGGAACATGAGCGCGGCGTCGACGTCGTCGAACACTCCGGCCTCGGCCATCAGGGCCTTCCCGCCGCCGCCTTCCTCGGCCGGGGTGCCCACGGCCAGCACCGAACCGGCGTCGACGGGCAGGGCGGCGCGGGCGGCGAGCGCCGCTCCCAGGCCGGCGGCGGCGATCAGGTTGTGGCCGCAGGCGTGCCCCAGGCCGGGCAGGGCGTCGTACTCCAGCAGCAGGGCGACCGCCGGGCGGCCCTCCCCCGCGCGGGCCACGAACGCGGTGGGCAGGCCCGCCGTGCCCGGCCGCACCCGGAAACCCGCGCGGTGCAGTTCACCGCTCAGCAGTGCGGCGGCGCGCCGTTCGGCGAAGGCGAGTTCCGGATCGGCGTGCAGCGTCGTCGCCACCCGCCACAGGTCCTCGGCCCGGTCCGTGACCTCCGCGTGGATGCGCCGGTACACGGCGTCGGCTGTCTGGGGCATGTGTCCTCCCGGGTCCGCGGGGCGGGACCGCCCGGCCCGGCGCCCTCGGCCACCCGGGTTCCGCCGTACGCGCGGTCGACACTCCGGCCTCACAGCCAGCCGTTGCGGCGGAAGGACCGGTACAGCCATCCCGCGCCGAGGGCCATCACGGCCAGCGCGCCCGGGTAGCCGTAGCGCCAGTCCAGCTCGGGCATGTGGGCGAAGTTCATGCCGTAGATGCCCGCGATCAGGGTGGGGACGGCGAAGATGGCCGCCCAGGCGCTGATACGGCGCATGTCGTCGTTCTGCCAGGTGCCCACGGTCGCGAGGTGCGCGTCGAGGACGGAGCCCAGCAGGTCGTCCAGGGCGGTCACCTCGGTGCCGGTGCGGGTGACGTGGTCGACGACGTCACGGAAGTACGGCACGAGTTCGCGCGGCCAGTCGGTCCCCGGCCCGGTCAGCGACTGCATGACGGGGACCAGGGGCTGGACCGCGTCGCGGAACTCCACCACCTCACGCTTGAGCGAGTAGATCTGCTCGGTCAGGTCCTGGCGGACCGGTGAGAACACGCACCGCTCCAGCTCGGTGAGGTCCGTGCGCACCTGGGCGGCCGCCTCGGCGTAGGCGTCGACGACGACGTCCGTCACCGCGTGCAGGACGCCGGGCGGTCCGAGCCGCGCCATGGCCGGCTGCGCGGCGAGCCGGCGCGCCGCCTCCGCGGCCGGGTCGCTCGCCCCGTGGCGCACGGTCAGCGCGAAGGACGGACCGAGGAAGATCATGACCTCGCCGGTCTCCACGTCGGCGGTCCGCTCGACGAACCAGAGCGTCTTCACGGCCACCGCCAGCACCTCCCCGTAGCGCTCCTGCTTCGGCCGCTGGTGGGCCTGGACCGCGTCCTCGACGGCCAGGGGATGCAGGTCGAGGTGTTTGCCCAGCCGCTCGAGTTCCTCCTGGGAGGGGTCGCTCACCCTGATCCAGGCGAACTCGCCCGGCGCCAGGGCGCCCAGGCGGTCCAGGGTCGCCCCGCACCCCGCGTCCTCCTGGCCGCAGTCGATCCGCTCGCACGCACCCGTCCGGGTCTGGTAGATCTCGCATTCCATGCCCTCCCGGGTGCTTCCGTGAGCGCGTTCCATGCCTGTCGGGCCGTTCGGCGGCGCAGGAGCGGCGTAGGAGCGGCGTCGGGGGGTTACCCGGTGCGCATGCAGAGACTTCACATCCCCTGGCGGAAGACATCCCGGGACGACGACGCGGGCCCGGAACGCGAGGTGCCGGCGCCCGAGGAGGCGGGACCGGGGCCGGAGGTCGAACGGCGGGCGCCGGACGCGCCGACGAAACTCCCGAAGCGGGCCTGGGGCGCCGTCCTCAGAGGCGCCCTGCACGAGTTCAAGGACGACGAGCTGACCGACCGTGCGGCGGCCCTGACGTACTACGGCGTGCTGTCGCTGTTCCCCGCCCTGCTGGTGCTGGTCTCCCTGCTGGGCGTCGCGGGCGGCTCGGCCATCGACGCGGTGCTGCGCAACATCCGGAAACTCGCGCCGGGGGCCGCCCGGGACATCATCACCCGGGCCGTGGAGCAATTGCAGGGCAAGGCGGGTGCCGGGTCCGTCATGGCGGTCGTCGGCCTGGTGCTGGCGCTGTGGTCCGCCTCCGGCTACGTCGCGGCGTTCATCCGGGCCGCGAACACGGTGTACGACATCCCGGAGGGCCGCCCGCTGTGGAAGATCCTCCCCCTGCGGGTGGTGCTCACCTTCACGCTGATGGTGATGGCGGTCCTCAGCGCGCTGATCGTGGTCTTCACCGGCGGCATCGCCCGGCAGGCCGGCGCCGCCCTGGGGATCGGGGACAGCGCGCTGACGGTGTGGTCGGTCGCCAAGTGGCCGGTGCTCGTCCTCCTGGTCACGCTGATGATCGCCGTCCTGTACTGGGCCAGTCCGAACGCGAAGGTCAAAGGGTTCCGGTGGATCACGCCGGGCAGTTTCGTCGCCCTGCTGATCTGGCTGGTCGCCTCCGCGGGTTTCGCGTTCTACGTGGCGGGCTTCGCCTCCTACAACAAGACCTACGGCACCATGGCCGGCGTCGTCGTGTTCCTGGTCTGGCTGTGGATCACGAACCTGGCCGTCCTGCTGGGCCTGGAGTTCGACGCCGAGACCGCGCGCCAGCGGGCCGTGGCGGGCGGACTGCCGCCCGAGACCGAGCCCTACACCGAGCCTCGCGACACCCGGACGTGGGACGAGGAGGACGTACGCCGGCTGGACGAGACGTGACGTCCGGGCCGCCCGGGCCGTCGCTCACCGCACCGTCGACCGGATTTACTGAAGATTGGTTGAACAGTCCAGACTGATAAACCTAACGTTAGTACATGTGAGGACCGACACGGCCGCCGGTGAGGGCGGCGCACCCGGCCCGGACGACGACCCCTCCCGGCTCGCCGCCGAACTCCGGCTCGCGGTGGGACGGGTGACCCGTCGCCTGCGGCAGGCCCACGCCGTCGGGGACATCTCGCTCTCCGGGGTGTCCGTGCTCGCGCGGCTCGCCGCCGACGGATCCGACTCGCCGACCTCGCTCGCCGAGCTGGAACGGGTACGGCCGCAGGCCATGGCGAGCACCCTCGCCCAGCTCGAACAGCGCGGTCTGGTGGGCCGCACCCCCGATGCCGCGGACGGGCGGCGCAGCATCGTGGCCGTCACCGCGGAGGGGCGGTCCGTGCTCGCCGAGCGGCGTTCGGAGTCCGTCCGGCGGCTCGCGGCGGTGCTCGACGAGTTCTCCGCGGCGGAACGGGCGACCCTCGCGGCGGCCCTGCCGCTGCTCGGCCGGCTGGCGGAACGGCTGTGACCGCGCCCCCGCCGCCCGGCGCACCCGGCGGCCCGCGCTTCGGATCATGGGCCGGCGCGCTGCGCTCGGCCCGGCACAGGGACACTCCCCCGGGGCCCGGCTACAAGTGGGTCGCGCTGTCCAACACCACGCTCGGCGTGCTGATCGCGACCATGGACGCGTCGATCGTGATCATCTCGCTGCCGGCGATCTTCCGCGGGATCGGCCTCGACCCGCTCGCGCCCGGCAACATCGGCTACCTGCTCTGGATGATCCTGGGGTACCTGCTGGTCTCCGCCGTGCTGGTCGTCGTACTCGGGCGGCTCGGCGACATGTTCGGGCGGGTGCGGATCTACAACCTCGGCTTCCTGATCTTCGCGTGCGCCTCGGTCGCGCTGTCGCTCGACCCGTTCCGGGCGGGGGCCGGCGCCCTGTGGCTGATCCTGTGGCGGATCGTGCAGGCGTTCGGCGGGTCCATGCTCACCGCCAACTCGGCCGCCATCCTCACCGACGCGTTCCCGGCCCGGCAGCGCGGCACGGCCCTCGGCATCAACCAGATCACCGCGCTGGCCGGGCAGTTCCTCGGACTGCTCGCGGGCGGCCTGCTGGCCGTCGTCGACTGGCGCGCCGTGTTCTGGGTGAGCGTCCCGGTCAGCATCACGGGCACGGTCTGGTCGTACCTGAGTCTCCGGGAGACCTCGACGGGCCGTCCCGGCCGGATCGACTGGCTCGGCAACCTCACCTTCGCGGTGGGCGCCGGCATCCTGCTGGCCGGCATCACCTACGGCATCCAGCCCTACGGCGGCAGCGCCACCGGCTGGGGCAACCCGTGGGTGCTCGGCGGCCTGGTCGGCGGTGTCGTCCTGCTGCTGGCCTTCTGCGTCATCGAGACCCGGGTCGCCGAGCCGATGTTCGACCTGGCCCTGTTCCGGGTGCGGGCGTTCGCCGCGGGCAACCTGGCCGCCCTGCTGACCGCGATCGCGCGCGGCGGGCTCCAGTTCATGCTGATCATCTGGCTCCAGGGCATCTGGCTGCCGCTGCACGGTTACGACTTCGAGGACACCCCGCTGTGGGCCGGCATCTTCATGCTGCCGCTCACCCTCGGCTTCCTGGTCGCGGGTCCGGTCTCCGGGTACCTGTCGGACCGGTTCGGCGCCCGGCTGTTCTCCACCGCCGGACTGGTGGTCGTCGCCCTGTCCTTCCTGGGTCTGCTGGCGCTGCCCGTGGACTTCGACTACGGGCTGTTCGCGGCGCTGCTGCTGCTCAACGGGCTCGGCCAGGGCATGTTCTCGGCGCCCAACACGTCCTCGATCATGGGCAGCGTGCCGGCCGAGTACCGGGGCGTCGCCTCGGGGATGCGCTCCACCTTCCAGAACTCCGGTACGGCCCTGTCCATCGGGGTGTTCTTCTCACTGATGGTGTCCGGCCTCGCGTCCTCGCTGCCGGACACGCTGCGGAACGGGCTCACGGCGCACGGCGTGCCGGCCGGCTCCGCCGCGCACGCCGCGTCGCTGCCACCGGTGAGCACGCTGTTCGCGACGTTCCTCGGCGACAACCCGGTCCAGCACCTGCTGTCCTCCGAGGGCGTCCTCGGCCGGCTGTCCGCCGCCCAGCGGTCGGTGCTGACCGGCCACACCTTCTTCCCGCGGCTGGTGTCCGGCCCCTTCCACCACGGCCTGGGCATCGTCTTCGGTGTGGCCGCGGGCATGGCCCTGGTCTCCGCCGTCGCCTCCGCGCTGCGCGGCGGTCACCGCGGTGCCGAGGACCGCCACTCCCCCGCCGCGCGGGTCACCGCGCGTTCAGAGCGGTGAGGACCCGGTCCGGGGTCAGCGGCAGGGTGCGCAGGCGGCTGCCGGTGGCGTGGTGGACGGCGTTGCCGATGGCGGCCGGGGTGCCGACGATGCCGATCTCGCCGATGCCCTTGCTGCCCATGGGGTTGAGGTGCGGGTCGTCCTCGTCGATCCAGTGCGCCTCGATGTCGGGGACGTCGGCGTGCGCGGGGACGTGGTACGAGGCGAGGTCGGCCTCCGCGAAGTCGCCGTACGCCGGGTCCAGGGTGCTGCCCTCGGTCAGGGCCATGCCCAGGCCCATCGTCATGGCGCCGACGAACTGGGAGCGCGCGGTGCGGGCGTTGAGGATGCGGCCGGCCGCGTAGACGCCGAGGAGCCGGCGCACCCGGACCTCGCCGGTGACGGTGTCGACGGCGACCTCGGCGAAGTGCGCGCCGAACGCGTGGCGGGCGTAGGGGCAGTCGGCGTCGGCCCGCCCGGAGGTGTCCGCGCGGACGCCGATCCCGCGCTCGGGGAGCGGGCCGGTGTGGTCGGCGAGCCGGGTCAGCAGCCGGGCGCAGGCCTCGTGCACGGCCGAGCCCCAGGAGGCGGTTCCGGAGGAGCCGCCGGCCACCGGCGCCTGGGGCAGGTCGCTGTCGCCGATCTCGGTGCGGACCCGGTCGAGGGGTACGGCGAGGGCGTCGGCGGCGATCTGGGCGAGGACGGTCCGGGCGCCGGTGCCGATGTCGGAGGCGTTCACCCGGATCTCGAAGGTGCCGTCCGGCAGGGCCGCGGCGGTGGCGGCGCACGGGGAGACCATGACCGGGTAGGTGGCGGCGGCCACGCCGGTGCCGGTCAGTACCGGGCCCTCGGCGTGCCGGACGTGGTGGTGCCAGTCGAAGCGGCGGGCGCCCTCGCGCAGGCACTCCACGAGGTGCCTGCTGCTGAACGGCAGGCCGCCGGCGGGCTCGCGGTCGGGTTCGTTGCGGATCCGCAGTTCGACCGGGTCCATGCCGAGTTCGTCGGCGAGTTCGTCGATCGCCGATTCCAGGGCGTACATCCCCGTCGCCTCGCCGGGCGCGCGCATCCAGGACGGGCTGGGCACGTCCAGCGGGACCACGTGGTGGACGATGTCCAGGTTCGGGGTGGCGTACATGACCCCGGAGGTGGTGCCCGCCAGTTCCACGAACGACCTGACCGGCGAGGTGTGGGTGGTCACGTCGTGCAGCAGGGCGGTGAGCCGGCCGTCCGAGGTGGCGCCGAGCCGCAGCCGGCTGAGGGTGGGGGCGCGGTGGCCCACGGCGGTGGGCATGCGGCGGCGCGGCCAGACCACCCTGACGGGCCGCCCGGTGTGGCGGGCGGCCAGGGCGGCGAGGACGACGTCCGGACGCGCGGAGCCCTTGGAGCCGAAGCCGCCGCCGACGTGCTCGGCGCGTACGGTGATCCGGTCCACGGGCACCGCGAACAGCCCGGCCAGCACGCTGCGGACGTCACTGGTGCCCTGGCTGGAGGTGTACACGGTCAGCCGGCCGCGGTCCCAGGCGGCGGTGCTGGCATGGGGTTCCATCGGGTGGTTGTGCAGGGGCGGGGTGCGGTAGGTGACGTCCACCCGGACGGCGGCCTGGGCGAAGGCGGACTCCGGGTCGCCGTGCCGGTGCCGGGCGGGCTGGCCGCCGTTGGCCTCCTCGGGTTCGTGGGCGCCGGGGTGGCCGGGGGTGAGGACGACGTCGTGCTCCGCGGTGTCGTAGGAGACCCGCACGGCGTCGGCTCCGGCGCGGGCCGCCTCGGGGGTCTCGGCGACGACCAGGGCGACGCACCAGCCGCGGTGCGGTACGTCGGGGTTCTGGAGCAGGGCGAGGGTGGTGTCGTCCGGTTCGGCCAGGCGCGGGGCGTTCTCGTGGGTGAGGACGGTGAGGACGCCGGGGACGGCGCGGGCCGGGCCGGTGTCGATGCCGGTGATCCGGCCGCGGATCACGTCGGCGGGCACGGCGCGGGCGTGTGCCAGGCCGGGCAGGGGGTGCTCGGCGGCGTAGCGCGCGGCGCCGGTGACCTTGGCGAGCCCCTCCCGGCGCTCGGCCGGGGCACCGAGGGCGGTGCGGGCCATGGACATACCTCCGGGGTCAGAGCGGGGCGGGCGCCGGCGCGAGCCGGGTGAGCACGTCGAGGGCGAGGTTGTGGGCGAGGGGCACCTTGTAGGCGTTGTCCGGCAGCGGCCGGGCGGCGGCGAGTTCCAGGTCGACGGCGCTGGCGAAGACCCCGGCGGTGGCCGGCTCGCCCAGCAGCGCCGCCTCCGCGACCCGGGCCCGCCAGGGGCGGTGGGCGAGCCCGCCGAAGGCCAGGCCCACTTGGCTGACCAGGCCGTCGGCGACCCGGATCACGACGGCGACGGAGGCGAGCGCGAAGGCGTACGACGCCCGGTCGCGGGCCTTGCGGTAGGCCGAGGGCGCGCCGGCCGCGGCGGCGGGCAGCAGCACCCCGGTGATCAGCTCGCCGGGGCGGATCTCGGTGTCCCGTTCGGGCCGGTCCTCGGGCAGCCGGTGGAAGTCGCACACGTCGACGGTGCGGGTGCCCTCGGGGCCGTACAGCTCGACCCGGGCGTCGAGGGCGGCGAGCGCGACGGCCATGTCCGAGGGGTGGGTGGCGATGCAGTGCGGGGAGGTGCCGAGGACGGCGTGGTCGCGGTGGACGCCGGCCAGGGCCCCGCAGCCGCTGCCGGGCTCGCGTTTGTTGCACGGTTTGCCGGGGTCCTGGAAGTAGGTGCAGCGGGTGCGCTGGAGGAGGTTGCCGCCGGTCGTGGCGACGTTGCGCAGCTGGCCGGAGGCGCCGGCGAGGAGGGCCTGGGACAGCACCGGGTAGCGGTCGCGGACCAGGGGGTGGGCGGCGAGGTCGCTGTTGCGGACGGTGGCGCCGACGCGCAGGGTGCCGTCGGGCAGTTCCTGGAGCCGGTCCAGTGGGAGGCGGCTGACGTCGATCAGCGCGGTGGGCCGTTCGACGCCCAGTTTCATCAGGTCGACGAGGTTGGTGCCGCCCGCCAGGTAGCGGGCACCGGGGTGGGCGGTGAAGGCCTCGACGGCCTCTTCGGCGGTGCGGGCGCGGACGTAGTCGAAGGACCTCACGGGATCACGTCCTCCACCGCCTCGACGATGCGGGGGTAGGCACCGCAGCGGCACAGGTTGCCGCTCAGTCGCTCGCGGATCTCGGTCCGGTCCAGCGGGACGGGCCGGCCGGAGGGCAGCGCGGGATCGGTGACGTGCGAGGGGTGTCCGGCGGCGGCCTCGGCGAGCGCGCCGAGCGCCGAGCAGAGCTGACCGGGGGTGCAGTAGCCGCACTGGAAGGCGTCACGGTCCTGGAAGGCCCGTTGTAGCGGGTGCGGGCCCTCGCCGTCGGCGGACAGGCCCTCGACGGTGGTGATGTCACTGCCGTCGAGGGACACGGCGAGCAGCAGGCAGCTGTTCACCCGGCGCCCGTCGGCCAGCACGGTGCAGGCACCGCACTGGCCGTGGTCGCAGCCCTTCTTGGCGCCGGTCAGGTCGAGGTCCTCGCGCAGCACGTCCAGCAGGACGCGCCGGTGGTCGAGGAGCAGGGTGTGGGGTTTGCCGTTGACCCGGAGGGTGGCTGCGGAGCGCTGGATCTCACTGTCCATGACGTGCCTGACTTCCGGACGGTCCGTACTGCCGTCCAGGCCGGGTATCCAGGTCACGCCGTCCCACACGTACCGGCACCCCCGGGTGGGCGCGGGTGACCCGGTGTGTCCGACGGGTCACCCGCGCGCCGGTCAGGGGTACGAGACGAGGTTCGCCACGTTGTTCGAGGAGTTCGACGGGCCTCCGGTGTTGTTGACGACGTGGCTGATGGTGCCGGTGCCGCCGAGGGAGACCGTCACCATGTCGGTGAAGCGCACGTTCGAGTTATTGGGTGCCTCGATGGCGTGCGCCGCGACCACGCTCGGGTTGACGTTGAAGTAGCAGTAGCTGCCGAGGCCGAACGCCTGGTGGCTGGTGACCGAGTCGGCGACCTTGTAGGCCGCGTAGCCCTGCGTCGAGCCGTTCATCCAGGCCGCCTGGTTGGGCGGGTCGTACGGCATCTCGTTCTGGTAGAAGTACGTCCGGCCGCCGTTGCCGTTCCAGATCGTCTGGTACTTCTGGAAGTGCTCGACGAACAGGCCGTACATGGTCACGTTGTCGCCGTTGACGACCAGGCCGGTGTCGGCGGTGTTGCTGGTCCAGCCGACCCCGCTGCCGTGGTCGGCGCGCCAGATCCACATGTGGTCGCCGATCACGTTGTCGCTGTTGACGACCAGGCTGGTGGTGGCCTTGCCGACGCCCGCGCCGCCGACGCGGAAGTACACGTCGTGCAGCGCCGTCGGGTCGGCAGCGTGGGACGCCGAGGAGTTGCCGGGGCCGACCTCGACCAGGGTGGCGGAGTTCGTGGTGCCGGCGTCGAAGAGCAGGCCGGCGATCTGGACGCCGTCGACGTCGGCGACCTTCAGGGCGGTGATGCCGTTGTCCGGGACGAAGGTGGCGAGACCGAGGCCCAGGACCACGGTGTCGGCACGGTTGATCTGCAGGGTCTGATCGAGGTGGTAGACACCGGGGGTGACCAGGAGGTTCTTGCCCGCCGTCAGGGCCGCGTTGATCTGGGAGGCGGTGGCGCCCGGCTTCACGACGTAGAAGCTGTCCAGGGACAGGGAGCTGCCCGCGGCGGAGCCGGAACTCCAGCTGGTGCCGGAGGTGTTGGAGCGCGCCGACGGCACGAACAC
This sequence comes from Streptomyces arenae, assembly GCF_022343545.1. NCBI lineage: Bacteria > Bacillati > Actinomycetota > Actinomycetes > Kitasatosporales > Streptomycetaceae > Streptomyces > Streptomyces arenae. The sequence continues at coordinate 176,349 of NZ_JAKQYH010000072.1, forward strand.
CTGGTAGTTGCCGGAGCCGTCGACGTAGAGGAACGGCTTCTCACGGGTCACCGGGCTCTGCGCGACCGTGGTGTCCGGCGGGCTGGGGAAGCTGTTGGACGGGACGCCCGTGCTGCCGACGAAGACCATGTTCCAGTTGGAGCCGGTCCAGCTGCCGAGCTGCGAGTTGCGGGTCAGCCACTGCTGCTGGCTGCCGGAGTTCACCTGCCCGTTGACCTGGCTGTCGGCGATGAGACCGCCGCTGGACCAGCCGCCGTCGTCGAGGGCGAGGTTGCCGCGCAGGTGCATCCGGCGGTAGGCCGCCGCCTGCGAGACCGCCCAGCGGTCGCTGCCGCCGGTCGGGTTGACGGACAGGTTCTCGGCGCCGCGCCAGAAGTTCTGGGTGGCGTTGCCCTGGAACCAGTCGGCCTCCGCGTGCACCGCGCCGTTGATCGAGACCGCGTCCGGCGTCAGGCCCAGGCCCAGCACCTGCGTGTAGAAGCCGACGTTGACGTCCGCGCTGTAGGCGCCGGGCTTGAACAGCACGGCGTAGCGCTGGGAGCCGAACTGGTTGGTCTGCTGCTGCTGGAAGATCGAGTCCAGCTTGCTCTGGATGGTGGCGGCGGACATCGACGGGTCGAAGACCACCACGTTGGAGCCGAGGTCGGGGTTGCCCGTCTGGGCCACGGGCACGACCTGGAAGCGCTGCGCGGCGGTGCCGTTGCACGTGTACTGCACGAACTGCACGCTGTCGGCGGTCGAGGCGCCGGGATCGTCCAGGCACTTGCCGCTGTTGCGGTTGACGAAGTGGTAGGCGCCGCCGCCGTCGTCGACGGGCAGCCACTGCTGGTTGCTGCCGCCGCCGTAGGTCCACAGCTGGACGGCCGCGCTGTCGGCGGTGGAGACACCGGTGACGTCCAGGGCCTCGTTGGTGTTGTTGCCGTTGTTGATCCGGACGTAGCCGTCGCTGGTGGCGGTGAGACTCCACTGCTGGGCGGTGGTGTTGTTGCAGGCGTACTGCTGGACGACGGTGCCGTCGGCGGTGGCGGCGGCCTTGGCGTCGACGCACTTGCCGCTCGCCGCGTTGAGGAGCGTGACGTTGCCGGTGGGCAGCGTGGCGGCGGACGCGGGCGCGGTGGCGCCCGCCGCGGTGAGCAGGGAGGCGGCGACAACGGCCACCGCGGCGGCGGCCGTTGCTCTGCGCCGCCGGGGAAGGCGAGACACGGGTTCTCCTAGTTCGGGAAGGTGCGAGAGGTACGCGGGGGTCAGCCGGTGTATCCGGCGAAGACCTTCGTGTAGTCCCAGTTGGACTGGCTCACGCCGGAGCAGCTGTCGGCGGAGCCGCCGGTGCAGGGCCGGTCGCGGTTGGCGGACCAGAAGGTGAGCCGGGCCAGGTGGTGCTGCTGGGCGTAGGCGAGGATGGTCCGGAAGTCGTTCACGGTCACCGTCTCGTTGTTGTCGGTGATGCCGTTCATGGACGAGATGCCCATGTCCCGGTAGGCCGTGTCGTCGCTGTAGCCGTACGCGTTCTTCAGCGCGTTCTTGAGGCCCTCGGCCGCCTGGGTGGTGAGGTTGCCCATGTTCTGGCCGGCGCCGCCGAAGTCGAACGGCATGATGGCCCAGGCGTCGACGGTCAGCCCGGAGGACGCGGCCCGGTTGATCAGGCTGGTGTCGGGGCCGCTCTGCCCGGTGCCGATGGTGATGTAGACCTTCAGACCGGAGTTGTTGGCCTTCACCGTCTTGAGCGCGTCCACGACCCGCTGCTGCACGGTCCCGTTGCTGTAGGCGTCGGCCTCCAGGTCGATGTCTATGGCTCTGAGCCCGCCATAGGCGTTGATGACCTTCTGGTACGCCGCCGCCAGCTCGCTCGCGCTGGAGCAGGAGCTCTCCAGCTTGTTGCCGCTGTAGCCGCCGAACGACGGTATGACGTCACCACCGTTGGCACGCACGGTGGTGATGGTGCTCTGGTCGACCCCGCCGGTCAGCGCCCGGCTGCCGTCCCACTGCGGGTTGCAGTAGCCGTTGCTGAGCACGAACGCGAGCGTGTAGTACTTCACGCCGGTCGCGTTGGTGATGGTGGTCGGGCTCGGCGGGTCGCCCCAGCCGTTGTACAGGTACGGCGCCACGGCCATCGGCGAGGAGGGCGTGCCGCCGTCGCCGGAGGCGGGCGCGGTCCACTTCTGGTTGGCGCCGCCGGAGCAGGTCCAGATCTGGGCGCGGGTGCCGTTGGCCGACGAATTGCCGGTCGCGTCCAGGCACTTGTTCGCCTGCGGGTTGACGATGTCGTGGGCGGCCGTGACCGTCCACTTCTGGTTGGCGCCGCCGGTACAGGTCCACAGCTGGGCCTGGGCGCCGTCGGCGGTCGAGTTGCCGGTCACGTCCAGGCACTTGCCGAGGGCGCGGACGGTGCCGTCGCTGCCGACGGTCCACTGCTGGGCGGCGGTGCCGTTGCAGTCGTAGAGCTGGACGGCCGTGCCGTCGGCGGAGTTGGCGCCGGCGACGTCGAGACACTTCCCGGCGAGGCCGGTGATGGTGCCGGTGGCGGCCTGCGCGGGAACGGCGGTGAGCAAGCCGGCCGATACGGTCAGGGCGGCTATGGCGACAGCCGTGGGCAGAGGTCTGGCCATTTGGGGGGTGGCCTTTCACGCGGGGGGATACCGCACGGTATGTGCTCAACGCCCGTGTTGACACTGTGCGTTGAGCACTCCGTGAGGCTTTGTTTAAGGCGTGAAGCTAAAGGTCCGGACCACCGGCGTCAAGTGGGGGAGCGCTCCCCTTCAGGAATCACAGGAAAATGTGACGGCAGTGTTAACGCCCCCGTCAGGGCGCCGGGATCGTCGCGAACTGGGTGCGGTGCAGTTCGGCGTACCGGCCGTTCGCCGCCAGGAGTTGCTCGTGGGTGCCGCGCTCCACGATCCGCCCGGCCTCCACCACCAGGATCTGGTCGGCGGACCGCACCGTCGACAGCCGGTGCGCGATGACGACGGCCGTACGGCCCTCCAGGGCCTCGGTGAGGGCCTCCTGGACGGCCGCCTCCGAGGTGTTGTCGAGGTGTGCGGTGGCCTCGTCGAGGATCACCACCCGCTGCCGGGCCAGCAGCAGCCGGGCGATGGTCATCCGCTGGCGCTCACCGCCGGAGAGCCGGTAACCGCGTTCGCCGACCACCGTGTCCAGACCGTCGGGCAGCGACCGTACGACCTCGTCCAGCCGGGCGCGGCCGAGGGCCTCCCACAACTCGTCGTCGGTGGCGGAAGGGCGGGCGAGCAGCAGGTTGGCGCGGACCGTGTCGTGGAAGAGGTGACCGTCCTGGGTGACCATGCCGAGGGTGCCGCGCAGCGAACCCGCGGTCAGGTCGCGGACGTCGACGCCGCCGAGCCGGACGGCGCCCTCGTCGACGTCGTACAGGCGCGGCAGCAGCTGGGCGATGGTGGACTTGCCGGCGCCGGATGAACCCACGAGGGCGACGGTCTGGCCGGGTTCGGCCCGGAAGGAGATGCCGTGCAGGACCTCCGCGCCACCGCGTGCGTCGAGGACGGCGACCTCCTCGAGCGACGCGAGGGAGACCTGGTCGGCGGCCGGGTAGCCGAACCGGACGTTCTCGAACTCGACGGCCACCGGCCCCTCGGGAACCTCGCGGGCGTCGGGTTTCTCCTCGATCAGGGGCTTGAGGTCGAGGATTTCGAAGACCCGCTCGAAGCTGACCAGCGCGCTCATCACCTCGACTCGGGCGCCCGCGAGCGAGGTGAGCGGCGCGTACAGCCGGGTCAGCAGCAGGGCGAGGGAGACGACGGCGCCCGCTTCCAGGGTGCCGCGCAGCGCGAACCAGCCGCCGAGGCCGTACACCAGGGCGAGGGCGAGCGAGGAGACCAGGGTCAGCGCGGTCATGAAGACGGACTGGGCGGTGGCGGTGCGCACGCCGATGTCCCGGACCCGGGCGGCCCGCGCCGTGAACTCCGCGGACTCCTCCTCGGGCCGGCCGAAGAGCTTGATCAGGGTGGCGCCGGGCGCGGAGAAGCGCTCGGTCATCCGGGTGCCCATCGCCGCGTTGAGGGCGGCGGCCTCACGCTGCATGCGGGCCATCCGGCCGCCCATCCGGCGGGCGGGCACCACGAACAGCGGCAGCAGCACCAGCGCGAGCAGGGTGATCTGCCACGACAGGGTGAGCATCACGGCGAGCGTGAGCAGCAGCGTGACCAGGTTGCTGACCACGCCGGACAGGGTGTTGGCGAAGGCGCGCTGGGCGCCGATCACGTCGTTGTTGAGACGACTGACCAGCGCTCCCGTACGAGTACGTGTGAAGAACGCGACGGGCATGCGCTGCACATGATCGAACACAGCCGTGCGCAGGTCGAGGATGAGTCCCTCCCCGAGCGTCGCCGAGAGCCGCCGCCCCAGCACCCCGAGCGCCGCCTCCGCGACCGCGGCGAGCGCGATCAGCAGCGACAGCCGTACGACCGTGCCGGCGTCGTGCCCCGACACGATCGCGTCGACGACGTGCCCGGCCAGCACCGGGGTGGCGACGGCGAGCAGGGCGGTCACCACCCCGAGCAGGACGAACCGGACGATGCCCGCCCGGTGCGGACGGGCGAACGCGGCGATGCGGCGCAGCGTGGCCGGGTCGAACGGGCGCCGCTCCTGCTGGGCGGTCATGACGCTGTGCAACTGCGTCCAGGCGGTGGTCTCCATACTCATGAGGAAGAACGTAGAACCTCAAGGTTCGTTGAGGTCAATGCCCGCTCACCGGTTCCCCGAACGAGGGACCCTCAGCCGCATCCCGGCCGTCATCCGGAGTCTCCTCTTCCGCCACCCGGCGTTGGGGCGGCGCGGAAAACCTCTCCGGGTGTGACAGCGGTAAGAATCCCCGGCTTCCGTGCGGGCCGTGCGCCCCGGCTCGTCCGCCGCATCCCCGTGCGGCACGTCCTCACTCTGGTCCCGCTCGTCCTGGTCGCGGTCATCGCGGTGCAGCACTGGCCGGTCCTGGTCGAGGGCTTCGCCCACCTGCGTTCCGCGTCCTGGCCCTGGCTGCTGGCGGCGGGCGGCGCCACCTGTCTGACCTGGGTGGCCGCCGCCTTCACCCGGCAGGGTGCGGTGGTCCAGCCGCTGCCCCGCTGGCGGCTGCTGGCGACCCAGCTCGCGGCCGGTTCGGCCAACCACCTGCTGCCGACGGGGCTCGGCTCGGGCACGGTCAACCTGCGGTTCATGACCGTGTGCGGGGTGCCGCTCGCCACCTCCTCGGCCGCGCTCGCCCTGTACCTGCTGGCCGAGTCGGTGGCCCGGGTGGGCCTGATGGCCGTGCTGTTCGTCGCCTTCCCCGACGCGCTGCGTCTCGACGGCCTGCTCCCCGGCGGTGACGTCGGCCCGGTGCTGGCCGTCGCCGGGGCGCTGGCGGCCGTGGCCCTGGGTGTGCTGCTTCTCGTACGCCGGGTGCGCGAGCCGGTGTTCCGGTTCCTGCGCGCCGCGCTGGGCGAGGCCCGGTCGGTGCACACGCGTCCGTCCCGGGCGCTGGCGCTGTGGGGCGGCTCGCTGGCGTTCCCCGCGCTCCAGGCGGTCGGTCTGGTGGCGGTGGGGCAGGCGCTGGGTCTCCAGGTGCCGCCCGCGCACATGGCGCTGGCGTACCTGGCGGCCACGGTGGCCGTCGCGCTGATCCCCACGCCCGGCGGACTGGGTTCGGTGGAGGCGGCGCTGATCGTGGCGCTGGTGGCGGCGGGCGGTCCGGTGGCGGTGGCCACGGCCGTCGTGCTGGCGTACCGGATCATCACCGTGTGGGTGCCGTTGCTGCCCGGAGCGCTGACACTGGGAGCGCTGGTGCGGCTGAAGGTCATCTGACGGCCGTCTGCGGGGCGGGGCGTGGTTCCGGGCCCGGCTCGGACCGGGTCCTGTCCCGGCGGTCCAGCCAGGACAGGACGGGCGAGGTCATCACCGTGGTCACCAGGGCCACCAGCACCAGGACCGAGAACAGCGACTGGTTGACGATCCCGGCCGCCAGGCCGATGTTCAGCGCGACCAGTTGCATGAGCCCGCGGGCGTTCATCAGGGCGCCGACCCGGACGGCCACGTGCGGCGGCTCGCCGCGCAGCCGGGCCGCGGCCCAGCAGCCGCCGAACTTGCCGGCCACCGCGAGGAGGACGGCCGCCGCGCCGAAGACGAGCACCCTGGGGTCGGCGAACACCGAGAAGCGGGTGTTGAGGCCGGAGTAGACGAAGAACATCGGGACGAAGACCACCTGGGTCACCGACTGCGTGGCCCGCACGACGCGCTCGGCCGCCTCCGTCCGGGGCATGGCCATGCCCACGCAGAACGCCCCGAACACGGCGTACAGCTGGATGCGGTCGGTGAACCAGGCCGCGCAGAACAGCACCGCGACGGTGCCGAGCAGCCGGGTGTCGTCGCGGAGTCCGGGCCGGTCGACGATCCAGGCCAGCAGGGGCCGGCCGGCCAGGTACAGCACCACCGCGAAGAACAGTGAACCGCCGACGGTGGTCAGCACCTGACCGGGCCGGCCCGAGGCCGCGCTGAGCACCCCGGCCAGCAGGATCCAGGCCACCGCGTCGTCGGTGGCCCCCGAGGCCAGGGACAGGGAGCCGTACCGGGTGCCGGCGAGTCCGCGTTCGGTGATGATGCGGGCCAGCATCGGGAAGGCGGTGATGGCCAGGGTGACACCGACGAACGCGGCGGTCACCGGGACCGGGACGCCGTCGACGAAGAGGTCCGCCCGGCCGCGGGCCGCGAGGGCCAGACCGACGCCGAGGACCAGCGGGACCGTGGCGCCGGCCACCGACACGGCCAGGGCGGTGCCGACGAGGCCGCGGCCCGCGTGGGCCCGGAACTCGTATCCGGCGTGGAACATCAGCGCCACCAGGCCAAGCTGCCCGGCCACGTAGAGCACCGGTTTCAGCTCGGCCGGGAAGACGGCGTCGGAGGCGGTGGGCGCGATCAGCCCGAACAGCGAAGGGCCGAGCAGCACCCCGGCGATCATCTCGCCGACGACCGGCGGCTGCCCGAGGCGGCCGCACACGGCGACGACCGCCCGGCAGACCAGCAGGATGACGACGACGGCGGCGAAGAAGGCGGGCGCGAGTTCGACGGGGGTCACGGCGGTTCTCCTTCACCGGCTGCCGACGACGGACGGGGACGGACCACCGGGCGAACCGGCGAAGTGGTTGCGGCACAGACCCTGGCGGCGGGCGTCCCACACCATGTAGCTGCCGAGGACCAGCTGGGTGAGACTGCGCGGGACGTTCGCCCAGTGGTCGGCGAGCCGCAGCGCCGCGAGCCGCGCCCGGTGCGCTCCGCCGTCCTCGCGCGGGACCAGCAGACAGGGGCCGCGGCTGGGCAGCGAGCGGGTGTGCTCGGCGGTGGACGCCAGCCGGAAGCGCCGTAACACCTCCTCGGCGGCGACCCGCATGGTCAGTACGGCGAAACCGCGGGCCGGACAGGGCCGGTTGGCGGTGACCCCGAACGGGATGGAGGCGGTGGGCCGGGTCTCCTTCGACGACCACCGGTCGGGGTCGAAGCGTCCCTGTGCCGTGTCCGACCGCTGGTACTCGGGGTAGTTGAAGAGCAGGACGGAGCCCGGCGGGATGGCGGGGCGGCCCGCGCGCGGGATCTCGTCCGTGGTGATCCGGTGGGCCACGCCGAACAGCGGGTAGTGCTGGAGGGTCTCGTCGATGACGTGGTCGAGGTAGGCGGGGTCGGCGGTCGTGGTCAGGCGCCGCTGCACCTCCGGGTGGGTGGCGAGGGCGAGCAGCAGGTGGGCCATGGCCTCGGACATCTGCACGACGGCCGTGTTGAAGAAGGTGCCCTGGAGGTAGTACGCCCGCTCCTGTTCGGTGAGCAGTGCGGGCAACGGCACCGGCGGCGGGTCGTGGGCGAGCCGTTCCCGCAGGTGGTCGGTGAGCCGGGCGCGGCGGTCCAGGTGCCGCAGCCGGGTGCACTTCAGCGCGCCGACCACGTCCTCGGCGTTGCCGGTGATCAGGTCGCGGACCTCGCGCGGGCAGGGGGCGCGGAAGACGACCTCGTAGTAGACCTCGGCCCACACCGGCATCATCAGGTCCCGCAACCGCACCTGGTGGGTGGCGGGTTCGTGTTCGTCCAGGACGTGCCGGGTGCAGCGGCCGACCAGTTCGGTCCACTCGGCGCGGGACGGTCCGGCGAGGATCCGCCGTGTGGTGCGGGCCACGTCGTCGTAGCGGGGGCCGGGTTCCAGGTGCTCCTGGTGCACCTCCGGGCCGGGCGAGAGCCAGTACCAGAACAGGTCGGACAGGGCGGCGCCGCGGCTGCGGCCGGCCGCCGCCGGGTGGCCGTAGACCTGTTTGAACTCCTCGGCCGGTATCTCGCGGCCGGGGGCGGCGATGCCCTCCTCGCCGTTGACCCGGGCGAAGATGCGCACCCGGAGGGCGACGACGGTCCTGGGCAGCCAGTACGGCAGGCTCAGCACGAGGACGCAGCCGACGAGGACGAGTACGCCGAGGGAGGCCGTCGGCGCGGCCGGCCATCCGGCGGCGGTCACGAGGCCGCTCCGCCGAAGGGGCCGGCCGACCAGGCCGGGCGGACGAGGCCGGGGCCGAGTTCGTCGAGCCCGGCCGCACCGCACAGGGCGAGGGCGTCCTCGATCTCCTCGCGCAGCAGTTGCAGCAGCAGGCGTACGCCCTTCTCCCCGTCGGCGGCCAGCGCCCACATCACCGGACGGCCGATGCCCACCGCCCGCGCGCCCAGCGCCAGGGCCTTGACGGCGTCGGTGCCCCGCCGGATCCCGCCGTCCATGAGCACCGGGATCCGGCCGGCCACGGCGGTGACGATCTCGGGCAGCGCCTCCAAGGTGGCCGGGACGGTGTCGAGTTGGCGGCCTCCGTGATTGGACACCAGCAGGCCCGCGACCCCGTGCCGGACGGCGAGCCGGGCGTCCTCGGCGTGCAGGACGCCCTTGAGGAGGATCGGCAGGTCGGTGACCGAACGCAGCCACGTGATGTGGTCCCAGGAGAACTCCGGTGACATGGCGATCTGGCGGACGTGACCGCGTTCGCCGTCCCGGAGGTCGACCAGGTTCTCGCAGCGCAGCCCCGGAGGCAGGTCGTGGAAGCCGTTGCGCCGGTTGCGTTCGCTCGCGCCGAGCACCGGGGAGTCGACGGTCACGACCAGGGCGGCGCAGCCCGCGTCGGTGGCCCGGCGGACGAGGGCCTCGGTGATGCCGTCGTCGGGCTGGAGGTAGAGCTGGAACCAGAGCGGAACCGTCTCACCGGGCGGGGCGGCGGCACGGGCCGCGTCGGCGACCTCGGCGACGGCGACGGTCGACGCCATGCTCACGATCATGATGGCGCCGGCGGCGGCCGCCGCCCGGGCCGTCGCCAACTCGCCTTCCGGGTCGACCAGTTTGTGGAAGGCGGTCGGTGAGAGCAGCACCGGCGTGCGGGCCCGGCCGCCGGGGAGGGCGACGTCCAGGCCGGGTACGGCGCGGCCGCGCAGCACCCGGGGCAGCAACCGCAGCCGGGCGTACGCCTCCTCGTTGGCCCGTACGGTGATCTCGTCGCGGGCCCCGCCGGCGACGAAGTCGGCGTGGACGGGGTCGAGCCGGTCGCGGGCGGCGGTCTCGAAGTCCTTCGCGCAGAGCATCACGGCCGTTCCACCGCCGTCCCGGTGTCCGTGCCGGCCGGCAGCTCGCGGGTGAAGTAGGCGGCGAGCGGGGCGTGGTGGACGTCCGGGTCGTCCCAGTGGTTCTCCAGGTTCTCGGCCAGGTGGTGGGTGCCGAGGAGGGCGCCGGCGCGGAAGTGACGGACCACGGGGTGGAGGTACGACGCGTCGAAGGCGCCGTCGACCGAGTTCTGGGCGGTGCGCCGCACGGTGATGTCGAAGGGGTCGACCTTGTCGTGGTCGGGGCCGTACTCCAGAGTGACGGTGAAGTAGTCGCGGTCGCGGGTGAGTTCGCTGATGTGCGCGTAGTCGACGGGGACTTCCTCGTGATAGCGGGCCGTCCCGCCGGTGTCCGTGACGATCAGGTCGCCGAGCACGGCGAACTGCTGCCACAGCGCGGAGCTCCGGTTGACCCGCGCCACCACCGCGTCGGCGAGGGCGACCGGGTCCGCGCCGAGCGAGCGGTGCGGCCAGGGCCGGCCATGGTGCCGTTCGTCGAGGATGCGGCTCAACGCCCGCACGCTGTAACGGAATCCGTGGACGAAGCCGCTGGTGCCCTTCTTGAAGTCGCGCTGCTGCATCAGCGTTCCCGCGAAGTACAGGCCAGGCACGTTGACGGACTCGTAGGCCGGGGTCAGCGCGGCGAAGCGGTCCTTGATGACGAGTTCGGGGCGGCACCGCTCGTCGAACGGCGAGGCGTCGAAGCGGAAACCCGTGCAGACGATCACCCGGTCGTAGCGCAGTTCCTTCACGACCTCGTCGGCCCGGGAGAAGGCGAAACGCACCCGGTAGCCGTCGGCGTCCTTCTCGATGGACCGCACGTCCCCGTCCAGCAGGGCGTTGAGCGACTTGAGCTGGTAGGTGTCGAGGAAGTTGTTGTTGACCGCCCGCAGGTGGCCGACGAAGTGCGTGTTCCAGGCCAGTCTGACCGAGTGCGGTCCGGCCACGTGGATGACGGCTGCGGTCTCGACAAGGTTGTCAGCGGTCTCCAGGGCGGAGTTGCCCTTGCCGAGGATCAGCACCCGTTCGCCGGTGAAGCCGTCGGGGTCCACGGGGACGTCCGGGTACGGCTCCGCCGTCTCGATGCCGGGGATGTCGGGGATGAAGGGCCGGGACACCCCGGTGGCCATCACCAGGCGGCGGGCGCGGTGTTCGGCGCCGCGCTGGTCGGTGACGGTGAACCCGTCGTCGTCGCGGGAGATGCGGACGGCCCGGGTGTCGTAGGCGATGTCCAGTTTGAAGGCCTCGGCGAAATCGGCGAGGTAGCGGACGAAGTCGTCGGCGGCCGGGAAGTAGCGCCTGGTGTAGCGCGTGAACAGCAGGTCGGGATCGTCGGACAGGAGGGAGTTCCAGTCCATCCTGAGGTTGAGTTCGGGGTCGTCGGTGCCGTTGTGGACCTTGTTGACGGAGATCAGCCGCCGGTGGCGGGGGAACGTCCGGAAGAAGGTGCCCGGGGCGCCGCCGCTCTCCAGGACGCGGTAGTCGTGACCCGCTGCCTGGAGCAGCCGTCCGAGCTGGAGTCCGGCGGGACCGGCGCCGATGACGAGGTGGTCGAGGGGTTCCTGGTGCACAGTGCCTGCCTTCCGATGGGGGGGTGGGGGGCCGGAGCAGACGTGCGGTGAGCCGGAGGCGAGCCAAGTCCGCCGGAGGGCTCAGCGGAAGCCAACCGCCGTACATCGACAGCAAGTTGACAGGTGGATCACAAGCCCGCCGGATGGGCGCGCGGTACGAACCCCTGTGCGGATACGGCAGGATGAGCGGTTGCACATCCGAAATGGAGGTAACCGGTGAACCGAGCGCTCACCGTCGATGACCTGGTCCTGGCCGGAATCGCGCTGGCGGCGGGTCTGTTGCTGGCGTTCCTGTCGCGCGGGCTGCTGCGCTGGCTGGCCAAGCACGCCAAGCGGACCCGCTGGAGCGGTGACGACGTCGTGGTGGACGCGCTGCGCACGGTGGTGCCGTGGGCGGCGCTCGCGGGCGGCGCGGCCTCCGCGGCGGCCGTGCTGCCGCTGACCAGGACGGTCCAGCACCACACCAACCAGTGCCTTCAGGTGCTGCTCATCTTCGCGGTGACGGTGTCGGCGGCGCGGGTGGTCGCCGGTCTGGTGCAGTCGGTCACCCAGTCCCGCTCCGGGGTCGCCGGTTCGGCCACGATCTTCGTGAACATCACCCGGGTGCTGGTGCTGGCCATCGGTTTCCTGGTGATGCTCCAGACCCTGGGCATCTCGATAGCGCCTCTGCTCACCGCTCTGGGCGTGGGCGGTCTCGCGGTCGCGCTGGCCCTCCAGGACACCCTGGCGAACCTCTTCGCGGGCATCCACATCCTCGCCTCCAAGACCGTCCAGCCGGGTGACTACATCCAGCTGAGCAGCGGTGAGGAGGGGTACGTCGTGGACATCAACTGGCGTCAGACGACCGTCCGCCAGCTCTCCAACAACCTGGTGGTCATCCCCAACGGCCAGCTCGCGAAGACCAACATGACCAACTACACGCGTCCCGAGCAGCGGTTGACGATCCTGGTGCAGGTGGGCGTGAGCTACGACAGCGACCTGGACCACGTGGAGCGGATCACGCACGAGGTCATCGCCGAGACCATGACCGAGATCACCGGCGCGGTCCCGGAGCACGAACCGGCCATCCGCTTCCACACGTTCGGCGACTCACGGATCGGGTTCACGGTGATCCTGGGGGTCGGCGAGTTCAGCGACCAGTTCCGGATCAAGCACGAGTTCATCAAGCGCCTGCACCGCCGCTACCGCGAGGAGGGCATCCGCATCCCGGCGCCGGCGCGCACGGTGGCGCTCCAGCAGGGGGCCGTGGTGATCCCGCAGCAGCGGGTCACGGACGAGGTGCCGTCCGGCCTGCCGGGCACCGCCTAGCCCCCTGCCGGCTCGCCTACAGGGTGGCCGAGTTGTCGTGGTGGTGGCCGCCGCGCAGGCTGTGCGGGGTGGCCGGAGCCGGGGTCACCGGCGTGACCGTCCAGTCCGGGTGGCCGGGCATCCGCGGGGTCGTCGTGCCGTAGAGCCAGTCGCGGAGGAACCCGGACTGGTCCTGGCCGGAGACCTCGGAGGCCACCACGATGTAGTCCGCCGTCGACGCCGAGCGGTGGCGGAAGCGGTCCAGGAAGGTGCGTTCGACGGCGTGGAAGACGTCCTCGCCGACCAGTTGGCGGAAGGCGTACAGGGTCAGCACGCCGCCCAGGTAGCGCTGGCTGTCGAAGAGGTCGACCGCGTTCGGGGCGGCCACCGGACCCGAGTCGTGGCGCCACTGGTCGCCGCGGGCGTAGGTGTCCTTCATCCGGGCCTCCATGGTGGTGAGGCCCAGGGAGTCCGGCCAGCCGCGCTCGTAGCGGTAGAGCAGCCCGTAGAAGTCGGCGTGGCCCTCGTTCAGCCAGAGGTCGGCCCAGGTGGCCGGGGAGACCAGGTTGCCGAAGTAGGAGTGCACCAGCTCGTGCATCATGTGCGAGCCGATCTTCGGCTCCTGCTGGAGCAGGAAGTTCGGCTTGTAGAGGGTGAGGGTCTGGGTCTCCAGGCCGGTGAAGTCGAAGGCGTTCGGGTCGTCGGAGTTGCAGGGCAGCAGACCGTAGGTCTCGAACGGGAAGGCGATGCCGAGCCGGTCCTCCAGCCAGGCCACCTGGCCCGGGGTGAGCGCGAGCGCCGGCTCCAGGGCGGCGGCCCGGGCGGTGGGCACCACGTCCCGCAGCGGCAGCCCGTGCGGGCCCTGCCGGTCCTTGACGACGTAGTCGCCGACGGTGATCTGGACGAGTTCGGTGGCGATCGGGGACCGGGAGCGGTACGAGTACGCCGTCCGGTCGCCCGGGACGTCCTCGACGCAGGTGAGCAGGCCGTTCGCGACACCGCGCACGCCGTTCGGGACGGTGATGCGGAAGGTGAAGTCCGCCTTGTCCGAGGGGTGGTCGTTGCACGGGAAGACGGTGTGCGCGGAGTCCGGCTGCGGGCAGACCGCGAAGCCGTCGGGGGTGGGCACCCAGGCGGTGTGCGGCAGGGTGCGGCGCGGGTCGGCCGAGTAGGTCACGCGGACGGTGACGTCGTCACGCTCGCGCAGCGGCCTGGCCGGGGTGATCCGCAGCTTCTCGTCCGCCTGCTCGAAGGCGGCGTCCCGGTTGTCGACGCACACGGCGGATATGTCCAGGCCGAGGGCGTCCAGGGAGAAGCGGGACAGGTCGTCGGTGGTACGGATGCGCAGCGTCGCGGTGCCGGTGACGAGGCGGGTCGTGGCGTCGTAGGAGAGGTCGAGGTGGTAGGCGTGGACGCGGTAGCCGTCGTTGCCGAGGGCCGGGTACACGGGGTCGCCGAGGGTCTCGGCGCCCGGTGCCGGTGCCTCGCCCCCGGCCCTCGCGGCGCCGCTTTTCTCCCCCGCGGAGAAGGGACGCGCGAGGGCCGGGGCCCCCGTGGCCAGGACGGTCGCGGTGCCGAACAGGGCGGCCGCCGGGGCCGTCACTCTGGTGCGATATCTCATGGTCCGCTTTCACTCGGGTTTCGCTCGGGCGGACGGGTGGTCGGTCCGTCCGCCGGCCGATGGTGGTGGCTCGTCTGTCCTGACCACCCTTTTGACCGATCCGGTTGCCTGTCGTATGACAAACGGATCCAACCGAGTCGCGGACCCCTGTCGAGCGCGGGTCGGTCACGAGATATCTTGATGTCGAGCAATGTTGCAGACGTGGAGCGGAGCACCCGGTGACTGACTCGACCATCATCTACACCTACACAGACGAGGCCCCGGCCCTGGCGACGCATTCGTTCCTGCCGGTGGTCCAGGCGTACGCCTCGCAGGCCGGTGTCGCCGTGGACACCCGCGACATCTCGCTGGCCGGGCGCATCATCGCGCACTTCCCGGAGTACCTGAACGAGGACCAGCGCATCCCCGACGCGCTGGCCGAGCTGGGCGACCTGGCCAAGACCCCCGAGGCCAACATCGTCAAGCTGCCGAACATCTCGGCGTCGATCCCGCAGCTGAAGGCCGCCGTCGCCGAGCTCCAGGGCAAGGGCTACGCGCTGCCGGACTACCCGGACGACCCGAAGACCGACGAGGAGCGCGAGATCCGCGCCCGCTACGACAAGGTCAAGGGTTCCGCCGTGAACCCGGTCCTGCGTGAGGGCAACTCGGACCGCCGCGCCCCCGCCTCGGTCAAGAACTACGCCAAGACCCACCCGCACCGCATGGGCGCCTGGTCCGGCGAGTCGAAGACCAACGTCACCACCATGGGCGAGAACGACTTCCGCTCCACCGAGAAGTCCGTGGTGATCTCCGAGGCCGGCCGGCTGAGGATCGAGCTGGTCGCCGAGGACGGCACCACCACCGTCCTCAAGGACTCCGTACCGGTCCTCGAGGGCGAGGTCGTCGACGCCTCCGTGCTGCACGTCGCCCAGCTCAACGACTTCCTGGCCGCGGGGATCGCCCGCGCCAAGCAGGAGGGTGTGCTGTTCTCCGTGCACCTGAAGGCCACGATGATGAAGGTCTCCGACCCGATCATCTTCGGTCACGTGGTGCGCGCCTTCTTCCCGAAGACGTTCGCGAAGTACGGCCAGACCCTGAAGGCGGCCGGCCTGTCCCCGAACGACGGTCTGGGCGGCATCTACAAGGGCCTGGAGAACCTGCCGGAGGGCGCCGAGATCAAGGCCTCCTTCGACGCCGAGATCGCCGACGGCCCGGCCCTCGCGATGGTCGACTCGGACAAGGGCATCACCAACCTGCACGTCCCGTCGGACGTCATCATCGACGCCTCGATGCCGGCCATGATCCGCACCTCCGGCCACATGTGGGGCCCGGACGGCCAGGAGGCCGACACCCTCGCGGTGATCCCGGACTCCTCGTACGCCGGTGTCTACCAGGCCGTGATCGAGGACTGCCGGGCCAACGGCGCCTTCGACCCGTCGACCATGGGCTCGGTCCCGAACGTGGGCCTGATGGCGCAGAAGGCCGAGGAGTACGGCTCCCACGACAAGACCTTCGAGATCGCCACGGCCGGCACGGTCCGCCTGGTCGACGCCGCGGGCAACGCGCTGATCGAGCAGCCGGTCGCCGCCGGTGACATCTTCCGCGCCTGCCAGACCAAGGACGCGCCGATCAAGGACTGGGTGAAGCTGGCCGTCACCCGTGCCCGCGCCACCGGCGACCCGGCCGTCTTCTGGCTGGACGAGGGCCGTGCCCACGACGCCAACCTGATCGCGAAGGTCGAGCAGTACCTGACGGAGCACGACACCGAGGGCCTGGACATCCGCGTCCTGTCCCCCGTCGAGGCCACCAAGCTGTCCGTGGAGCGCATCCGGCGCGGCGAGAACACCATCTCCGTCACCGGCAACGTGCTCCGTGACTACCTGACCGACCTCTTCCCGATCCTGGAGCTGGGCACCAGCGCCAAGATGCTGTCGGTCGTCCCGCTGATGGCGGGCGGCGGCCTGTTCGAGACGGGGGCGGGCGGCTCGGCGCCGAAGCACGTCCAGCAGCTGGTCAAGGAGAACTACCTGCGCTGGGACTCCCTCGGCGAGTTCTTCGCCCTGGTGCCGTCCTTCGAGCAGTACGCCGACTTCACCGGCAACGCCCGCGCCAAGGTGCTGGCCGACACCCTGGACCGGGCCACGGCGACCTTCCTCAACGAGGACAAGTCCCCGACCCGTCGCGTCGGCGGCATCGACAACCGCGGCAGCCACTTCTACCTGTCCCTGTACTGGGCGCAGGAGCTGGCCGCCCAGACCGACGACGCCGAGCTCGCCAAGGCGTTCGCGTCGCTGGCCGAGACGCTCACCGCCAACGAGCAGAAGATCGTCGGCGAGCTGAACGCCGTCCAGGGCTCCCCCGCCGACATCGGCGGCTACTACCAGCCCGAGAAGGCCAAGGCGGACGCGGTCATGCGCCCGTCGGCGACCTGGAACGCGGCGCTCGCGGCCCTCTGAGCCGAAGCCGCCTCCTGACGTCCTGAAGACTCCGCCCCGGCAGGCACCCCGCCTGCCGGGGCGGAGCCCTGTCCGGCCCGGCGCGCGCCGCCGTGGCCGGCGGTGTGTATCCCGTTCGTGAAGTCTGCATGTCACGCGAGCCCGGTGTCTGGTCCGTCCTGATCCGCTGTGGTTCGCTCAGCGCATGACGGTGCTTGTGAGCCGACGCCACGTGGACTTCGTGCGTGTCACCACCATGGGGTGTACCGCCGTGAGCTGATGCTCCGGCCCGCCCCGATCCCTCCGTTCTGCCGACGCGTGCCCGTACGCGCACGCCGTCATGCCTTCCCGCACGAGGAGCAGCACCATGAGCCAGCCCATCGACTCCGTCACCGCCGGTCACACGCCCGAGGAGCAGCCGGCCGGGCCCGACACCTCGGCCTGGTCGTTCGAGACCCGGCAGGTCCACGCCGGCGCCGCGCCCGACCCGACGACCGGCGCCCGCGCGACGCCGATCTACCAGACGACGTCGTTCGTCTTCCGCGACACCCAGCACGCCGCGGACCTCTTCGCCCTCGCCGAGCCCGGCAACATCTACACCCGGATCCACAACCCCACCCAGGACGTCTTCGAGCAGCGGATCGCGGCGCTGGAGGGCGGGGTCGCGGCGGTGGCGCTGGCGTCCGGGCAGGCCGCGGAGACCCTGGCGATCCTGACGCTGGCGGGCGCGGGCGACCACATCGTGTCCAGCACGTCGCTGTACGGCGGCACGTACAACCTGTTCCGGCACACGCTGCCGCGGCTCGGCGTCGAGGTGTCCTTCGTGGACGACCCGGACGACGCCGAGGCCTGGCGGGCGGCGATCCGGCCCAACACCAAGGCGCTGTTCGCGGAGACGCTGGGCAACCCGCGCGGCAACGTCCTCGACGTGCGGGCGGTCGCGGACGTGGCGCACGCGGCGGGCGTGCCGCTGATCGTGGACAACACGGTCCCGACGCCGTACCTGCTGCGGCCCCTGGAGCACGGCGCGGACATCGTGGTGCACTCGGCGACCAAGTTCCTCGGCGGACACGGCACGGCGATCGCGGGGGTGGTCGTCGACGGCGGCACCTTCGACTTCGGCGCCCACTCCGACCGCTTCCCGGACTTCACCGAGCCCGACCCCAGCTACCACGGTCTGCCGTACTGGCCGGCGCTCGGCCCCGGCGCGTTCGCGGTCAAGCTGCGGGTGCAGCTGCTGCGCGACCTGGGTCCCGCGCTCTCCCCGCACTCGGCGTTCCTGCTGCTCCAGGGCGTGGAGACGCTGAGCCTGCGCCTGGAGCGGCACTCGGCCAACGCCCAGGCGCTGGCCGAGTGGCTGGAGCAGCGCGACGAGGTCGCCGCCGTCCACTATCCGGGCCTGCCGTCCAGCCCCTGGTACGAGGCGGGGCGGAGGTACCTGCCGAACGGGGCCGGCGCGATCGTCTCCTTCGAACTGCGGGACGGCATCGAGGCGGGCAAGCGGTTCGTCGACGCGGTCGAGCTGTTCAGCCACCTCGCCAACATCGGTGACGTCCGCAGCCTGATCATCCACCCGGCGTCCACCACCCACAGCCAGCTGGACGAGGAGCAGCTGACGGCGACCGGTACCGCGCCGGGTCTGGTGCGGCTGTCGGTCGGCATCGAGAACCTCGCCGACCTCAAGGCCGACCTGGAGGCCGGTTTCCGCGCGGCCAAGGGCGCCGCGTCCTGAACGCCGTACCCCGTGCCGAGGTCCCCCTCCCGCCGGCCCACGGGGGCTGGCGGGAGGGCGATCCGCCGGGCCGGCGCCAGTGGTATGCCGCCCGGCACCCGCTTCCGCTGGAGACCGGCGGTGAACTGCCGGGTGCCCGGCTGGCGTTCGAGACCTGGGGCCGGCTCGCCCCCGACGCCTCCAACGCCGTGCTGGTGCTGCACGCGCTCACCGGTGACAGCCATGTCGCCGGGCCCGCCGGACCGGGGCATCCGACGCCGGGCTGGTGGGACGGGCTGGTCGGGCCGGGCCTGGCCCTGGACACCGACCGCTGGTTCGTCGTCGCCCCCAACGTGCTGGGCGGCTGTCAGGGCAGTACGGGACCGGCCTCCCCACGGTTCGGGGGCCACGGCGCCTGGGGCGGCGCCTTCCCCTTCCTGACCCAGCGCGACCAGGTCGCGGCCGAGGCCGGGCTCGCCGACGCGCTCGGCATCGGGCGGTGGGCGCTGGTCGTCGGCGGCTCCATGGGCGGGATGCGGGCCGTGGAGTGGGCGGTGTCGTACCCGGAGCGGGTCGGCGCGCTGCTGCTGCTCGCCACCACGGCGGCGGCCGCCGCTGAGCAGATCGCGTGGACGAACGCGCAGCTCGGCGCGGTGCGCGCCGATCCCGACTGGCAGGGCGGGGACTACCACGGCACCGGCCGGGCCCCGCACGCCGGACTGGGCCTGGCCCGGCGGATCGCCCATGTCACCTACCGCAGCGAGGCCGAGCTCGCGGCCCGCTTCGGCCGGACACCGCAGGACGGCGAGGACCCCCTGGCCGGCGGCCGCTACCAGGTCGAGTCGTACCTCGACCACCACGCGGCCAAGCTGGTACGGCGTTTCGACGCGGGCAGCTACGTGGTGCTGTCGCAGGCGGTGAACGCCCATGACGTCGGCCGCGGCCGGGGCGGGGTGCGCGCCGCCCTCGGCCGGGTCACGGCGGCCACGCTGGTCGCGGGCGTCGACTCCGACCGGCTCTATCCCCCGGCCCAGCAGGCGGAACTGGCCGCGCTGATCCCGTCCGCCGACCGGCTCCGGCTGATCGCGTCACCGTACGGGCACGACGGCTTCCTGATCGAGACCGGGCAGGTGGGCGCGCTGGTACGGGAGTTGCTGGGCTGAGCGGCCGCATCGCCGTGGGTGTGGCACCGTGATCGGACACACCGCCCGCACCGATGCCCCGGAGCCGCCCGTGTCCCAGCCGTCCTACGAACTCCTGCCCGGCGCCGACGAGTCGCCCGTACTCCTGCATGTGCCGCACTCGGCGCGGACGATCCCGGCCGGTGTCAGGGCGGGCATCGAGCTCGACGACGCCTCGCTGGCACGGGAGCTGGACCACATCACGGACGCGCACACCGCCGAACTCGCGGCGGCGGCCGCCCGGTTGGCGGGGGTGACGCCCTGGCGGTTCGTCAACCGGCTGTCGCGGCTGGTCGTCGACCCGGAGCGGTTCCCGGACGAACGGGAGGAGATGCTCGCCGTCGGGATGGGAGCGGTGTACACGCGGACCACCCACCGGGAGGCGCTGCGGGCCGAGGGGTTCGACCCCGGGCCGCTGGTCGCCCGGTACTTCCGGCCCTACGCCGAGGCGATGACCCGGGCGGTGGCCGGGCGGCTCGCCGCGACCGGGCGGGCCGTGGTGATCGACGTGCACTCCTATCCGAGCCGGGCGCTCCCCTACGAACTGCACGGGGCCGGGCCGCGGCCACCGGTGTGCCTGGGGACGGACCGCTTCCACACGCCGGAAGAGCTGACGCGGGCGGCGCGCGGGGCGTTCGCGGGATGCGGGGAGACGGCACTGGACAGCCCGTTCAGCGGCACATACGTACCGCTGGAGTACTACGGGAAGGACGCGCGGGTCGGTGCGCTGATGGTGGAGATCCGGCGGGACCTGTACATGACCGAGCCGGGCGGTCCGGCCGGCGCGGGTCTGGAACGGCTCGCCGCCGCGCTCGCCGCGCTGGTGGACTCCGCCGGCCGTCCCGGCCCGGACCGTTGACCCATCCGGCTGGAGCACTCCCGCAGGACACCGGGTGAGGGCCGTACGACCGTGGAGGCATGACCACGGAGACGACCGCGCCCACCCCCACGGAGACGACCGCGCCCCCGGAACCGGCCCCGCCCGTCCGCGTCGAACCGGTCGCGCCCCTCGGCACGGAGCGGGACGGCCCCGGCTGTCCCGCGGCGGCCGGGTCCGGCCGTGGGGCCGAGCCGCCCGTGCGGGAGTGGCCCGCGCTGGACCTGGCGGGGACGGAGTTCGACCCGGTCCTCGCCGGCCTGATGGCGGAGGGCCCGGTCACCCGGATCCGGCTGCCGTTCGGCGAGGGCTGGGCGTGGCTCGCCACCCGGTACGAGGACGTCAGGACCGTGACCAACGACCCGCGGTTCGGCCGCGCCGAGGTGACCCGGCGGCAGGTGACCCGGCTCGCCCCGCACTTCAAGCCCCGACCGGGCTCGCTGGCCTGGGCCGACCAGCCCGAGCACAACCGGCTGCGCAGGCCGGTCGCCGGGGCCTTCACGGTCGGCGCGATGAAGCGGCTGCGGCCGCGGGCGCGGAAGATCCTCGACGAACTGGTCGACGGGGTGGTCCGGGACGGGCCGCCCGCCGATCTGGTCGAGCGGGTGCTGGAGCCGTTTCCGATCACCGTGGTCAGCGAGGTGATGGGGGTGCCGGAGGCGGACCGGGAGCGGGTGCACGCCTGGACCCGGCGGATCATCTCCACCTCGGGCGGCGCCGAGGCCGCGGACGCGGCCAAACAGGGGCTGTACGGGTGGATCACGGAGACGGTGCGCGCCCGGGCCGGCAGCTCCGGCGACGACGTGTACTCGCTGCTCGGGGCAGCCGTGGCCGGGGGTGAGATCGGCGAGGAGGAGGCCGTGGGACTGGCCGGTCCGCTGCAGATCGGCGGCGAGGCGGTCACCCACAACTGCGGCCAGATGCTCTTCCTGATGCTCACCCGGCCGGAGCTGATGGCACGGCTGCGGGAGCGGCCCGCGGAGCGCGGGCCGGTCCTGGACGAGCTGCTGCGCTGGATCCCGCACCGCAGCACGGTCGGGCTCGCCCGGATCGCCCTGGAGGACGTCGAGCTGGGCGACGGCACCCGGATCGCGGCCGGCGACCCGGTGTACGTCTCCTATCTGGCCGCCAACCGCGACCCGGCCGTCTTCCCCGACCCGGACCGCATCGTGCCGGACCGCGAGCCCAACCCGCACCTCGCCTTCGGCCACGGCCCGCACTACTGCACGGGCGCGGTCCTCGCCCGGCTCCAGACCGAGCTGCTGGTCGACACCCTGCTCGACCGGCTGCCGGGGCTGCGGCTCGCGGTGCCGGCCGAGGACGTGCCGTGGCGCCGCCGGACGATGATCCGCGGGCCGCTGGCGCTGCCGGTGGCATGGTGACAGCGCAGTGTCACCGCACGCTTGGGGAGGCACGTGACACAGCGCCGCCCGCGGGGTTCAGGCCCGCAGCCACTCCGTGACGATCACCTCGCCGCCGGTCCGCAGCCGCAGCGCGAACGGACCGGCGGGCGGGGTGTCACCGGCGAAGCGGCCCATGCCGTCGGCGGTGAGCGGGCGTACCGCCCCCGGACCGCCGAGCACCTCGATGTGCGCGGGCTGTGCGGGCAGCACCTGGCCGAGCAGTCCGTCGCCGTTCACCTCGACGTCCACGGTGAGCCCGCCCGCCTGGAAGGTCAGCATCCGGGGCGGATCGTCGACTCCCCTGACCGGGACTGCGTCGACGAGCGAGTCGAAGGTCAGCTCGGCGATCCGGGCGTCCAGGTCGTGCAGCGCGTAGGCGTCCATGGCCAGTTGGAGCAGCCCGGCCGGGAGCGGGTCGAGGACGGCGGCCGTCTGGCGCAGCTCCTCCTCCAGGGCGTCCAGGGCGTCCGCGTCCACCACGGCCTCGGCGCCGGTGTCGGCGTCGGACCCTGTGTCGTCGGGCCCTGTGTCGGACCCGGTGGCGTCGAAGCCGTCCCGCGCCGTCGGGAACCCGTCCTCGCTCATGCCGCACCCCTCGCGTCGAGCCGGGCCCGCAGCCGGCGCAGGCAGCGCTGGCGCAGCGGGCCGATGCTGCCCACCGCGATGCCCAGCGCCACCGACACCTCGACATAGCTGGGCGGCGGTGAGGCCATCAGGACCCGCAGCAACTGCCTGCACCGGTCGCCGAGTTCCTCCAGCTCCTGCCAGAGCAGGCGGATCCGCTCGGCCTCGGCCGCCTGCTCCTCGGCGTCGATCAGGAACTGCTCGGGCGTGCGGTCCTCGCTGACCCGGTCCAGGACCTGCGGGTCGTCGGTCGGCAGCAGCCGGGTGAGCCCCCTGATCACCTTGAGACATTCGTTGCGGGCCGTACTGGCCAGCCAGGAACCGGCCTTGTCGGGTTCCCGGATGCGGCCCAGGTGCTGGGCGAACCGGAACCACACCGTCTGGTACACCTCGTGCCCGTCGGCGTCGGAGAGCCGGTGCGCGCGCACCACGGACCACACCAGCGGGCTCAGCCCTTCCACGAGCGCCTTCCAGGCCGCCGCGTCGCCGTCGACGGCGGACTGGACCAGCGCGCCGACCTCTGCTCGGTCCACGGTCCCACCCCTCGTGTACGGCAAGTCATCGTACGCCGTGGAGGGGAGTGTTCCGGAACTCAGGCCGTGCCGGCCAGTTGGACGACCGGAACCGGCTGCCAGGTGGCCGGGCGGAGCGCCGGGACGGGTGTCCCCCGCACCTCGGCGTACTCCGTGCCGCTCGCCAGCAGCCGGGTCCGCGCGGCGCGCGGGTCGGGCTCCTGGTGGGTGGTCATCCAGTCGGCGACGAGGCCGGCGACGATGGGGGTGGCGAACGATGTTCCACTCCACTGTGCGAATCCTTCGAACATCACTTGGTCGGGTTTGCCGGGGCCGGGCGCCCCGGTGTCGGTCAGCACGCCGGTGTGGCGCGGGTACTGGCAGGTGCAGGCGTAGGTGAAGCCGAACCGGCAGGCGTCGTAGGTGGTGTGCTGGTAGACGTACGGCACGGGGGCGTCGAAGCCGGCCAGCGGGCCGGTGAGCTGCTCGCCGGGGGCGTAGACCTTGACCCAGCCGCCGTGGTTGGTGAAGCAGGCGCCGTACTCGCCGTCGCTGCGCAGCGCGCCCACCGAGAGGACGGTGTCCTCGTAGCCGGAGACGTCGGCGCAGGCGGCGGGCCAGAAGGAGGTGGCGCTGCCGTTGTTGCCCGCGGCGGCGACGAGCAGGGTGGCCCGGTCGCGCAGGGCCTGCATGAAGGCCTCGACACCGAGCAGTCCGTCGGCGCTGCCGTTCGACGTGCCGGCGGAGAGGCTGATGATGTCCGGCCAGCCGTGCTGGTCGACCGCTTCGAAGAGCTTGCCGCCGAACTCGGACTCCAGGATGGCACCCACGTCGTTCATGGTGTTGGTGACGGTGATGTCCGTGTTGGGGGCGAGCGCGGCGATGAGGCCGGCGATGAACGTGCCGTGGCCGACGTACTGCTGGAGCACTCCCGCCGCGTCCGTCTCGGCGATCTGCGGGTCGCCCTGGGTATGGGCGAGCAGCGGGTAGGAGCGGTAGTCGTGCACCAGGCCGGTGTCGATCACCATGACGCGGACCGCGGTGTCGGGGTCGTGACCGCCCTGTGCGGCCCCCGGGTTGGGCGTCTGCGCGAGCAGGGCCGGCAGCGGCTCGCAGGGGTTGCAGGAGTTGGCGTTCGTGGTGGCGACCACGTGGTTGCGGCTGACCAGCCGGCGTCCGGTGCGGCCCTCCGCCTCCCGCAGGGCGCGCAGCGCGTGGCCGACCGCGTGGTCCCGGGTGTGGTCGCCGTGGGCCGGGTCCCCGACCCGGATGCGGGTGACCCCGGTGCGGTTGCTCTCGGGGCCCGTCCTGCGGACGTGGTCGGGCAACAGTCCGGCGGTCGCGGTGAAGTGGGCGCGCACGGTGTCCTCGACGACCCGGGCCTCCTCCCCGTCGCGGGCGAGCACGACGCCCCTCTCGTACAGGAACTCGGCTGAGTCGTCCGGCCCCATCGCCAGTGGAACGTCGGGCATGGAGCGCTGGATGTGATCGAACTGCTCCTGGAATCGCTGAGGTGCCATGGCCTGTCCTCCCCCGGAAACGGCGTTCTCCAGTCAGAGTCGCCGTGCCGCCGCTTGATACAGCGTCAAACCTGTGGGGCATGTCTGCCCAGGCCACTACCATCCGAGAGGTGACTGCGCGAAGCGATTCGGTTACGGAATTGCTGCCCATGGTGTTCGCCGCCCCGGGCGAGGCCCTGGCGCGGGCCGAACACGTGCTCCGGTCCGGTCCGCCGCCGTTCGACGCGTCCGTCGCGCACCAGGTCATCGGCATCTGGCAACGGGACTTCGGGGACCTGGGCGTGGCCCTCGACCATCTGCGGCGCGCCCGGGACTTCGCGGCCCGCGCGGACTCGGCGGAGCGGGAGGCGGACGTCCTCGGCACCCTCGGGGTCGCGTTGGTGCACGCGGGGCGCACTCGGCAGGGGCTGGCCGCGATCGAGCGCGGGGTGGCCCGGAGCAACGGGCACACCCGGGCGCGGGTGCTGTACCGGCGGGCGTACGCCTGCTGGGTGCTCGGCCGGCACAAGGAGGCCCTGGAGGACATTCGGAGGGCGAT
The DNA here is from genome assembly GCF_022343545.1 of Streptomyces arenae. Lineage (NCBI taxonomy): Bacteria > Bacillati > Actinomycetota > Actinomycetes > Kitasatosporales > Streptomycetaceae > Streptomyces > Streptomyces arenae. The sequence continues at coordinate 201,214 of NZ_JAKQYH010000072.1, forward strand.
ACCGGCGCTGCGGCAGGCCGACGACGTCATCTGGACCGCGCGGGCGCTGAGCGTGCGGGCCACGGTGCATCTGGCCCTGGGGGCGGTGGACCGGGCGGACGCGGACTTCACGGCGGCCGAGCGGCTGTGGGAGACGACGGGCCAGGAGCACGACAAGGCGGTCGCCGTGGAGAGCCGGGGCCTGGCCGCGTTCCGCTCCGGGGACGTCCCGGCCGCGCTGCGGCTGCTCGCCGAGGCCGAGCAGCGGTACACCGAACTCGGCACTCCGCCGTTCATGCTGTACATCGCGCGCTGCGAGGTGCTGATGGCGGCCGGTCTTGCGCCCGAGGCGCTGGCCGAGGCGGACGCGGCGATCGCGACCCTGGACCGGCTCGGCGGGCAGTCCACCCGCAAGGCCGAGCTGCTGCTGGCCGCCGCCCGGGCCGCCCGCTCGGCGGGGGACGCGGGGACCGCGACCGCCCGTGCGGCCGTCGCGGTGCGGCTGTTCTCGGGGCAGCGGCGGAGCTGGTGGGAGACGCACGCCCGGCTGGAGCTGATCGAGGCCCGGGTGGCGGGCGGGGCCGCCTCGGGGCGGCTGGTGCAGGAGGCGGCCGGGGTCGCGGACCGGCTGGCGTCCTTCGGTGCCCCGGCGGCGCCGGAGGCCTCGCTGCTCGCGGGGCGGATCGCGCTGGAGCTGGGGTGGACGGCGGACGCGGAGCGGCATCTCGCGGTGGCCGCGCGCAGCAGGCACGGCGGCCCGCCGCTGGCCCGGATGACCGGCTGGGCGGCCCAGGCGCTGAGCGCGCGCGCCGCGGGTTCCCGGCGGGGCGTGCTGGAGGCGTGCCGGCGCGGCCTCGATGTCCTCGACGACCACCGGATGACCCTGGGCGCCTCGGAGCTGCGGGCCCGGGCCACCGCGCAGGGCGCCGAACTGGCCGCGCTGGCGCAGCAGGCGAGCCTCGCGCACGGCGGTCCGCGCCGGCTGCTGGAGTGGAGCGAGCGCTGGCGGGCCACGGTCCTGTCCGCTCCCCCGACCCGGCCGCCCGCCGACCCGGCGCTGCTCTCCTCGCTCACCGCGTTCCGGGAGATCGCCTCCCGTGCCGAGCGGGCCCGCCGGGACCGCCGTCCGGTGCCCGCCCTGGAGCGTGAACAGCGGCGCCTGGAACGGGAGATCCGCTCCCGCACCCACCACATCCGCGGTGCGGCACCCGGCGAGGGCGCCCGGTTCGATCCGGCCCGGCTGCTCGACCGGCTCGGCGACGCCCGGCTGGTCGAACTCGCCGTCCTGGACGGCCGGGTGCAGGTGCTGCTGTGCGGCCGCGGCCGGGTACGGCGCTTCGCGGGGGGTCTGCTGGCGGAGGCGGTCGCCGAGGCGGAGCACGTCCAGGCGGGGCTGCGACGGCTGGCGCATCCGGGGGCGGAGGGGCGGCTGGCGGTGGTCGAGGCGTCCGGTCGGCGTCTTCAGGAGCTGCTGCTGGGCGCGGCGGCGGACCAGCTCGGCTCCGGTCCCGTGGTGGTCGTCCCGCCGGGCGCCCTGCACCGGGTGCCGTGGGCGCTGCTGCCCGCCCTGCGGGAACGGGTGCTCAGTGTGTCGCCGTCGGCGGGGAGCTGGCTGCGGGCCCGGGAGACCGAGCCGCCGCCGGGTGGCCGGCATGTGCTGGTGCGCGGGCCCGAGCTGGCGACCGGGGGCGCGGAGGTGCCCGAGGTGGCGGGCCGGTACCCGACGGCGACGGTCCTGGAGCACGATGACGCCCAGGTGCCGCGGGTCCTCGCGGAGTTGGACGGGGCCACGCTCGCGCACATCGCGGCGCACGGCACCTTCCGGGCGGACAGCCCGCTGTTCTCGTCGCTGCTGATGGCCGACGGTCCGCTGATCGTGCACGACTTCGAGCGGCTCGACCGCAGCCCCTACCGGATCATCCTCTCCAGCTGTGACACGGCCCGGCTCGCCTCGGTCGGCGCCGACGAACTCCTCGGCCTGGTAACGGCGTTGCTGCCGCTGGGCACGGCCGGGGTGGTGGCGAGCAGCGCGCCCGTCAACGACGCGGCGGTGGTGCCCCTGATGCTGGCCCTGCACAAGGGCCTGGGCGCCGGCCTGTCGCTGGCGGAGGCACTGCGGGACGCCCGGGCGGCCCTGCCGTCCGACGCGGTCCACCAGGCGACGGGCTGGGCCTTCGCGGCATTCGGGGCGGCCTGAGCAAGGGCCTGGGCGCCGGCCTGTCGCTGGCGGAGGCACTGCGGGACGCCCGGGCGGCCCTGCCGTCCGACGCGGTCCACCAGGCGACGGGCTGGGCCTTCGCGGCATTCGGGGCGGCCTGAGCGGGACCGGCCCGGCCGAGGCCCGCGGGAACGGCCCGCCGCATGGCCTCGGGCGCCCGAAACGGCCCGGCGATCCCGGGCGGGTCACCGTCCGGCGGCCACGGCGGGCCGCCGGCGCCTGCGGTCCGCTCACGCCGACTGGGCGTCCGGCTGCTCCAGCAGGTACGGCAGGTCTGCCCGGTCGGTCGCGCCGAGGCGGGTGTACGCGCTGTACAGGTGGTTGCCCACCGTCCGTACGGACAGGGTCAGTTGCTCGGCGATCTGCCGGTTGCTGAGACCGGTGGCGGCGAGCGTGACGATCTGCCGCTGGCGGGCGGTGAGTTCGCCGAGGAACAGGCCGGACAGGGCCGGGGTGCGGGCGCCCTGGCAGCGGCGGGCGAGGGCGACCGCGCGGGCGCGGGACGTCCGCGCGGCGCGCGGTTCGCGGTGGGCGCGGACGGCCTGCGCGTGCGCCTCCGCGGCGAACAGCAGCAGGCCGCGCTCGGCCAGCGCCACGGCGGCCCGGTCGAGGCCGGGTCCGTCACCACGGGCGAGGGCGTCGGCGTGCCGCCCGAGCACGCCCGCCGGCCGCCCCGCGACCCGCTCGGGTTCCCCCAGCCGTACGGCGCCGTAGTGCGCGAGACCCCCGTCCCCGCGCACTACGGCAGCTTCTCCCGACTCGGCTGCGGCGCGGGCGAGTTCGGTACGGCAGGAGGCGTCGCCCGGCGCCCCGCGCAGTCCCTCCCTCGCCCACGCCGCCGCCTCTCGCAGCTCCCCCCGAAGCCACGAGTACCGGGCACGCACCGCCGCGTACCCGGCCGGTACGGGCCGGTCTCCCGACGCCGGCCACTCCCCCACCGGGGCCGGCACCTCCCGTACGTCCAACTGCTCGATGCGTTCCTCCAGTCGGTGCTGTTCGGCCTTGAGGGCGGGTCCGCCAGGCCCGGCGGTACGGGCCAGCCGCCGGGCCCGCAGCCGGCCCGCCGCAGCGCGCAGCGCGGGACCGTACAGCGGATGGGCGAGACGGATCGCGCCCCGCTCGTCGACCTCGACCAGGCCGTCGGTCTCCAGGTGTTCGAGGATCGTGAGGTCGAGACCCTCGTCGAGGTGCGACGGCAGGGGCTCGGCGAACGCGAGGCGTTCCAGGGTGTCGCGTTCGCCGGGGCCGCGCCGCTCCAGCAGGGGCCTGATCCGCTCCCGGACGGTGGCGGTGAGCGGCAGCGGGCCGCGCCAGGCCAGCTCACCGGTGTCCGGCACCGGGGTCAGCGGCCCGGACTCGCGCAGCGCGCCCAGCAGTTCGCGCAGCAGCCGCAGATCGCCCCGGCACACCCGGTGCAGCCGGCGCACGGTGAGCGGCTCCAGACCGCTCCCGGCGAGCAGTTGGGCGGTCTCGTCGTACGGCAGCGGTTCCAGGACGACGTGGGTGAGGAGTTCCCCGGTCCACAGCCGGGAGACCGCGTCGCGGACCGGAGCCGGGTCGGCGGCGGCCACCAGCAGCCGGGTACGGCCGTGCACGGCGAGCTGGTGCACCAGGGCGGCCGAGGCCTCGTCGAGGAGGTGGGCGTCGTCGACGACGAGCAGCCGCACCCCGTTCAGCCGGCGCACCGCGCCCGGCAGCGAGACCCGGTCGGGGAGCAGGTGCGCGAACGCGGCGAACGGGAGGGCGCTGGTCTCGGGGGTGCCGGTCACCCGGGTGCAGTCGGTGCCCCGTACCGCCTCGGTGATCAGCCGGGTCTTGCCGACGCCGGCCGGACCGGTCACCACGACACCCTGCCGGCCGGCCGGCGACGGCCGCCTGACCAGCTCCAGTTCACCTTCCCGGCCGGTGAACGGCCAGGGCAGTTCGAGGGTGCGCGCGCCCTGTTCGTAAGTCGTCACACGAGTATGAGTCGCGTTACTCAGCTCTGATACAGGGAGACTTGAGTAGCTGCCGACTCAGGCGTCCGGCGGGACGGGACGGCACTCTGGGCGCATGACCCGACGCTACTGCTCGCTACCGCGGCAGCCGGCCCCGGCGTTCGCCCCGGGACTGGCCGCCGAACGGCTCGGCGCGCTCGTCGGCGGGCGGCCGATGTGGGTCAACGGCACGGTTCTGCACTACTACTTCTTCGACGCGGACACCGACGCCTCGGTGATCCCGGTCCCCGGGACCGGGGAAACCCGCCGGGTGCCCTGGGCCGGTGCCGAGGACCAGCGGGACGTGGTGCGCGAGTGCTTCCGGCAGTGGCAGGGCCTCGGGATCGGGGTGACGTTCGCCGAGGTCCGGGACCGGTGCGAGGCGGAGCTGCGGATCGGCTTCCAGCTCGGTGACGGCTCCTGGTCGGCGATCGGCCGGGACGCGCTGTCGGTCGGACTGGGCGAGCGCACCATGAACCTGGGCTGGGACCTGACGGAGCCGGACGGCCACTGGACGGCCCTGCACACGATCGGGCACGCGCTCGGGATGCGGCACGAGCACCAGAGCCCGTTCGCGGGCGTCCACTGGGACGACGAGGCGGTCTACGCCGGCCTCGCCGGACCGCCGAACCACTGGAGCCGGGACCGCACGGACGCCAACATCCTGCGCAGGCTGGACGCGGCCGAGGCGAACGGCTCGGTGTGGGATCCGCAGTCCGTGATGCAGTACCCCTTCGGCCCGGGGCTGATCCTGGAGCCGGAGCAGTACCACGGCGGGCTGTACCCGCCCGGCTCGCTTTCCCCGGCGGACAAGGAGTTCGCGCTCCGCTGGTACCCGCCCGCGGCGGCCCCGGCCCCGCTGGTGCCGTTCCGCTCGGCACCCCTGGGTCTCGGTCCCGGCGAACAGGCCGACTTCGCCGTGGAGCCGCCGGAGACCCGCGTCTACACCGTGGGCACCTTCGGGGAGAGCGACTCCGTGGTCGTGGTGTTCGAGGAGCGTGACGGGGAACCGCGCTACCTCGCCGGCCACGACGACGGGGGCACCCCGGGCAACGCCAGGATCAGGGTCCGGCTCGTCAAGGGCCGGCGCTACGCCGTCCGTGTCCGTCTCCATTCCACGTGGGGGTCGGGGGAGACAGCCGCCATGTGCTGGTGACACCGGCACCGGGCGGCGACACGGAGCCCGCACCACGGTCCGGCGCCGGGGGGAAGCAGTCGAGGCACGTAGCCTTCGGGGGAGGATACGTGCCTCGACCGGTCACCGCCGGGAGCGCAGTCGGCCGGGGGGCGCGAGGAACCGCGCGACCGGCCCCCGCGCGCACCCGCACCTGTGACGCGCCGCCCCACCCCTGCCCTGCCCTCGGCCGCAGCCGGTGACGCGCCGCCCCACCCCACCCCTCACCCGCCCGACTCCAGCGGCCGCTCCGGGTCCTTGGACCACTCCTCCAGCGACCCGTCGTACACCGAGACGTCCGTCCGGCCGAGCACGGTCAGCGCGAGTGCCGCCCCCGCCGCCGAGATCCCCCCGCCGCAGTAGAGAACAACCGGTGAGGCACCCGCCAGCGCCCTTACCCGGTCGGCGAGTTCACTCTTCGGCCGCACTCGCCCCGTGTCGTCCAGCAACCCCCGGCCCGGCACGCTGACGCTCCCCGGTATGTGCCCCCGACGGCTGTACCGCGTCGGCACGGAGCCGTCGTAGCCGCCCGTCGGCAGCGCGCACACCAGCACCCCGGGCCGCTCGCCCCGGACGATCGCCGCCACCTCCTCGATGCCCGTCCAGAGCTCGGGCCGGGGCACCGGCGTCACCGGTACCGCGGCGGGCTCCGCCTCGGTGTCACCCGTGGCCAGCGGCCGGCCCGCCGCCTCCCACACCGCCAGCCCTCCGTCCAGCACCGCCGCCGGGACGGAGATCGCCCGCAGCATCCACCAGAGCCGGGCCGCCCAGATACCGCCCCCGGTGTCGTAGACGACGACCTCGCGGCCCTCCCCCACGCCCAGCCGGGCCAGCCCGGCGGCCAGCGCCCGCGGGGCCGGAACGGCGAAGTGGTAGGGCGCGCCGGGGTCGGAGAGGTCCCCGGTCAGGTCGGCGTGGTGCGAGCCGGGGACATGGCGCTCGGCCCAGCCGGCACGGCCGCTCGCCGAGCGGTGGTCGCCGTCGTGGCGGGGCGAGGGCAGCAGCGCGGTGGCGTCGAGGACGACCAGCCGGGGGTCGTCCAGGTGGGCGGCGAGCCAGACGTCGTCGACCAGAGGGCCGGGCAGCAGGGAGGTCATGGCGCCCGATCGTACGCCCGTGACCTGCGCGTCTCACTTCCCGGTCAGCCTCGTCCCATATTCCGGACGCGGCTTGCACAGCATCGGGGAGCTGCGGTTATGGTTTCGGCCATCTACGCGGGAGCCCCTCCCCGACCGGGCTGAGAGGGCGTCTGGGATCCGTCCGCACGTCGCGGACGCGGTCCCCATGGGGACGCCGACCGCACCAGCAGCGCTTTGCGCCCCGCGTAGGAGTTCACGTGTCCGCAGCAGTCGAGCCGCAGTCCCCGGTGTCCAGCCGAGCTGCCCGCTCCTGTTGTCGTCGCCTCCCGCACTGACACGGCCTCCCCCCTTCCGCCTCCCTCGCACCCTCGTGCGCCGCTCACGGAGTACCCCCATGCCACACATACGGGTCATGCTCGACTATTTCCATCCCTGGCCGAATTCAGCCGGTCTGTATCTCTCTCGTGCCCGTGGGTGGTTCGACGCGGCCGGACTCGACGTCGAGCTGGTGGTGCAGGATCCGGGGCGGGGCGACACGCTGGAGTACCTGGCCCGGGGCGAGGTGGACTTCGGGATCTTCCCGCCGAACCGGCTGCTCGCCCGGCGGGCGCTGCACGGCCAGCCGCTGATCGCCGTCGCCGCGGTCAACCACCGGGGGCTCGAGGCGGTGCAGACCACGAGGTCCACGGGCATCACGAGGCCGCGTGACCTCACCGGCCGGCGGCTCGCCTACAACCCGACCCCACGCGGGCGGGCCATGGTCCGTCACCTGGTCGCGGCCGACGGCGGTGATCCGGACGCGGTGATCACCGTCGACGCCGGCGCCCGGGAACTCACCGTGGACGACATCGAGGCGGGCGAGGCGGACGCGACCTTCGGCAACTACTGGTCCTGGGACGCCCTGCGGGGCGACCTGCCGGAGGACCAGCGGGTGACCTGGCCGGTGGACGAGATCGGCGCCCCCCGCTACCACAGCTACCTGCTCGGCACGAGTGAGCGGCTGCTGGACGAACACCCCTCCCTGGTGCGGGACTTCCTGACCGCCACCGCCCGCGGCTACCGTTCCGCCGCCGAGGAGCCCGAGAGGGCACTGGAGCTGCTGGAGCGGGTCATCCCGTACTTCCCGCGGCCGCTCATCGCCCGCTCGCTCTCCCTGGTGGCCCCCACCTGGACGGACGACCAGGGCCGCTGGGGCGTGATCGACGCGGACCGGATGGGACCCTACGCGCACTGGCTCGCCGAGCACGGCGCCATCGCGCACGGCCACGACTGGGACCGGTCCTTCACCAACGGCCTGCTGGACGTGCCGGCATGACCCTGCTCACCCGGCGTCTCGCCGTGGACTTCAAACGGGTCGCGAGCGCGCTGTGTCGGGCCTGACCGCCCCGCAGCCCGACTCCCCTCCGTACGAAGGACCTCCGCATGCTCCGCCGCACCGCGCTGTCGGCCCTGGCCGCCACCACCCTCCTCGCCGTCACCACCGGCTGCTCGGCCGGGGCCGAGTCCACGGCCGCCGCCAAGGACGGCACCACCACCGTCACCCTGGCCCTGGACTGGACCCCGAACACCAACCACACCGGCATCTACGTCGCCCAGGCCAAGGGCTGGTTCAAGGACGCCGGCATCGACCTGAAGATCGTCCCCTACGGTTCGACCGCGCCCGAGACCCTGATCGCCGCCCACAAGGCCGACTTCGGCATCTCCTACCAGGAGGGCGTCACCACCGCCCGCGCCGCCGGCCAGGACATCACCTCCGTGTACGCGGTCACCCAGAAGACCGATGTGACCGTCTCCGTGCGCGCCGACCGCACCGACATCACCTCGCCCAAGGACCTGGACGGCAGAACGTACGCCGGATTCGGCGCGGCCTACGAGAAGCCGCTGCTCCGGAAGGTGATCCGGAACGCGGGCGGCAAGGGCGACTTCAGGCAGGTCACCCTCAACACCTCGGCGTACGCGGCGCTCTACGCGGGCAAGGCGGACTTCGCGATGCCGATGCCGACCTGGGAGGGCCTGGAGGCGAAGCTCAGCGGGAAGCCGCTCAAGGACTTCCAGCTCTCCGACTACGGCTTCCCGGCGATCTACTCGACGCTGATCGCGTCCTCCGACCAGTACCTGAAGAAGAACCCGGCGGTGGCGAGGAAGTTCCTCGCGGCTGTCGACAAGGGGTACCGCTACGCGGCCGACCACCCCGATCAGGCCGCCGGTCTGCTCATCGCCGCCAACAAGAGCGTCCTGACCAACACCGAGCTGGTGAAGGAGAGTTCACGGCTGCTGGCCAAGGAGTACTACCGGAGCGCGGACGGCTCCACCGGCACCCAGAGCGCCGCCCGCTGGAAGGCCTTCGCCGACTTCGAGTACGGTGCCGGGCTGCTCGTCGACGCGAACGGCAAGAAGCTGACGAAGGCGCCGGACACCACCGCGTTCTTCACCGACGCCTACCTCCCGGACGCCAAGTGAGGCCCCTGCTGCGGTCGTTGTGGCCGCCCGTGCTGGTGCTCGCCGTACTGGTCGGCGGCTGGCAGCTGTACGTCACGACGGCCGGCGTCGATCCGACCACGCTGCCCTCCCCCGCCCGGGTCCTGGAGCAGGGCTGGGCGAACCGCGCCGACCTCTGGTCGCAGACCCTGCCCACCCTCCAGGAGACGCTGCTCGGCTTCGCGCTGTCGTTCGCGGCGGCCTGGCTGGTGGCGACGCTGCTGGACTTCTCGGCCGCCGCCCGCCGGGGCCTTTATCCGCTGCTGGTCGCCTCGCAGACCGTCCCGATCGTCGCCGTGGCACCCCTGCTGATCATCTGGTTCGGCTTCGGGCTGCTGCCGAAGATGCTGGTGGTGACCCTGACCACGTTCTTCCCGCTGGCCGCCAACCTGGCCGCCGGGTTCGCGGCGACCGACCGGGAGGCCATGCGGCTGCTGCGCTCCCTGGGCGCGGGCCGGTGGCGGGCGTTCCGGCTGGTAAGGGTGCCGGGCGCGATGCCGTACTTCTTCGCCGGGCTGCGGGTGAGCATCACCTACGCCGTGGTCGGCGCGGTCTTCGCCGAGTACGCGGGCGCCGAGTCGGGGCTCGGGATCTACATGCAGGCGCAGAAGAGCGCGTTCCGCACCGACCTGGTGTTCGCGGCGGTCGCGGTGACCGCCGCGCTGAGCGTCGCGCTGTTCGCGGCGACGTATCTGGTGGAGCGGCTGGTGCTGCCGTGGCAGCGGAAGGAGCGCCGGTCGTGAGCGGTCTGCGTGTGCAGCGGGTCAGCAAGTCGTTCGGGGCGCTCGATGTGCTCCGCGAACTGGAACTGGCCGTGGAGCCGGGTGAGTTCGCGGCCGTGATCGGTCCCAGCGGGAGCGGCAAGAGCACCCTGTTCAACCTGGTCTCCGGGCTGGACCGGCCGGACTCCGGACAGGTCCTGGTGGAGGACGAGCCGGCCGGGGTAGCGTCCGGCAAGGTCGCCTACATGCCACAGAAGGACCTGCTGTTCCCGTGGCGGACCGTGCTGGACAACACGGCGCTCGGCCTGGAGGCACAGGGCGTACGGAAGAAGACCGCGCGGGCCCGGGCCGGGGCACTGTTCGCCGACTTCGGACTGGACGGCTTCCAGAAGGCGTACCCCTCCGAGCTCAGCGGCGGAATGCGGCAACGGGCCGCGCTGCTGCGCACGGTGGTCCTGGAGCGGCCGGTGCTGCTCCTGGACGAACCGTTCGGCGCGCTGGACTCGCTGACCCGTACCGAGATGCAGCTGTGGCTGGCCGGGATGTGGCAGCAGCACCGCTGGACGGTCGTCCTGGTGACCCACGACATCCGGGAGGCGGTGCTGCTCGCCGACACCGTGCACGTGCTGTCCGCGCGCCCGGCGACCGTGGTCGACCGGGTGCCGGTCCCGCTGCCGCACGGCGAACGCGACGTCACCGCACCGGAGTTCACGGCGGTGGAGCGCCGGGTCCTGGGCGCCCTGCGCGGTACGACGGCGGTGCCGGCGCCATGAGCACGCATCTCGCCCACGGCCTGGGCACCGACCTGGTCGAGCCGGACTGGCCGCCGCTGACCGACGCGGAGGTCACGGACGTGGTCGGTGCGGCCCGGGTCCGCTGGCGCAGCCCGCGCCCGTTGTCCGCGGCCGCCGTCGTGGAGCGCGACGGACGGCGCCTGTTCGTGAAACGGCACCACGTCTCCGTCCGCTCCCTGCCCGGCCTCGCCGAGGAGCACGCCTTCCTGCGCCACCTGCGCGAGCGCGGGGCACCGGTGGTGACCGTGCTGGACGCGGTGGCGCGCGGCGAGTGGACGTACGAGGTGCACTCGGCCGGTGTCGGCACGGACCTGTACCGGGACGCCCTGTCCTGGTCGCCCTTCGCGAGTACGGCCCATGCCCGGGCGGCGGGTGCGGCGCTGGCCCGGCTGCATCTGGCGGCGGAGGGGTTCACCGCCCCCCGCCGTGCGCCACGCCCGCTGATCGCCTCCTTCACCGTGTTCGCCGCCCCGGACCCCCGTGCGGCGCTGGCGGCCTACGTCGGCGAACGCCCGGGGCTGTCGCGGGCGTTGCCGCGCTTCCCCTGGCGTGCGGACACCGAGCGCGTCCTGCTTCCGCTGTACGAGCGGCTGGCTCCCCACCTGCCGGGACTGGAGCCTCTGTGGACCCACAACGACTGGCACGCCTCCAATCTCCTGTGGGGCGAGGACGGTGCGGTCTCCACGGTCCTGGACTTCGGCATGAGCGACCGCACCACCGCCGTGCACGACCTGGCGACGGCCCTGGAGCGCAACACCGTGCAGTGGCTGAGCCCGGACCGGCCGGTGCGGGAGCGGGACGCGGTCGCGCTGCTGCGCGGCTACCAGGCCGTCCGCCCGCTCTCACCGGCCGAGTCGGCCGCGCTGCCGGCCCTGCTCCCGCTGGTGCACGCCGAGTTCGCCCTCTCCGAACTGGACTACTTCCACGGTGTCACCCGGTCACCGGGCAACACCCGCCTCGCGTACGAGTACTACGTCGGCCACGCCGAGTGGTTCACCGGACCGGCCGGCCGCCGACTCCTCGACCTGGTCGCGGCGGAGGTGTGACCGGAGGTCAGCGTCGGGCCCACTCCGCCGCGAGGAGTTCGTACGAACGCACGCGGTCCCGTTGGCCGTGGGTGATCGTCGTGATGAGCAGTTCGTCGGCCCCGGTGGCCTCCCGCAGCTGTTCCAGCCGGTCGGCGACCCGCTGCGGACTGCCGACGAACTGGGTGTCGAGGCGGTCCTGCACCAGCGCGCGGTCCTCGTCGGTCCAGACGTGGGCCCGCGCCTCCTCCGGGGTGGGGAAGGGGATGGCGCCCTCGGCCGTACGGATGCTGCGGACCCAGGTGCCGTACCCGGTGGCGAGTTCGCGGGCGGTGCTGTCGTCCTCGGCGACCACGACGTCCGCGGAGACGCTGACGTACGGCTTGTCGAGGTGGTCGGAGGGCTGGAAGAAGGACCGGTAGCCGTCCACTGCCTCCAGCACCGTGGCCGGGCTGACGTGGTAGTTGGCGGCGAAGGGCAGCCCCCGGGCGCCGGCGACCTCGGCGCTCTCGCCGCCGCTGCTGCCGAGGATCCACACCTTGATGTCGGCCCCCTCCCCGGGCACGACATGAGCCTCGACGCCGTCCTCGGTGCGGTAGGTGCCGGCGAGCAGCGCGAGGACGTCGTCGACCTGCTCGGCGTACTCCTGGGACTCGGCGTTCGGGAGCAGGAGCAGCTTGCGCTGGAGCGCCACGCGCGGGGAGCCGAGCAGGTTCGCGAAGGAGAAGCGGGGCGGGATCAGCAGTCCGTTCGGGGCCCGGCCGTCGACCACGGGGGTCGCGGTCGCCGACGGGGCCGCGTTCGCCGCGGGCGGGCGGCCGCCGGAGCGGCCCAGGCCCAGGTCGAGGCGGCCCGGGTGCAGGGCGTCGACCAGGCCGAACTCCTCGACCGTGGACAGCGCGGTGCGGTGGCCGAGTTGTACGGCGCCGGAGCCCAGCCTGATGGTGGAGGTCGCGGAGGCGGTCAGTGCGAGGACGACCGCCGGGGACGTGCCGGCGACGCCCGGGTTGAGGTGGTGTTCGGCGAACCAGTACCGGGTGTAGCCGAACTCCTCTGCCCGCTGGGCGAGTTCGATGGAGTTGCGGAGGGCGTCGGCGGCGGTGGCGCCGCTCGGTATCGGCACCAGGTCGAGGATGCCGAGGGGGATGTCAGACATGCGCGGGCTCCTCGGTGGCCGGCAGTACGGGCGCCCAGTCGAACGGCGGGTCGGGGATGTCCCTGCGGAGCACGGGAGCCACCGCCGACTGGAACAGCTCCAGCGAGTCCCGGTGCCGGGTGTCCGTCAGTCCGCTCGCGTCGGCGTGCAGGTGCAGGACGGTGTGCCCGAACTGCTCGTGGTAGCGGTGGACCTTGTCGATGACCTGCTGGGGGCTGCCGATCAGGGCCGAGCTGCGGTCGACGAAGTCCTCCACGGTCTCGAAGACCACGGGCAGCCCGGCCTTCCTCTGGAACGCGAGGTTGCTCTCGAAGAGGGGCCGGTACACCTCCACCGCCTGCTGGGAGGTGGGCGCCACGTACAGGCCGGCACTGCCCGCGCCGACGGCGATGTCCGCCGGGTCGTGGCCGTGGTGCTCCCAGCGTTCGCGGTAGTACCGGATCAGCTCGGCGTACGGCTCGATGGGGTTGGTGACGTTGGCGGAGAAGAGCGGGTCGCCGTAGCGGGCGGCGAGGTCGACGGACTCCCTGCTGGTCGCGCTGCCGTGCCAGACCCGCACCGGCCGCTGGTACGGGCGCGGCCAGACCTCGGCGTCGGTCAGCTCCGGCCGGAACCGGGTCCGGGCCGTCACCTTGTCCTCGCGCCAGATCCGCCGGAACACCTCGTAGCTCTCGGCGTTGCGGTCCCACTGGTCCTCGGGGGTGACGTGGAACAGCTCGCGCTGGGCGGCGCCGTTGCCCTTGCCGATGATCAGGTCCAGGCGGCCCTCGGAGAGGTGGTCGAGGGTGGCGTAGTCCTCGTACGCCCGGACCGGGTCGAGCAGGCTGAGCGTGGTGACGGCCGTGAAGAGCCGGATCCGGCGGGTGAGCGCGGCGATGTGGCTGAGCACGACGGTCGGCGAGGAGGAGATGAACGGCCGCTCGTGCCGCTCCCCCACCCCGAACCCGTCGAAGCCGAGTTCCTCGGCGAGCACGGCGTTGTCCAGGACCTCCCGGAACCGGTCGTGGGTCGGCTTCAGGATGCCGGTGACCGGGTCCGGGCGGTGCACGATCAGGGTGATCGCGAGGAACTTCACGACGCGGCCCGCTCGGCGCGCCGCTGGTCGGGGTGGGCGAGACCGAGGTGGTCGCGCAGGGTGGTGCCCTCGTACTCGGTGCGGTACACGCCCTGTTCCTGGAGCAGCGGGACGACCGTGTCGGCGAAGACGTCCAGTCCGCCCGGGGTGATGTGCGGGACCAGGATGAAGCCGTCGGAGACGTCCGCCTGCACGAACTCGTTGATGGTCCGGGCGACCGTGGCCGGGGAGCCGACGAAGGACTGCCGGTTGCCGGTGTTGATCACGAGGTCGCGGATGGACCACTTGTTGGCCTCGGCCAGTTCCCGCCACTCACGGGCGATGGCGATCGGGTCGCGGTACATCCGGACCTGCGCGCGGCCCCGGGAGATGTGCTCCTCGCTCACCAGCGGGTCGACCTCCGGCAGCGGCCCCTCCGGGTCGTACGACGACAGGTCCCGGTTCCAGACGAACTCCAGGTGCTTGAGGGCCGTCGCCCCGCTGACCTGCTGGCGGCGCACCTGGTGGGCGATCTCCTCCGCCTCCTCGTCGGTGTCGCCGATGACGAAGCTGGCGGCGGGCAGGATCAGCAGGTCACCGGGGGCCCGGCCGTACTTGGCGAGGCGGGACTTCACGTCGGTGTAGAAGGCCTGCCCGGCTTCGAGGGTGGCGTACCGGCTGAAGATCGCGTCGGCGGCGGACGCGGCGAACTCGCGGCCCTCGTCGGACTCGCCGGCCTGGAAGATGACCGGGCGGCCCTGCGGGGAGCGCGGCACGTTGAACTGGCCGTGGATGTCGAACTGCGGGCCCTGGTGGACGAAGGAACCCGCCTTGGCGTCGCTGAGGAAGGTGCCGGTGGCCTGGTCGGCGAGGATCTCGTCGCCGCGCCAGGAGTCGAAGAGCTCGTTCGCGGTGGCGAGGAACTCCTTGGCGCGGGAGTAGCGCTCCTCCTGCGGCAGGAAGCCGCCGCGCCGGAAGTTCTCGCCGGTGAAGGCGTCCCAGGAGGTGACGACGTTCCAGGCGGCCCGGCCGCCGGAGAGGTGGTCGAGGCTGGCGAACTGGCGGGCCACCTCGTAGGGCTCGTTGAAGGTGGAGTTGATGGTGCCGGTCAGGCCGAGGTGTTCGGTGACGGCGGCGAGGGCGGCGAGGATCGTGAAGGTGTCGGGGCGGCCGACGACGTCCAGGTCGTAGATCTTGCCGCCCTGTTCGCGCAGCCTGAGGCCCTCGGCGAGGAACAGGAAGTCGAACTTGGCGCGTTCGGCGGTCTTCGCGAAGTGCGTGAAGGAGCTGAACTCGATGTGGCTGCCGGCGGCCGGGTCGCTCCACACGGTGGTGTTGTTGACGCCTGGGAAGTGGGCGGCCAGGTGGATCTGCTTCAGCGGCTTGCTCATGACGGGGCGGGTCCTTCCGGGCTCAGGCAGCGGCGTAGCGGTTGGTGGGGCGGGCGAGGCCGAGGTGGCCGCGCAGGGTGTCTGCCTGGTAGGCGGTCCGGAAGCGGTCGCGGCGCTGGAGTTCGGGGACCAGGTCCCGGCTGATGCGGGGCAGGTCGTGGCCGAGGACCGCGGGCCGCAGCCGGAAGCCGGTCAGCCCCTCGGCCGCGAACTCCTCAAGGAGGTCCGCGAGTTGTGCGGCCGTACCGGCGAAGATCCGGGCGTCGCTGGTGTACGCGCCCCCGTCGAGGGCGTCGAGGCGGTCCTTGCGGGCCTCGGCCGCGGCCCGGTCGTCGTCCAGCAGGACCACGAGGTCGGCGAAGACGTGCACGGTGTCGCCGGCCCGGCCGGCGGCCTCCTGCTCGGCGCGGATCTCGGCGACGATCGCGCGGGCCTCGGCGGCGTCCTGCGGGGTGACGTAGCCGACGTCGGTCCCCCGTGCGATCAGCCGGTAGGGGATCGTCTGGTGCCCGAGGGAGGTGACGAGCGGCTGTCCCTGCGGCGGACGCGGGGTGATGGAGGGTCCCTTGACGCTGAACCTGCCGCCCTCGAAGTCGATGTAGTGCAGCTTGTCCCGGTCGATGAAGCGGCCGGTGGCGGCGTCCCGGATCTCGGCGTCGTCCTCCCAGCTGTCCCAGAGCCGGCGTACGACCTCGATGTAGTCGGCGGCCTCGTCGAAGTGTTCGGCGAGCCGCTCCTGACCGGCCGGGGTGGCCAGTTCCGCCAGATCGAACGGCGGGAAGGCACGGCGGCCGAAGTGGTCCGCCTCGTTCGGGCGGGCGGAGATCTGCACCCGCACGCCGGCGCGGCCGGTGCTGACGTAGTCCAGGGTGGCGATCGCCTTGGAGATGTGGAACGGCTCGGTGTGGGTGGTGATCACCGTCGGCACCAGGCCGATGTGCCGGCTGAGCGGTGCGATCCGGGCCGCGACGAGCACGGCGTCGAGGCGGCCGCGGACCTGGTCGGTACGGCCGTCCGGCTCGCCGTAGAGGGAGGACTGGAGGCCGAGGCCGTCCTCGATGGTGACGAAGTCGATCAGGCCGCGCTCGGCCTCGGCGACCTGGTCGGCCCAGTAGCCGGCGGTGAGCAGCTCACGGGGGCGGGCGACCGGCTCGCGCCAGGAGGCGGGGTGCCATCCGGTGCCGTCGAGGGCGACGGCGAGGTGCAGGTGGGAAGTGGGAGATGAGGACACAGTGGTGCCTTCCTGAGGTCCGTACGAGGGCGCGCCTGGTGCAAGGGACGCGGCGGAGGAAAGTCAGGAACAACAGAGCGCGCCGGCCACGCGCAGCAGGTCGATGTGCGGCCGGGTGTGCAGGACGGTACGGCGGCTGGGACTGATCGCATGTGTCATGTCCCGCACCTCCTCGGCCTGCTTCGCGTACATCTCGTCCTGAGTCACAACAACCGGGCGTCCGCGGATGTTCCCGGGCTGCGCACCAGCAGGGTGCGGCCGCGCAGGCGCTCGGTGAAGCCGATCGACTCGTAGAGCCGGATGGCTGTCGCGTTGTCCGGGGCCGCGTGCAGGAACGGGGTCTCCCCGCGCTCCCGGATGCCGGCGGCGACCGCGCGGACCAGGCGGGTGGCCAGGCCCCGGCCGCGATGGTCCGGGTCGGTGCAGACGGCGCTGATCTCGGTCCAGCCGGGTGGCCGCAGCCGCTCTCCCGCCATGGCGATCAGCCGGCCCCGGTGCCGGATGCCGAGGTAGCGGCCCATCTGGATGGTCCGGGTACGGAACGGGCCGGGCTCGGTGCGAGCGACCAGGTCCAGCATCTCGGGCACGTCGTGCGGTCCGAGCCGTACCGCCTCCGGGTCGGGCTCGGCCCGCAGCGCGGTGTCCACGAACTGGACGCCCCGCCCGCCGCCGACCACCTCCCAGCCGGGCGGTGCCTGCTCGACGGGCTTGATCTTCACGGTCGTCCCGGGGCCGACGAGAGTGTGCAGATCGGCCCAGGCGGCCGGGTCGGCGGCGTCGGCGAGGGCCGCGTAGGCGTAGACGTCGTCGGGGTAGCGGGCGGCCCTGCCGAACCTCTCCGCGAGGTGGGCGTGCGGGCCGGTGAGGGCGGCCCAGACGGCGTTGTCGAGCGGTGTGGTGTCGGGGGTGAGGGGGGCTCCGCCTCCGCGGAAGTCGGTCTGGACGGTCACGGAGGCGAAGTCCTTCCTGGTAAGCCGCCGGGCGTGCTGGTGCGGGCGGTCACGAGTTGTCGAGCGGCAGTCCGGGCGGGTTGACCTCGGACTTGGCGACGGCCTCGTTGGAGAGGTTGTAGGCCTTGAGCCACTGGGCGTACTGACCGTTCTTGATCAGGTAGTTGATGGCGTCGGCAAGGGGCTTGGCGAGGCCGCTGTCCTTCTTGGCGGTGGCCGCGATCAGGCCCTGGAGGCTGGCGCCGGCGCCGGAGTAGGTGCCCGCGGTGCGGGTGGCGTTGGGCGTGTTCGCCGTCTGCTTGTTGTGGTAGGCGAAGCCGGGGTTGGGGCCGAACGAGGCGTCGATCTTCCCGCTGTTCAGGGCCAGGAAGGTGCTGGTGCTGTCCTGGAAGTACTTGACGGTGAGCTTCTTGCCCTCCTTGGCGAGCTTCGACTGCCACTCCAGGAGGATCTTCTCCTGGTTGGTGCCGGAGCCGACGGCGACCGTCTTGCCCGCGAGATTCTCGTAGTTGCCGTCGAAGTTCCAGGTGCTCTTCTTCGGCACGATGAAGGCGAGGTTGTCCTGCCGGTAGGAGGCGAACTCGTACTTCTTCTTGCGCTCCTCGGTGTCGGTGATGTTGGAGAGCGCCACGTCGACCTTGCCGCTGTCGATGCCGACGAACATGTTCTCCCAGGTGAAGTTCTTGATCTCCGGCTGGAGTCCGAAGACCGCGGCGACCAGGCGGCCGAGGTCGGGTTCGGAGCCGGTGAGGGTCTTCTGGTCGCTGCCGACGTATGCCAGCGGCGGGAAGCCGGCGGGCAGGGCGCCCTCACCGATCACCAGCTTGCCGCTCTTGCGGACGGCCGCGGGCAGTTCCGCGCTGATGGACTTGACCTCGGAGACCTTGATGGTGGTCTGGGTGGCGGCGCCGTTGGAGACCCGTCCGACGACGACCTCCCCGGACTTGGCGCTGTCGGTGGTGGTGGCCGCGTCGCTGTCGCCCCCGCAGGCGGCGAGCCCGGTGGCGAGGGAGGCGACGGCGGTGGCCGCGGTGATGCCTCTGATCAGGCTGCGTCGGGTGAAGTGGGTAGACATGGCGGTTCCTTGTCGGTGCCGGTGATGAGGGTGAGGGCGTGGGGGGAGGTCTTGGGTGCGGGGAGGTCTGGGGTGCGGCGGTTCAGAGGACCTTGCTGAGGAAGTCCCTGGTCCGCTCGTGCCGCGGCTTGTCGAGGACCTCGGAGGGCGGCCCCTGCTCGACGATCCTGCCGTCGTCGATGAAGACGACCCGGTCGGCGATCTCGCGGGCGAAGCCGATCTCGTGGGTGACGATGACGAGCGTGGTGCCGCTGGTGGCCAGGTCCTTGATGACGGAGAGGACCTCCCCGACGAGTTCGGGGTCGAGCGCGGAGGTGGGCTCGTCGAAGAGGATGACGCCGGGGCGCAGGGCGAGGGCGCGGGCGATGGCGACGCGCTGCTGCTGTCCGCCGGAGAGCTGCCGCGGGTAGGCGCCGACGCGTTCGCCGAGGCCGACGCGTTCGAGGAGCTCCTTGGCCAGTGCCTGGGCCTCGGGCTTGGTCAGTTTGCCGGTGGCGACGGGGGCGGCGGCCACGTTGTCCAGCACGGTCAGGTGCGGGAAGAGGTTGAAGTTCTGGAAGACGAAGCCGATCCGGCTGCGCTGGGCCAGGATGGCGCGTTCGCTCAGCTCCTTGAGTCTCTCGCCCTGCCGTTTCACGCCGATCAGTTCGTCGTTGACGCTGACGTAACCGATCTCGGGCTTCTCCAGGTGGTTGATGACCCTGAGGAGCGTGGACTTGCCGGAGCCGGACGGGCCGAGGATGACGGTGACCTCGCCGGGGCGGATGGTCAGGTCGACGCCGTCGAGGACCCGGTGGGCGCCGTACCACTTGTGGACGTCGTGGATCTCCAGGGCGGCGGGTGCCGTCTCCAGGGTGTCGGTGATGCTCATACGGCGGCCTCCCGGCGGACGCGGGCGCGCAGGTCGGTGAGGCCGGCCCGCAGTTTCTGCCAGGGGGTCGGCGGCAGCGAGCGGGTGGCGCCCCGGGCGTAGTACCGCTCGACGTAGAACTGGATCACGGAGACGACGCTGGTGAGGATCAGGTACCAGACGGTGACCACCAGCAGCAGCGGCACGATGTCGCCGGGGTAGGTGGAGCCCATGCTCTGCGCGGTGCCGAAGAGGTCGAGCAGCGAGACGTAGAAGACCAGCGAGGTGCTCTTGATGAGACCGATGAGCTGGTTGACGTAGTTCGGGATGATCGACCTGAGCGCCTGCGGGAAGACGATCCTCCGGAACTGGTAGCCCTTGGGCAGTCCGAGCGCGGCGGCCGCCTCGTGCTGGCCCTGGTCCACGGAGAGGATGCCGCCGCGGACCACCTCGGCCGCGTAGGCCGCCTCGTTGAGGCTCAGGCCGACGACGGCGATCACCATGTCGGTGGCGAGCTTCGACTCGTCGAAGGAGAAGAAGGCCGGCCCGAAGGGGACGCCGACGCTCAACGTCTTGTACAGGGCGCTGAAGTTGTAGAGGAAGAGCAGGACGACGATGAGCGGTATGGAGCGCAGCGCCCAGACGTAGGTCCAGCTGACCGCACGCAGCACCGGGCTCTTCGAGAGCCGGGCCAGCGCGAGCAGGACGCCGCCTATGAGTCCCAACACCGCGCTGTAGGCGGTGACTTCGAGGGTGATGACCAGCCCGTCGAGGATGGTCGGCCGCAGGAACCAGTAGCCCCAGCGGTCCCACTGGTAGAAGGGGTTGGTCACCAGTCCGTGCGCGAACTGGGCGACCAGGACCAGGACTACGGCGGTGGCTATCCAGCGCCCTGGCCTGCGCAGCGGCTGAACGCGCTGGGCGGCGAGGGGCTTTGGGGGTTCGTCGGCGGCGGACGGCGCCTCGGGGGCGAGGGTGGCGCCTGGGGGTTCACTCATGGCGGGCTCCGGCGGAGTCGGACACCTCGGGTCCCGCGGCCGGGCACGCGGCACCGTGCCGTGTTCGGGCACGGCACGGGGCGCGGGGGCGCGGGGGACACGGAGGCTGGGCGGGCGGCGTCACACCGGACGGCCGGTGCTTTCGTCAGGAACGCTGAGGCGCGATGCTGCGGGTGCGGGGCGGGAAAGCCTGGTCAGACCCGACAGCGGGCACAGCCCGGTGCGGTACACGCGCTACACAGGGCGCTGTTGACACGGAGCAGGTCGACGGCACGGTCGGCGACGAGCGGACTCGGGTACGGCTGTACGCAGCCCGCGGCGCGGCGCGGGGCCGTGCTGGAAGCTGCGTACATGTCCGTCACCTGTCACTTGGTGGCCCGCTGGGCCGCGCGCTTACCGAACGTCGTCATTCGGTCGGGTCGTCACCTGGGGCACCCCACCGCGGTGCGAGGGTTGCCGGTCAGCAAGCCAGGGCTTGATGCTGACGCTCTTGACCGTTCTGGTCCGTAAGTTAGGCAGCCGCCCGAAGAAATGTCAACGCCTGTCCAGTTGGCGGAACAGTTGAATCGGCTCTCACCTGCGGGAAGCGTCCGCGGCATGTCCGGCCCAGTCCAGGATCTGGACGGCCGCGCCGGCGGCTTCCAGGCCCTGGCAACGGCCGTGGTGGCGGCGGGCGATGCCGTCGAGGTCGAGGTGGATGCCGAAGGCCGGGTGCGCGGCAAGCCGCCGGGCGTAGGCCCACAGCACCGGGTGGTCGGCGACGCGGTGCACGGCGGAGGCGTCCAGGTGGTTGCGGTGCACGGTGTCGAGTTGCACCAGGGTCACCCACAACTCGACGTCGGCAGCGGTCAGTCGACCGTCGACCAGGAACTCGACGCCGGTGAGCCGGTGCTCCAGTTCGCCCAGCGCGGCGAGCAGGGTCTCCAGCGCCCGTGGGTCGCCGCCCTCCCGGCCGGCACGCTGCGCGGCCTGTTCGATGTCCTCGGCGCACAGTCGCTCGACCGCCTCGATCTCGGCCTCGGCACCGCACGGGTACAGGCGCGTGACGCCGTCGCCGAAGTGCCGGTCGAGGTCGCGCAGGATGTCCCGGCCGTGAGTGGAGACGATCCGGCCCGACCAGTCGTCGCTGAGCACCGGTGCGAGGGCCGGTCCCGAGTAGCGGTGGGCGCTGGCCTCGTACAGCGGGCGCAGTGCCGTGTGGCTGCCGTCGGGGTGGTCCGGGACGGCGGGCAGGAAGGTCACCGGACAACAGTCGTCGAGGGCGAGCAGGCTGTGGCCGACGGCGATGCGGAGGCCGTCGGGACAGGCCGTGGCGAGGTGGAGCCGGTAGCGGCCCGGCACGGCGTAGTGACCGCTGCGCGCGTCCCGTCCGATGCGGCCGCGGAAGGCGGGCGCGGTGCGGACGGACGGAAGGGCGGCGAGTGGAGTGATGGACATGCGTCTCCCCGGGTACGGGCGCGTGGACGTACGCGCGGCGGAAGCGTTCGTCGGTGGGCGGGCGCCGGCCCGGGCGACGGTGCGCGGGCGGCGGCGAAGCGCGGGCGGTCGTGCCCGGCGGCGGGGCGCGGGCGGTCGTACCGGGCGGCGGGGCGCGGGCGGTCGTACCGGGCGGCGAGGCGCGGGCGGTCAACCCGTACGGCTGATGGCGCTGCACACCCGCAGCAGGTCGATGTGCAGCCGGGAGGTGAGCAGCGGGGACCTGAACAGGGAAGCCGGCCAGGGCGTACGGCACTCTCGGCGCTCCGTGCCGGTGACCGCGCGCAGCCGATCCATCTTTCCCTACCTTTTCTATAGGATTCCCAACTGGAGTGTCGATCCGGCTCCGCCCGGCGTCAAGAGGGCGTCCACGCCTGGGACACCGGCTTCGCCCCGCCGGCGGTGGTGCACGGCTCCCCCGCGTCCCCGGCGCTCACCCGAACGGCACGCGCGGGTGGTCGGCGGCCGGAACGGATGGTGGCGTGGAAGGACGTACCCGCGTTCCCCGCGAGGGCGCAGCGGCGCCTTCCGTGGAGGGACGTACCGCGTTCCCGAGGAGGCAGCCGCCATGACCCGTCCGTCCCGACCCGCGCGTGTGGTCGCCGCGGCCCTGGCGGCGGGGGCCCTGCTCGCCACCGCCGCCTGTTCGGGCGGGAGCGACGGCTCCGGAGCCGCGGCCGTCTCGCCCGCCGCCGAGCGCTCCCCCGCGTCCCCGTCGCCGACCCCCGCCCTCACCGGGGCGGGCGCGCAGGCGGCGCTGATCACGCCGGCCGACGTCGAGGACAACTGGCAGCTGGCCACGGACGCCGCGACCTGGCGCAACACCATGCTGGTCGGCAAGGTCGACGTGGCCGCGTTCCTCACCGCCAAGGCCGACGCGGCCGACTGCCAGCGGCTGCTCGACGGCCTGTACTCCGACAGTCTGCTCGGCCGCGCCTCGGGCGCCTCCGCGCTGCGCGGCTTCACCTCGGACACCGCCCGGATGCTGTACCAGGTCGGCGACTACGGTTCGGACAGCCTCAACTCCACGCTGACCTGGCTGAAGAGTCTGCCGGAGAAGTGCAACCAGTTCACGGCCACCGGCAAGAACGGCGACAAGCGCACGATCCAGGTCGTCTCGGCGCAGGTCCCGGACGTGGGCGACGGCCGGGCGGCCCTGACGGTGACCGTGCAGGGCACCAGCGAGGGGCAGCCCGTCACCTACGTCACCGATGTCGCGGTGCTGCGGATCGGCGCGTCCGGGGCGGCCGTCACCAACGGCGCCCTGGACGCCGTCGACCACGACAGCACCACGCTGGCGGTACAGAACGGCGCCCAGCGCCTCAAGGACGTGCTCGCCGGCAAGACCCCGGCCCCGATGCCGAGCCAGTTCGACTAGCGCCCAGCGCCGCCGGCCTCAGGACCGCCGGTCCAGAGCCGCCGGTCGAGGGCTCACCGTTCGGCCGCTCAGGGCTGGCCGGCGGTGTTGTTCGCCCAGACGGCGACATGGCCGGGCGCGTAGACGACCAGGTTCCGGTCGTCCTGGAGTTCCAGGTCCGAGCCCGGACGGCGGGCGGTGCCGGACGCCCAGACCGGGCGGTTGCCGGGCGCGACCACCACCAGGTTGCCGTCGTTCTGCATGAACAGCACGGAGTACGGGTCGTGGGTGCCGCTCTGCCAGACGACGCGGCCGCGCGGGATGGTCTCGACCAGGTTGCCGTCCTGCTGCATCACGAGGACGTTGAGCCCGTTCGGACTGACGAGCCGGTCCCCCGGGTTGAGGCGCCCGCCGGGCAGCAGCCGGCCCCGGTACTGGGTGGCCGCGGACGGTTCGAGGCGGTGGACGGCCGTCGCGCCGCCGGCCCGCGCTGCTGTGGCCTGCGCGGCTGCTGCGGCGGGAAGTAAGGACGAGCCCAGTGCGGCGGCGAACACCGCGGTGAACGTGATGACACGGCGAAGGTATGGCACATTCCCCCCTTGGCTTCCGGCCCGTTGCCGAGGGCCGACCCGGGTAAGCATCCTCTTCCCCCGACGGCCCGGACAGGCGGCGGCCACCGCGCCCGGGCGCACGGCATGGCGTGCGCGCCAGGCCGCGGTGCGCCGCCACGGGCCCGCGCCCCCGAAAGCCTGTCGGAACTCCTGCCAGGTGTCGTCCGGGGCCCAGTTCGCGCCGCACACGGGAATGGTGCCGTCCTCGGTGGCCGCCACGATGTACCGCTGCCCGACCGTGCGGTCGACCCGGTCGGGGGTGTCCAGGACTACTACTCAGGCGACGGCCCGTCACGGCTGAAGTTGGAGAGGTTCATCCGCCACCACCTGGTCTTCAACGCCGCCGGCGTCCCGGAGTCGGTCATCGACGAGCGCTACCGGGCCAGCATCGACCCCGAGGTGGTCGCCGCTCCGCCCCTGAGGCGTCCGGCCGGACCGGGCGCACTGCGCGCCCTGTGGCGGACCGACTTCACCCGCGACCCGCGGCTGCGGCGGCTGCCCGTGCCCACCCTCGTGCTGTGGGGCGCCGAGGACCGGGTCAACCGCCCGTCCGGCGCACGCCTGTTGGCCGACCGCATGCCCGACTGCGACCTCTACCTGGTGGCGAACACCGGGCACTGGGTGCAGTTCGAACGGGCCGGCCTGTTCAACCGCCTCTGCGCGGACTTCCTGGCGGGCCGCCGATGACCGGGGACGACGGGCAGGCCGCCCGGTCCGTCTTCGGCGCCGTCCACCTCGGCCACCTCGTCATCGAGACCGACCGCCTCGCCGACTGGCGGCGCTTCGGCACCGACGCCATCGGCATGCACCACGACGCGCTCTCCCGCGACCTGATGCGCTTCCGCCTCGACGACCGGGAGTGCCGTTTCCTGCTGCGGCGCGGTCCGGCCGAAGACGTCGTGGCCACCGGCTGGCACGTCGACGACCACACCGCCTTCGAGCGCATCGAGGCCCGCGTCCGCGCCCACGGTGTGCCCCTGGTCACCGGTACCGAGGAGGAGGCGGCCCTGCGCGGCGTCGAACGCCTGGTGCGGTTCCCCGGGCCCAAAGGCATCACGCAGGAGCTCTGCACCACCCCGACGAGGTCCGCCGAGCCGCTGCGCATGCTCGCCTCCGGTTTCGTCACCGGAGCTGCCGGCCTGGGCCACATCGCCCTGACCTCCACCGGGCCGTCGCGGATCCGGGGGTACTTCGACACGCTCCTCGACGCCCGCCTGACCGACGTCATCGAGGAGACCATCAGCGGCGTCCGGCTCAGGATCCGCTTCCTGCGCGTCAACGAACGCCACCACTCCATCGCGGTGGCCAACGTCCGCGGCCTGCCGGTCGACCCGGTCCGCACCCGCGTCCAGCACCTCAACGTCCAGGCCGCCACCCTCGACGACGTCGCCCGCAGCTACCAGCGCGTCCACGAACTCGGCTTCGACATGGCGCTGTCCGTCGGCCGGCACACCAACGACCGCGAACTGTCGTACTACGCCCGCACCCCCTCCGGCTTCGAATGGGAGGTCGGCTGGAACCCCCTCGTCATCGACGAGACCACCTGGGAGCCCAGCACCCACCAGGGCATCAGCGTCTGGGGGCACCTCCCGGTCGGCCGGACCATCGTGGACAAGCTCGCCCAGTTCCGCCTCGGCGCCCGCTCCCTGACCCGCCCGGAGAACACCGTGCCCGCCCTCGGCGGCGCCGGCATCGCCGACGGCCAAAACGGCCGAGGGCCGGTTCAGGATGTCTCCTGAACCGGCCCTCGGCCTGCGACTGTCTCCAGTCGGGACGACAGGATTTGAACCTGCGACCCCTTGACCCCCAGTCAAGTGCGCTACCAAGCTGCGCCACGTCCCGCTGCGGAGTCACGCGGGAGGTTCCGCGTGATCACGCAGGTCAACACTACCGCACACGTACGGGTGCTGCCGCCGTCCGTTCCGGGACCGGGCCGGTGATCCGGCCGGTGCGGCGGACCGGGACGAGGAGTGCGGCTCCGGCCGCCGTCAGGCAGAACAGGGTCAGCAGGGCCCAGGCGTGGGTGTACCCGGAGGCGTACGGCAGTCCGGAGGACTGGAGCCGGCCGGTGACCAGGACGCTGGTGAGCGCGGCGCCGATGGAGCCGCCGATGGTGCGGATGTTGGCGTTCATGCCGGTCGCGGCGCCGGTCTGCTCGGGCGGGACGCTGCCGACGATGAGGTTGGCCATGGAGGCGAAGGCCAGCCCGATACCGAGGCCGAAGAGCCCCGCGACGACACCGATCTGCCACCGCTCGTCATGCCAGAGGGTGAGGAACCCGCAGGCCAGCGCGCCCAGCGCGGCACCCGTGGTGAGCTGCGCCTTGGCGCCGACGCGGGGTTCGAGACGGCCGCCGACGACGCCGGAGAGGAACATGGCGATCAGCATCGGCAGCAGGAGCAGACCGGACTCGGTGACGGTGGCACCGAAGCCGTAGCCGGCCGTGCCCGGGGTCTGGACGAAGCCGGGCAGGAAGGACCAGATCGCGTACATGCCCGCGCCGAACAGCAGGGCCGCCGCGTTGGTGGTCCGGACGGCCGGCAGCCGCATCACACGCAGGTCGATGAGCGGGGTCGCGGACCGGGACTCGGTCAGCAGCCAGACCGCGAACAGCACCACGGCCGTGCCGAACAGGCCGAGCACCCTGGCCGAGCCCCAGCCCCACTGGCCGGCCTGGCTGAGCGGCAGCAGCAGCGCCACCAGCCAGGCGGAGAGCAGCCCGGCGCCGAGCCAACTGACGCTGCCCTCGGCCTTCTTGGGCGACTCGGGGACATAGCGGGCGGCGATCAGGACGGTCACGGCGACGACGGCGACCGGGATCCAGAACAGCCACCGGTAGTCCAGCGCCGAGACGATCGGACCGGCGGCCACGATGCCGACGCCACCGCCGGCCGCGATCACCGCGGAGAGGTTGCTGATGCTGCCGCTGACCTCGGCCGGGCTGAACTCGTCCCGGATGATGCCGAAGGAGAGCGGGAACAGGGCGCCGCCGACGCCCTGGACGACCCGGGCGATGATCAGCACACCGATGTTCGGGGCGAGGGCGGCGAGCAGACAGCCCGCCAGGACGGCGACCAGGACGGCGACCAGGCTGCGCTTCTTGCCGGTCAGGTCGCCGACCCGGCCGAGTATGGGGGTGAAGACCGAGGCGGACAGCAGGTACGCCGTCATCACCCAGGTCGCGGTGGACTGCGAGGTGTGCATCGCGTGCTGGACGGTCGGCAGGGCCGGCGCGACCAGCGACTGGAGCATGGAGAACACGCCCGCACCGGTCGCGAGGACCGCGAAGGTGAGGCGGGTGGACTTCCGGGGCATGAAGGAGCCTCTCCGAAATCGGAAGGAGACGGGAGAGATGTCGATGAGCGTGCGCGAGGGCGGGCACAGGTCGCGTCCGACCATGGCCCTGCCACTCCGCACTGCTAAAGTGGAGGTACTCCTCCACTCTAGCGGAGGTAACCCTCCGCTTCAACCGAAGTCGAGGAACCCCTCCGGTTCATCCCTGTCACGCG
The DNA here is from genome assembly GCF_022343545.1 of Streptomyces arenae. Taxonomy (NCBI): domain Bacteria; kingdom Bacillati; phylum Actinomycetota; class Actinomycetes; order Kitasatosporales; family Streptomycetaceae; genus Streptomyces; species Streptomyces arenae. The sequence goes on from NZ_JAKQYH010000072.1 coordinate 228,317, forward strand.
GGAGGCAAGCAATGACGGACAGCCCGTTCCCCGTCAGTGAGATCGTCGCGTCCCGCAGACCTCACCGGAAGGACGCGGCCCGCAACTACGACGCGCTGATCGCGGCCGCCCGGGAGGCGTTCGCCGAGCACGGCGCGGACGTCTCCCTGGAGGACGTGGCGCGCCGCGCGGGGGTCGGGATCGGCACCCTGTACCGGAACTTCCCCACCCGCCGCGACCTCTTCGAGAGCGTCTACGCGGACGAGGTCAACGCGCTGTGCCGGGCCGCCGTGGAACTGGCCGGGCAGGAACCGTGGGAGGCGCTGACGTCCTGGCTGGACCGCTTCACGGGCTACGTGGTCACCAAGCGGGCGGTGCGCGAGGCGCTCAACGACGAGTCGGAGATCTTCTCGGCCTGCCGGGACTCGATGTACGCGGCGGGCGGCCCGCTGCTGGAACGGGCCCAGAAGGCGGGCGTGGTCCGCACCGACATGGAGATCGGCGACCTGCTGCGGATGGTCTCCGGAATCACGGCGACGGCCTTCGAGGACGAAGCCCAGCGCGACCGCGTCATGTCCATCGCCCTGGACGGAGTACGAGCGGTGCGCTGAACGCCCCGTCAGGGGCGCCCCCTCACCCGATCCCACCGTGGCGCACGGACCTGCCCTCGTACGCCGCCCGCAACACACCCGACGCGTCCTCGGCCGTGACGCTCCGCGGATTCGCGTACGCCTGCCCGGCAACCTGCGCCGCGGCCACCGCCAAGTCGGCCTCTTTCAGGCCCAGTTCGGCAAGTGAGCGCGGCGCACCGAGGCCCCCGGCCAGCTCCTGGAGGGCGGCCGGCGCGTCCACGGCCCCCAGCGCCCGCCCCACCGCGGCCGCCGCCTCCGGTACGGCCGGCGCGTTGAAGGCGAGCACGTACGGCAGCACGACCGTGTGGGTCTCGGCGTGCGGGAGCCCGAAGGTGCCGCCGAGGACATGGCAGAGCTTGTGATGCAGGCCCATGGTGGTGGCCCCGAGGCAGGCCCCGCAGAGCCAGGCGCCGTACAGGGCGCGGGAGCGGGCCGGTACGGAGTCCGGGGCGGCGGCGATGCCGGGCAGCGCGTCCGCCATCGCCCGTACGCCCTCCTGGGCCATCAGCGCGACCAGCGGCGAGCCGTCCGGCGCGTACAGCGCCTCCACCGCGTGCGCGAGGGCGTTGATCCCGCTGGTCACCGAGAGCGGGACGGGCAGGGTGAGGGTGAGCTCGGGGTCGTACACGACACTGCGGGGCAGCACGACGGGGTCGCGGCCGGTGCGTTTGACGCCGTGCTCCGTCAGGCCCCACACCGGGGTCATCTCGGAGCCCGCGTAGGTGGAGGGCACGGCGATCAGCGGCAGGCCGGTGCGCAGGGCGATGGCCTTGCCGAGACCGATGGCCGATCCGCCGCCGACCGCCACGCAGCCGTCGGCGCCCGCGGCCCGCGCGGCCGCCACGCCCTGGTCGGCCACCTCCGCGGGGACGTGCATCCGGGCGCCGGTGTGCAGCCCCGCGCAGGCCGGTCCGAGCGAGTCGGCGACGGCCCGCGCGGTGTCCGCGCCCCGCTCGCCGCTGAGCACGAGCAGCCGCCGCAGGCCCAGGTGCCGGGCCTCCTCGGCGGTCGCGGTGAGCGCGGCGCCGGGCCGGAAGACGACCCGGGCGGGCCGCGCCTCGTACACGAAGTCGAAGGAGCCGGAGGGGCCGGAAGGGCTGGAAGGGCCGGAGGGGTTCACGGGCGTTCCAGGACCAGGTCGAAGCGGGCGTGCCGGAAGGGGTTCGCCACCCCGAACTCCTTCGCCAGGGCCGGGTCGTCGGTCGGGGTGAAGTCCTTGACCAGGCTCTCCTTCACCGCGAACACCGCGTCCGAGTCCAGGTACTCGCCGCCGGCGACGAAGATGTGCGTGGTGACCGGTTCGTGCCCCTCGGCGGAGACGATGAAGTGGATGTGCGCGGGCCGGTAGGGGTGCCGCCCGGTCGCCTTCAGGAGGGCGCCCACCGGGCCGTCGGTGGGGATCGGGTAGGCGCTGGGCACACAGGTGCGGAACCAGAAGCGGCCCTCGTCGTCCGCGGTGAACAGGCCGCGTCCGTTGCCGGCCGGCTGCACGCCGGGCTGCTGCACGTCGTAGAAGCCGTGCGGGTCGGCCTGCCACACGTCCAGGACCGCGCCGGGGAGCGGGGTGCCGTCGGCGGCCCGGACGACACCGCTGACCACACAGGGCTCGCCGGTGCCGACGAGGTCGATGTCGGCGCCGAGTTCCCGGACCGGCGACTCGGTCATGTGGAAGGGGCCGAGCACGGTCGACTCGGTGCTGCCGGGGGCACTGTGCCCGTTGACCGTCTCGACCAGCATGGACAGGCCGAGCACGTCGGAGAGGAGGATGAACTCCTGCCGGGTGTCCGTGCACGTCTGCCCGGTCGCGGTGAGGAACGCGACCGCCGCCTCCCACTCGTGCCGGGTCAGCCGGGTCTCGCTCGCGAAGGCGTGCAGATGGCGGATCAGCGCGCCGAGCAGCTCGCGCAGCCGGGGGTCCGCGGTGGCCCGCAAGCTCTCGACGGCCTCCGCGGTGACCGCTTCCTCGGTTGTCATGCCGGCTCCTTGCCCGGAGGAACAGTGCCCTTCGGTGATCGTAAACCCGTTTACCGTTCAATGAACCGGATTCGGTCCCGGGTCTACTTGATGAACGCGTTGGCGACCACCACGATCACCCCGAGCAACGCGTCGACCATGCCGATGAGCACGGCCGCGAACCAACTCCGCCGGGACCAGCGGGCCGTGACCAGGCCGAGGCCGAACAGGATCGCGATGTTCAGGTAGAACGCCGGGTACTCGACACCCTTGGCCGGCCACCAGCCCCAGCCGGCGCCCGCGAGCAGGAAGACCGTCGGCAGCACGGCGACGACCAGCGGCCATTCCTCGGCCAGACTGTGCAGCAGGTCCCAGTGCCGGTACGGGACACGCTCGGCGATGTGGTGGGCGTAGCCGTGGGCCAGCGCGGAGGCGCAGGCGGTGACCAGCAGCCACACGGCGTCGTAACTGCGGCTGGCGGCGGAGGTGTGGCCGTACTGGGTGAGCGCGGCGACCATCGAGCAGGCCAGCACGGCGCCGTAGACCCCGCCGAACAGCACGGCCTCGCGGGTGTCGTGCGCACGCGGCCGGGCCGCGGGCGGCGTCGGGTCAGCCATGTCCACCACGATCACCCGCCCGGATCGCCCCCGCCAGTCCGGACGGGTCTCCCCCGCCCGTCCGTCCGGACCGCGCCCGCCCGTCCGGCGGCCCGACGAAGTGTCCTGCCACCAGGTCCGACGTCCCACACCCTGTCCACGGCCGGGCGCCCGGCCGGCTCGCTAGGGTCGGCGTATGACGACCCACAGCTTCGCCCTGCACATCCCGGACGCCGACCTCGAACCCGACCCGCTCGACCCGGCGCAGATCGTGTCCGGCACGCCCGAGGTGACCGGGAAGGTGGTCTGGGAGTCGGCCGACGGCAGGCAGGTCCGCGGCATCTGGCAGATCACCCCGGGGGTGGTCACCGACACCGAGGCGGACGAGCTGTTCGTGGTGGTCAGCGGCTCGGCGACGATCGCGGTCGAGGGCGGGGAGACCTTCCGGGTGGGCCCCGGGGACATGGCCGTGCTGCGCGCGGGCGACCGTACGACGTGGACGGTGCACGAGACGCTGCGCAAGGCGTACGCGATCAACCTCTGAGCGTGCTCAGCGGGCCACGGAGGCGGGCATGTTGTACGGCGTGACCACCTGGATCGCCGACGGCAGGCTCGGACCCGCCGGGGGCAGCGCGCCCTGGGCGCGCATCACCAGGTGGCAGGCCTCGCGCATGTCCTGGCGCAGGTCGTGGTGGAGGACCGCGGACAGCCGGTGCTCACGCAGCAGCCGGGTGTTGTCGTGGTCGAGGTCGTGGGCGACGAACACCACGCATTCGCGCCCCAGTTCGGCGAAGGCCCGCAGGGTGGCGTTGTTGCCGCCGCCGATCGAGTAGACGGCGCGGATCTCCGGGTCGCGTTCCAGGGCGGCGCGGACCAACTCGTACTGGGTGGCGTCCAGTCCCTGTCCCTCCGCGATCTCCACCAGGGCGCGCTCGGGATGGGTGGCCCGCATGACGCTGCGGAAGCCCATCTCGCGCTCCTCCTCGTTGCGGAAGAAACCGCTGCTGAGGCTGGTGAGGACGTTGCCGGGCCGGTCGCCGAGCCACTGGCCCATCAGGTAGGCGGCGGTGGCACCCGCGGCGCGGTTGTCGCTGCCGACGTAGGCGAGCCGGCCGCTGGCGGGCAGGTCGGTGACCAGGGTGACGACCGGGATCCCCGCCGACCTCAGCCGCCCGACGGCCGCGGTCACGTCGGGCACGTCCGGTGCCTTGAGGATCACGCCCTGGGAGCCGCGTCTGGCGATCCGGTCCAGCGTCTGCACCAGGTCCCCGACCGGCCCGGTCTCCCGGAAGTGGAACCGGGAGCGCACCACCGCGGGATGCAGTGCCGGCAGTTCCGCCTCCAGCGCGGAGCGCACGGCCGTGGTGAACCGCTCGGGCGCGTGCATCACGATGTCGACCATGAAGGTACGGCCGACCAGCCGGACCTGGGTGCGCTGCCGGTCCAGATCGGCGATCGCCTGCCGCACCTCCCGCTCGGTGCTCTCCCGCACCCCGCCGCGGCCGTTCAGCACCCGGTCCACGGTGGCCTCGCTGAGCCCGGCCTGACGTGCGATCTCACGGATCGGGAAGGGATGGCCCACGGCCTGACTCCTTGAGGGGTTTTTGATGGCCTGCTGCCGATTGTTCGACGGGTTTGTAATGACAACAATGACAGAGCCCCGCCGCTCCCGTGGCCGTACCCCCGGCTCCGGCCGTGGCCGTGACCGTGACCGAAAGCAGGACGCCGATGTCCCTCGCAGCCGAACCGGGCCGCTCCTGGCTGTCGTCGCAGGACTGCGACCTCGACACCTTCCGCGAGCTGGTCGAGCGGACCACCGACCCGGCCGACTACCCGCACGCGTCGGCCGTGGCGGAGAACGTCCTCGTGTACGACAGCGAGCGGCTGCGCGGCGCGCGGTCGGCCCGTGAGGTGCAGGCCGAACTGGTCCGCGCCCTGACGGACGGCCCCGGCGTGGTCGTCTTCAAGGGCGCGTTCCCCGACCCGCTGGTGGTCGACCGGGCCACGGCGGTGTTCGAGGCGCTGATCTCCGAGCAGAACGAGTCGGGCGCGGGGGCCGGCGACCACTTCGCGAAACCGGGTGCCAACGAACGGGTGTGGAACGCCCTGGAGAAGGCGGCGCTGTACGACCCGGAGGTGTTCGCCGACTACTACGCGAACGACATCGTGGCCCTGGTCTCCCGGGCCTGGCTCGGCCCCGGCTACCAGATCACCTCGCAGGTCAACGTGGTCAACCCGGGTGGCGCGGCGCAGACCGCGCACCGCGACTACCACCTCGGTTTCCTCTCCGACGAGCAGGCCGCGGCCTATCCGGCGCATGTGCACCGCCTCTCCCCCGTGCTCACCCTCCAGGGCGCGGTCGCGCACTGCGACATGCCGGTGGAGTCGGGGCCGACGCTGTACCTGCCGTACTCCCAGACCTACGAGCCGGGCTATCTGGCCTGGCGCCGGCCCGAGTTCCAGGCCTACTTCAAGGCCCGGCACGTGCAGCTGCCCCTCGCGAAGGGGGACGCGGCGTTCTTCAACCCGGCGGTGTTCCACGCGGCCGGCACCAACCGGACCCTCGACGTGCGCCGGACGGCCAACCTGCTCCAGGTGTCCTCGGCCTTCGGCCGGGCCATGGAGACCGTGGACCGGGAGGCGGTGGCCAACGCGGTCTACCCGGTGCTGCGCCGGCGCCGCTCGGAGGGCGCGGGCGAGGCATGGCTGGAGAACGTCGTCGCCGCGAGCGCCGAGGGCTACCCGTTCCCGACCAACCTCGACAGCGACCCGCCGGTCGACGGGATGGCCCCGCCCTCGCAGGCGGACCTGGTGCGGCGGGCGCTGCGCGAGGACTGGGTGCCGCGGGTGCTGCGGGACGAACTGCGGGCCGCCGCGGCCCGGCGCGAGAGCTGAAAGGACAGCGGACATGGGACTTCTCGACGACAAGGTCGTCCTCGTCAACGGCGGTAGCCAGGGCGTCGGCGCGGCCGTCGCGCGGGCGGCGGTACGGGCGGGCGCGAAGGTCGCCGTCACCGGCCGCCGTCCGGAGCCGGGCGAGGCCCTGGTGGCCGAGCTGTCCGCCGCAGGCGGCGAGGCCCGGTACGTGCGGGCCGACCTCGCCGACGCCGAGCAGGCCAGGTCCTCGGTGGCCGAGGTGGTCGACGCGTACGGCCGGATCGACTGCCTGGTCAACGCGGCGGGGCTCACCTCCCGGGGCACCCTCCTGGACACCACGCCGGAACTGTTCGACCAGCACATCGCGGTCAACCTCAAGGGGCCGTTCTTCGCCATGCAGGCGGCGGTGGCCGACATGGTCGGCCGCAAGGCGCCCGGCACGGTCGTCAACATCATCACGTCGTCCGCGCACGGCGGCCAGCCGTTCCTCGCGCCGTACGTCGCCGCGAAGGCCGGACTGATCGGCCTGACCCGCAACGCGGCGCACGCGCACCGCTGGGACCGGGTGCGGATCAACGGGCTGAACATCGGCTGGACGGCGACGGAGGGCGAGGACGCCACCCAGCGGGAGTTCCACGGGGCGGGGGACGACTGGCTGGAGGAGGCGGCGGCGCGGCTCCCGATGGGGAAGCTGGGGCAGCCGGACGAGATCGCCGACTTCGTGGTGTTCCTGCTGTCGGAGCGGTCGGGGGTGGTCACCGGGTCGGTGATCGACTGGGACCAGAACGTCCTGGGCGGTCTCGACTGAGAGCCCGCCGCGCTGTGCCGTCTGTCGCCTGCCGCCACATCGTGGCTCGTCGCGCAGTTCCTTCCCCAGCCTTCGGCCGGGGTACCCCCAGCGCCCCTTCGGGGGCGCCTCACCACCCAGCATTCAAGGAGTAACGCCCTCATGCGCATCGGAATCCTCGGCCTCGGCCGCATTGGTGCCTTCCATGCCGAGACCCTCGCCGGGCTCGACGCCGTCGAGTCGCTGGTGTTCACCGATCCGTTCGCGGACGCCGCCAAGGCCGCCGCCGAGAAGTTCGGGGCCGAGGTCGTGGACTCGCCGGAGGCGCTGCTCGCGGCCGGCGTGGACGGCATCGTGGTGGCCGCCGCCACCGACGCCCACCCGGCCCTGATCCTGGCCGGTGTCGAGGCGGGCATCCCGGTCTTCTGCGAGAAGCCCGTCGCCAAGCACATGAGCGACGGTGTCGAGGTCCTCAAGGCCGTCCAGGGGAAGGGGGTGCCGATCCAGATCGGGTACAACCGCCGCTTCGACGCCGGGTTCGTGGCCGCCCGTGCCGCCGTACAGGGCGGCGAGCTGGGCAAGCTGCACACCGTGCGCTCCACCACCCTGGACCCGGCTCCGCCCCCCGCCGCCTACGTGGCGGTGTCCGGTGGCATCTTCCGGGACTGTTCGGTGCACGACTTCGACATCATCCGCTGGGTGACCGGCCGTGAGGTCACCGAGGTGTACGCCGTCGGCGGCAACCGGGGCGCCGACTACATCAAGGAGGCGGGCGACGCCGACACCACCGGCGCCATCCTCACCCTGGACGACGGCACCATCGCGGTGGTCTCCAACTCCCGTCACAACGCCCGGGGTTACGACGTCCGGATGGAGCTGCACGGCTTCCAGGACTCGATCGCCGTGGGCCTGGAGGACAAGCTCCCGCTGCGCTCGGTCGAGCCCGGCGTGACCTTCCCCGCGGGCACTCCGCACGACTTCTTCATGGACCGCTTCACGGCCGCCTACCGCGCCGAGCTGACCGCGTTCACCGAGGTCGTGGCCGGCACCCGGCCCTCCCCCTGCACGGTCGAGGACGCCCTGGAGGCCGGCTGGATCGCCGAGGCCTGCACCCTGTCTCTGCACGAGCACCGTCCGGTGACGATCGCAGAGGTGCGCGGAGCCTGACACCGCGCACGGCGGCGGGGCGGGCACCGGACCGAGCACGCGGTCCCGGCACCCGCCCCGCCGCCCTTTTCCCCGGCAGCGGCGTCTTCCCCGCACCGGGCTCCGCGCCGCCCGGTCGGCCCACCGGCCGCTCAGAGGCCGTAGCGGACCGCGAAGTCGTCCGAGTCGTAGGCGTCGCGGTCCGGGTCGTGCCGGACCGCCGGTGTGGTCTCCACCATGTCCTCCGGGCGGATCCGCTCGGGCAGCGCTCCGAACCGCTCGCTGCGCCGGGCCGCCTCGGTGGCCGTCTCCTCGTGACTCATGTTCGTCCTCCCCGTCGTGACCACGGATCCTGCCGTCGTGTCCGGTGAACGCGCGCGCCCCGCCGGGTGTTCCCGAACCCGGCGGGGCGCGCGGGGGCCGCGCGGATTCACTCCGCGCGGCCCCGGGATGCGGCGGTCAGGCGCCGCAGGACCTCAGGGAGTCCGGGGCCGAGCCGACGCGGATGCGGTCGAGCGCGCGCGCCATGGTCAGGCCTTCCCCTCCGGGCCGGTCGCCACGGGGGCGGTGAGATCCTCCTCCTCGGGCAGTTCCTCCGTGTCGACGCCGCGGACCTGGGAGAGTTCGTGCTTCAGGGCCGCGAGCTCCGCGCCGCCGGCCATGTGGTTGGTGAGCTCTTCGAGGGTGATGTCGCTGCGCTCGGCGGAGAGTTCGAGGGTGCCGAGGCGCAGGACGCTGAAGTGGTCGCCGACCATGTAGGCGTGGTGCGGGTTGTGGGTGATGAAGATGACGCCCAGGCCGCGTTCGCGGGCGGCGGCGATGTACTTCAGGACCACACCGGACTGCTTGACGCCGAGGGCGGCGGTGGGCTCGTCCAGGATGAGGACGCGGGCGCCGAAGTAGACGGCGCGGGCGATCGCCACACACTGGCGCTGGCCGCCGGACAGGGTGCCGATGGGCTGCTCCAGGTCGTCGAGGACGATGCCCATGTTGCGCAGCTCGCGGTCGGCGGTCTCCTTCATCTTCGCGATGTCGAGGCGGCGCAGGGGCCAGGGGCCCTTGGTCATCTCGGAGCCGAGGAAGAAGTTCCGCCACACCGGCATCAGCGGGACCGTGGCGAGGTCCTGGTAGACGGTGGCGATGCCCTTGTCGAGGGCGTCGCGCGGGCTGTTGAAGCGCACCGGGGCGCCGTCGACCAGGAGGTCGCCCTCGGTGTGCTGGTGCAGCCCCGAGATGATTTTGATGAGGGTGGACTTGCCGGCGCCGTTGTCGCCGAGGACGCAGGTCACCTGGTTGGCGAAGACCTTGAGGTCGACACCGTGCAGGGCCCGGATGTTGCCGTACGACTTGCCCGTGGCGCGCAGTTCGACGATGGGGCCGCCGTCGGTGGGCGCCGTGTCCTGGAGGATGGCGCCGTGTGTTCCGGTCGTGTTGTCTGTCATCGGGTCACCTCCTGGTCGCGGTGCGCTGGACCCACAGGTTGATCATGACGGCGCCGAGCAGCATGACGCCGAGGAAGGCCTTGAACCAGTCGGGGTTCCAGCCGGCGTAGACGATGCCCTGCTGCACCATGCCGAACATGAAGGCGCCGAAGACCGGGCCGATCGCCGAGCCGGCGCCGCCGGTCAGCAGGCAGCCGCCGATCACCGCGGCCGAGATGTAGATCAGTTCCTGGCCGACGCCCTCGCCTGACTGCACGGTGTTGAAGGAGAACAGCTGGTGCATGCCGACGAACCAGGCGCCGAAGCCGACCAGCATGAACAGCGAGATCTTGGTGAAGTTCACCGGGACGCCGACCGCGCGGGCGCTGTCCTTGTTGCCGCCGACCGCGAAGATCCAGTTGCCGTACCTGGTGCGCAGCAGGACCCAGGTGGCGATGGCCGCGAAGACCAGCCACCAGACGATGGTGATCTTCACGTCGACGCCGCCGACCGAGAAGGTCGAGGCGAAGATGCTCTTGACCTGGCCGAAGCCGTCCATGTTGCTGATGTCGTCGGTGGCGACGTTGCCGGTGACCAGCTTGGTCACGGCGAGGTTCACACCCTGGAGGATCAGGAAGCTGCCCAGGGTGATGAGGAAGGACGGCAGTCCGGTGCGGACCACCAGCCAGCCGTTGAGGAAGCCGATGGCGAGCGACACGACGAGCGCGGCGATCACGCCCACCCAGACGTTCATGGACAGCTGGTAGGCCAGCATGCTCGCGGTGAGCGCGGAGGTGACCACCGCGACACCGGCCGAGAGGTCGAACTCGCCGCCGATCATCAGCAGGGCGACCGGGATGGCCATGATGCCGATGGTCGACGACTGGTAGAGGATGTTCGCCATCGAGCTGGCCTCGCGCACCGGCGGGGCCGCGACCAGGAAGAAGACGTAGACCGCGACAGCGCCGAGGAACACGCCCACCTCGGGCCGGGCCAGCAGCCTGACGGCCAGCGGCCGTTGTGCGGTACGGCCGTCCTTCTCCTGCGATCCGGGGGCCGGCGGTGTCGCCACCGCCGGCGCTGGCTGCTGACTCATGCCGATCACCGGGTGCCCTTCGCGGCGAACTGGGCGACCTTCTCGACGTTGGACTTGTCGACGAAGGCCGGGCCGGTCAGCACCGGCTGCTCACCGCCACCGCTGTAGTTGCCGTTGTTCTTGTAGAGCCACAGCGAGTCGACCGCGAGGTAGCCCTGGAGGTAGGGCTGCTGGTCCACGGCGAACTCGATCGTCCCCTTGCTGATGGCGCCGGTCAGGTCCTTGTTCAGGTCGAAGGTGGCGATCTTGGCCTTGCTGCCCGCGTCGGACACCGACTGGACGGCGATCAGCGCGATGGGCGCGCCGAGCGTGATCACGTGGTCGACGGCACCGTCCTGCTTGAGCTTGGCGGTGATCGTCGACTTGACCGAGGTCGGGGAGGTGCCGTCGACGTACAGGGTCTCCGTCGTCCCGGAGAACGTCTTCTTCACGCCGTCGCAGCGCTGGGTGAGGCCGACGTTGCCCTGCTCCTGGATGACGCAGACGACCTTCTTCGCGCCTTCGGTGTTGAGCCGGTTGCCGAGCGCCTCGCCCGCCACCGTCTCGTCCTGGCCGAAGAACTCCAGCAGACCGAGCTTCTTCCAGTCGCTCAGGCCGGAGTTGAGCCCCACCACGGGGATGTTCGCCGAGGACGCCTTGGAGATGACGTCCTTCATGGCGTCCGGCTTGGCGAGGGTGACCGCGATGCCGTCGACCTTCTGGTCGATCGCGTTCTGCACCAGGTTGGCCTGGTTGCCCGCGTTCGGGTCCGCCGAGTAGACGAGCTTGATGTTGTCCTTGGCGGCGGCCGCCTCGGCGCCCTTGCGGACGATGTCCCAGAAGGTGTCGCCCGGAGCCTGGTGGGTGACCAGCGCGACCGTCATGCGGGGAGTGCTCGCCTTGCCCGCGGAGGCGGCCGCACCGCCCTCCTCGGACTTCTTGCCCCCGGAGCTGCTGGAGCAGCCGGCGAGGGTCAGGGCTGCCGCCGCCACCGCGGCGACGAGGGGGGCCAGTTTCCGCGTACGGGTACGGGCTGAGCGGTCCATCTTTCCTGCACCTCACTGTGCGCCGGGGGGAAAGGGGGGATCACGAGGGATCCGTGGCCGGGCCGAAAAGCGACGGCCCGAGCCGGTGCTGCGTGTTGGGACGGGATACAAGTCCCTGTGCGGCCCGCTGTCAATACTTTGTTAAGACATCATTTCACATTCAGGTCCGAATGTAAGTACAAACCATTGACAGCGCGACCTGCCCCGATCTACACCTGAGGGGCATCCCGCCCACCTCGAGGAGCCAGGTACGACCGTAGTCCGCGACACCGGCCCGCGACACCGTCACGACAGGCCGTACGCAGGCCATCCCTACCCGCTCCCGCCGGGTGTACCCCACCCCGTCCGAATGAGGTCCTCCATGAGCCAGCCGACCACCCGCCTGACCGTCGCCCAGGCACTGGTGCGGTTCCTGTCCGCCCAGTACACCGAGCGCGACGGCGTCCGGCACCGGCTGATCGCCGGCACCTGGGGCATCTTCGGCCACGGCAACGTCGCCGGCATCGGCCAGGCGCTCCTGGAGTACGGCGACGTGATGCCCTACCACCAGGGCCGCAACGAGCAGGCGATGGTGCACGCGGCCGTGGGGCACGCGCGGCAGCTGGACCGGCTCTCCGCGCAGGCGGTGACCACCTCCATCGGCCCGGGCGCCACCAACCTGGTGACCGGCGCCGCCCTCGCCACCGTCAACCGGCTGCCGGTGCTGCTGCTGCCCGGCGACTACTTCGCCAGCCACGCCCCCGACCCGCTGCTGCAACAGCTTGAGCACCCGACCGAGTTCGACGTCTCGGTGAACGACACGCTGCGTCCGGTCTCCCGCTACTTCGACCGGATCACCCGCCCCGAGGCGCTGATCCCCTCCGCCCTGAACGCGATGCGCGTGCTCGCCGACCCGGCCGAGACCGGCGCGGTCACCCTCGCCCTGCCCCAGGACGTCCAGGCCGAGGCGTACGACTGGCCGGAGGAGTTCTTCGCCGAGCGCGTCTGGCGGGTACGGCGGCCGGCCCCCGACCCGGTGGAGCTGACGGACGCCGTGCGCGCCGTGACGGCCGCTGAGCGGCCGTTGATCGTCGCGGGCGGCGGAGTCCACCACAGCCGCGCGGAAGACGCTCTGAGGGCCCTTGTGGAGGCCACAGGCATCCCCGTCGCCTCCACCCAGGCGGGCAAGGGCTCGCTGCGCCACGACCACCCGGCCGACCTCGGCGGGATCGGGCACACCGGGACCGCCGTCGCCGACGACCTCGCCCGCACCGCCGACCTGGTCATCGGCGTCGGCACCCGGTACACGGACTTCACCACGGCCTCCGGCACCCTCTTCCAGAACCCGGACGTCCGCTTCCTGAACGTGAACATCACCGGCTTCGACGCCCACAAGCAGGCGGCGCACCCGCTGGTCTGCGACGCCCGGACCGGGCTCACGGCTCTCACGCAGGCCCTCGCCGGGCATCGCGTGGCGGCGGCGTACGAGGCCGAGTACCGGGCGGGCAAGGAGCGTTGGGAGGCGGTGGTGGAGGCCGCCTACCGCGCCGACGACGAGGACGCCGTACCGACCCAGACCCAGGTGCTCGGCGCGCTGGACTCCGTCGTCGGCGATGACGACGTTGTCATCAACGCGGCCGGCTCGCTCCCGGGCGACCTGCACAAGCTGTGGCGGGCCCGCTCGCCGCGCCAGTACCACCTGGAGTACGGCTACTCCTGCATGGGGTACGAGATCCCGGCCGGTATCGGCGTCCAGCAGGCCGCCCCGGACGTCACGGTCTGGTCGCTGGTCGGCGACGGCACCTACCTGATGATGCCGACCGAGATCGTCACCGCCGTCCAGGAGGGCCTGCCGGTCAACCTGGTCCTGATCCAGAACCACGGGTACGCCTCCATCGGCGGCCTCTCCGAGACGGTCGGCGGGGAGCGGTTCGGCACCGCCTACCGCTACCGCGCCGCCGACGGCACCTTCTCCGGCGCGCCGCTGCCGGTCGACCTCGCCGCCAACGCGGCCAGCCTCGGCATGGAGGTGCTGCGCGCCAAGACCGTGCGGGAGCTGCGCGAGGCCCTCGCCGCGGCCCGCGCGAGCGACCGGCCGACGTGCGTGTACGTCGAGACGGACCCGGCGCCCACCGCGCCCGGCGCCGAGGCCTGGTGGGACGTGCCGGTCGCCGAGACCGCCTCCCGCGAGGCCGCCGTGCGCGCCCGCGAGGACTACGACCGGCAGCGCGCCGAGCGCCGTCGCCAGCTCTGAACCCACTGAACCCACGACCCACGGAAGGAGGTGTCCCGGTGGCCCGAACCGGCGATTCCGCCCGCGCCGCGACCGTCCCGGCGCTCGACACCCTGGACTTCGCCCTGGACCGCGGCAGCCCGGTGCCGCTCTACTACCAGCTCGCCCAGCAACTGGAGGAGGCCATCGAGCACGGCGTCCTGGCCCCGGGCAACCTCCTGGGCAACGAGATCGACCTGTCCGTGCGGCTCGGCCTGTCCCGGCCCACGGTCCGCCAGGCCATCCAGTCGCTCGTCGACAAGGGCCTGCTGGTGCGCCGCCGGGGCGTGGGCACCCAGGTGGTGCACAGCCAGGTCAAACGCCCGCTGGAGCTGAGCAGCCTCTACGACGACCTGGAGTCGGCAGGGCAGGGCCCCACCACGCGGGTGCTGCGCAACGAGCGGATCCCGGCGAGCGCCGAGGTGGCGGCCGCGCTCGGGATCGCGGAGGGCGCCGAGGTGGTCGTCCTGGAGCGGCTGCGCAGCACCCACGGCCAGCCGGTGGCGTTCCTGTGCAACTACCTGCCCGCCGCGCTGCTCGAACTCGACACGGAACGCCTGGAGTCGACCGGCCTGTACCGGATGATGCGCACGGCCGGCATCACCCTGCACAGCGCCCGGCAGACCGTGGGCGCCCGCAGCGCCACCGCCGAGGAGGCCGGCCGGCTGGACGAGAAGGCGGGCGCCGCCCTGCTCACCATGCACCGCACGGCCTACGACGACACCGGACGGCCGGTGGAGTACGGCAGCCACGTCTACCGGGCGTCCCGGTACGCCTTCGACTTCCAGCTGCTGGTCCGGCCGTGACCGGTCCTTAGCAGGTCCGGGGGTGTGAAACCAACATGGCCGCACACGAGCCCCCACGGAGTTTGTCCCGTGGGGGCTCTGTCGTACCGCTTTGTTCAACAAACCGGCAGGCGACCATGACGATTACGTTTCGGGCAAGAGACGGGCGAGAGAGACGCAGGCTATTGACGCATGAGCGGACAAGCGGCTGTTATTGCGCCCACGATGTTCGGCCGAGTTGATTTCTGATCGGTTTCGGGACCTTTCGAAGATCACCTCTTCCCCTTGCCGAACCCTGTTACCCAGGAGCCGCCATGCGCATCTCCCCGTCCGGTCTTCACGTGCCGGGTCCGAGCCGCCGTAACGTTCTGCGCGGGGCCGGCTCTGCCGCCCTCCTCGCGGGTGCCGGCATACCGCTGCTGTCCGCGTGCGGCGGCAGCGGGTCCTCCTCCGACCCGAAGACCGTCAGCCTCGGCTCCAACTCCTCCGACGCGGTGCCGAAGAAGGCCTTCGCGGAGATCTACGCGGCCTTCACCAAGCAGTCTGGCATCAAGGTCGACGTCAACACGAAGGACCACAACACCTTCCAGGAGCAGATCAACTCCTACCTGCAGGGCACGCCGGACGACGTGTTCACCTGGTTCGCCGGGTACCGCATGCAGTTCTTCGCGGCCAAGAATCTGGCCTCGCCGATCGACGACGTGTGGGCGAAGATCGGGGACAACTTCCCCGACGCGATGAAGCAGCTCAGCAAGGGCGAGGACGGCAAGTACTACTTCGTCCCGCTGTACACGTACCCGTGGGCGATCTTCTACCGCAAGAGCCTCTTCCAGGCCAAGGGCTACGAAGTCCCCACCACCTGGGACGCGTTCGTCGCCCTGTGCAAGAAGATGAAGGGCGACGGCCTGGTCCCGATCGCCTTCGGCGACAAGGACGCCTGGCCGGCGATGGGCACCTTCGACCAGATCAACTTCCGCCTCAACGGCTACGACTTCCACAAGTCGCTGATGGCGGGCAAGGAGTCCTGGACCGACGCGAAGGTCAAGGCCGTCTTCGACCACTGGGCCGAGATCCTCCCCTACCACCAGGACGGCTTCATGGGCCGCACCTGGCAGGACGCCGCCCAGACCCTGGTCTCCAAGAAGGCCGGCATGTACGTCCTCGGTTCCTTCGTGGGGCAGCAGTTCACCAACAAGGCCGACCTGGACGACCTCGACTTCTTCGCCTTCCCGGAGCTGAACCCCACGTACGGCCAGGACACCGTCGAGGCGCCCACCGACGGCTTCATGGTCAGCAAGTCCCCGAAGAACCACGACGGTGTCGTCAAGCTCATGGAGTACCTGGGCACGCCCGAGGCGGAGCAAATCTACCTCAAGGCCGACAACAGCGTGGTGGCCGCCTCCAGCAAGGCCGACACCTCGTCGTACACCGCGCTGCAGAAGAAGGCGTACACGATGATCAGCGGCGCCAAGAACCTCACCCAGTTCATGGACCGCGACTCCCGCCCGGACTTCACCTCGACGGTGATGCAGCCCGGTCTGCAGAAGTTCCTGCAGAACCCGAAGGGGATCGACAGCCTGCTCTCGTCGATCGAACGCCAGAAGAAGACCATCTTCGCGTCCCAGTGAGCTCACGAATGTCGACTGACACCCCCACGAAGTCCCAGGAGGCGGCCGCCGTGCCGCCTCCTGGGCGCGCGTCCGAGAAGAAGCGGGTCCAGCAGGGCCACAGGCGCCTGCTGACCCGCCGTGACCGGATCGTCCTCGCCTTCATGGCGGGCGTGCCGACGATCCTCCATGTACTCCTGGTCTGGGTGACGGCCCTGGCCTCGATCCTCCTCGCCTTCACCTCATGGGACGGCATCGGTTTCGACTCCATCAAGTGGGTCGGGCTCGACAACTTCCATCAACTCTTCACCGACAACCCGCAGTTCTGGCCGGCCGTTCAGCACAACGTCATCTGGTTCGTCGTGCTCATCCTGATCCCGACCCCGTTCGGGCTCTTCCTGGCCGTGCAACTGGACAAGAAGATCAGGTTCAGCCGGGTCTACCAGACGGCCTTCTTCCTCCCGGTCGTCATCTCCCTGGCCTGCATCGGGTTCGTCTGGCAGCTGATCTACAACCCGGACACGGGCCTGATCAACAGCATCATCGGCGCCAACAAGCCGGGCCACTACATCGACTGGATCGGTGACCCGAACCTCAACCTGTGGGCGGTCCTGGTCGCCGCGTCCTGGCGGCACACCGGCTACATGATGATCCTGTACCTGGCCGGCCTCAAGAGCGTCGACCCCTCGCTGCGGGAGGCCTCGGCCCTCGACGGCGCGAACGAGTGGCAGACGTTCAAGAGCGTCATCTTCCCGACGCTGCGGCCGACCAACACCATCGTCCTGGTCGTGACCATCATCGAGGCGCTGCGCGCCTTCGACCTGGTCTTCGTCTTCAACAAGGGCGCCCAGGGCACCGAGTTGCTCTCCATCCTGGTGACCAACAACATCATCGGCGAGTCCAGCCGCATCGGTTACGGCTCGGCGATCGCGGTGGTGCTGCTGTTCATCTCCCTGATCGTGATCATTCCCTACCTGATCGCGACCTTCCGGAAGGAGCGGCGCGCATGAGCACCGTGAGCGCGCTGGCCAAGCAGCGCACCCCGATCCGTCCGGCCCGCGTCCTGCTGCACACGTTCCTGGCCCTGACGGCCCTGGCCTGGCTCGCCCCGCTGCTGTGGGCGGTCTTCTCGGCCATGCGCCCCTACAGCGAGACCAGCGAGCACGGCTACCTGTCCTGGCCGCACACGCTGAACTTCGACAACTTCAAGAACGCGTTCACGCAGTCGGACATGACGCACTACTTCATGAACACGTTGGTCATCGCGGTTCCGGCCGTGCTGATCACGCTGTTCCTGTCGTCGATGGTCGCGTTCTACGTCAGCCGTTTCGACTTCCGGGTCAACCTGGCGCTGCTGCTGGTCTTCACGGCCGGCAACCTGCTGCCGCAGCAGGTCATCATCACCCCGCTGTACCGGATGTACCTGCTGACGAACCTGCCGGGCATCACCGCGAGCGGCAAGCTGTACGACTCCGCGCTCGGCCTGGTGCTGATCCACGTGGCGTTCCAGTCCGGCTTCTGCGCGTTCGTGCTGGCGAACTACATGCGCTCGCTCCCGCACGAGCTGACCGAGGCCGCGCTGGTGGACGGCGCCTCGGTGTGGCGGCTGTACTGGCAGATCACCCTGCCGCTGTGCAAGCCGGCCATGGCGGCCCTGGCGACCCTGCTGTCGATCTGGATCTACAACGACTTCTTCTGGGCGCTGGTGCTGATCTCGACCGGTGAGAACATGCCGATCACCTCGGCGCTGAACAACCTCTCCGGCCAGTACTTCACCGACCCGAACCTGGTCGCCGCCGGTTCGCTGCTCACCGCGATCCCGACGCTGATCGTGTACTTCGTGCTCCAGAAGCAGTTCGTCAGCGGTCTGACCCTGGGCTCCGCGAAGGGCTGATCCGGCTCCCCCAGGCCGGGTGCCCCCGCACCCGGCCTCCCGTGAAAGAGAACCCCGTGCACAACCCGATGAGCGACCGCCGCCTCTCCGTCCCGGGCATCGCCTACGGCGGCGACTACAACCCCGAGCAGTGGCCCGAGGAGGTCTGGGACGAGGACGTCCGCCTGATGCGCGAGGCGGGCGTCACCATGGTCAGCGTCGGCATCTTCTCGTGGGCGCTGATGGAACCGTCCGAGGGCGTCCACGACTTCTCGCGGATGGACCGCATCCTCGACCTGCTCCACGAGAACGGCATCGCCGCCGACCTCGCCACCCCCACGGCCGCCCCGCCCGCCTGGTTCTTCCGCGCCCACCCCGAGGCGCTCCCGGTGGACCACGACGGCCGCACCCTGTCGTACGGCAGCCGGCAGACGTTCTGCCCGAGCAGCCCCGCCTACCGCGAGGCCGCGCTCCGGATCGCGGGCGCGATCGCCGAGCGGTACGCGAGCCATCCGGCCGTCAAGATGTGGCACGTCCACAACGAGTACGGCTGCCACAACGCGGCCTGCTACTGCGACACCAGCGCGGCGTCCTTCCGCCGCTGGCTGCGGGCCCGGTACGGCGACGACCTGGCCGCCCTCAACCACGCCTGGGGCACCACCTTCTGGAGCCAGTGGTACTACGACTGGGACGAGATCCTGCCGCCGCGCGCGACGGGCGCCGTACCCAATCCGACGCACCAGCTGGACTGGCGGCGGTTCTGCTCGGACGAACTGCTGTCGCTGTACAAGGCGGAGCGGGACGTGCTGCGCGAGGCGGCCCCGTCGATCCCGGCCACCACCAACTTCATGGTGATGACGAACTTCGACGCCCTCGACTACTGGCGCTGGGCGCCGGAGCTGGACGTGGTGGCCAACGACCACTACCTGATGTCCACCGACCCGGAGTCGGAGATCGACGTCGCGCTGAGCGGTGATCTGATGCGGTCGCTCGCGGGCGGGCCGTGGCTGCTGATGGAGCACTCGACGGGCGCCGTCAACTGGCAGCCCGTCAACCGCGCCAAGAGACCGGGCGAGTTGCGGCGCAACGCGCTCGCGCACGTGGCGCACGGCGCGGACGGCATAGCCTACTTCCAGTGGCGGGCGGCGAAGGCCGGTGCCGAGCAGTGGCACTCGGCGATGCTGCCGCACGCGGGGACGGACAGCCAGATCTGGCGGGACGTGGTCCGGCTGGGCGCGGACCTCAAGGCGCTGGCCGAGGTGCGTGGCAGCACCGGCACGGCCGAGGTCGCCGTCGTCTGGGACTGGGACGCCCGGTGGGCCGTGGAGCTGCCCTCCCAGCCCAGCGCGCGGCTGCGCTACCTGGACCTGGTCCGGGCCTGGTACGAGCCGCTGTGGCGGGCCGGCGTGGCCGTGGACTTCGTCCGCCCGGACGCCGACCTGTCGGCGTACAAGGCGGTCCTCGCCCCGAGCCTGTACCTCGTGGACGACGCGGGCGCGGCCAACCTGGCGGCCTTCACCCAGGCCGGCGGCAGCCTCGCGATCGGCTTCCACAGTGGTGCCGTGGACGAGAACTGCCATGTGCGGCTGGGCGGTTACCCGGGCGCCTTCCGGGAGCTGCTGGGCGTGTCCACGGACGAGCTGTTCCCGCTGCTGCCCGGGGAGCGGGTGGCGCTGAGCGCGGGCGGCACCGGATCGCTCTGGTCGGAGCGGGTGCGGCCGGCGGGCGCGGAGACGGTGACGTCGTACGCCGACGGGCCGCTGGCCGGGGTGCCCGCGGTGACCCGGCACGGGTACGGGTCGGGGGCCGCCTGGTACGTGGCGACGCTCCCGGACGCCGACACCCTGGCGGGGCTGCTGGACCGGATCCGTGCCGAGGCGGGCGTGACCGCGGTCCGCACCGCCCCGGCGGGCGTGGAGGTGGCCAGGCGGCGCGGTGCCGAGGCGGACTACGTGTTCGTGATCGACCACGCCGGGCAGGGCGCCGAACTCCCGGTCGCGCCCGGCTCGGTGGAACTGCTGTCCGGCAAGCCCACCGCCGGCACGCTCACCGTGGCCCCGGGCGAGATCGCGGTCGTACGAGAGCCACACGGCCGGCAGCCGCCGGCGGCCGGCTGATCAGTGGCCGCCGGTTGCCATGCGCTCGCGTGGCCGCCGGCGGCCGGGGGGTAAGTGGGTGACCGGTCACCGGGCGGCGAAGGGGCCCTCCAGGGCCGCCCACTGGAGCAGCATGATGGTCTTGGCGTCGGCGATCTCTCCCGTGCGGATCATCTCCAGGGCACGCTGGAAGGGGAGTTCGAGGATCTCGATGTCCTCGCCCTCCTCTGCCAGGCCGCCGCCCTCGTGGGTGCGGGTGGCAGGACCGTAGGCGGCCGCGTAGAAGGAGATCCGCTCCGTGACCGAGCCCGGGCTCATGTACACGTCGAAGACGTGCTGGACGCCGCCGACCGTGTGGCCGGTCTCCTCGACGGCCTCGCGGCGGACCGCGTGCTCCGGGTGCTTGTCCTCCTCGTCGAGGAGGCCCGCCGGGGTCTCGATCAGCATGCCGTCGGGATGGCCGTTGACGTACACCGGGAAGCGGAACTGGCGGGTGAGCAGCACGGTCTCGCGCTCGGCGTCGTAGAGGAGCAGCGTGGCGCCGTTGCCCCGGTCGTGGGTCTCGCGTTCCTCGGTGTGCCAGGTGCCGTCGGCGTGCCGGTAGTCGAAGGTGGTGGCCCGCTCGACGTACCAGTGGCTGGACAGCAGTCTCACCTCCCGGACCCGCACATCCGGGTTCCCGGTCAGGTCCAGGCCGGTGCGGTCGAGTCCGGTACGGCCCCGGCGGTCCGGGGTGTCGATCCCGGCGGTCACCGGACACCGGCCGGACGGGCGGAGAAGGTCGGATCGCTCATGATCACCTGTCTACCACCCGCCCGTCCGGGCCGATATGACCTAGTGCACCTCTGCCCTGGCCGGGTCCTCGTCGAGGAAGCCGCCCGACTGGTGCTGCCACAGCTTGGCGTAGGCGCCCTCCGCGGCGAGCAGTTCGTGGTGCGTGCCCTGCTCGACGATCCGGCCCCGGTCGAGGACCACGAGCCGGTCCATGGAGGCGACCGTGCTCAGCCGGTGCGCCACCACCAGGGCCGTACGCCCCTCCATGAGCCGCCACAGCGCCTCCTGGACGAGGATCTCGCTCTCGGAGTCGAGGGCGCTGGTCGCCTCGTCCAGGAGCAGGATCGGGGCGTCCCGGAGGATCGCGCGGGCGAGCGCGACCCGCTGGCGCTGGCCGCCGGAGAGTTTCACCCCGCGCTCCCCCACCATGGTGTCGAAGCCGTCGGGCAGCGCGTCGGCGAACTCGGTGACGTGCGCGGCCTCGGCGGCCACCCGGATCTCGGCCTCGGTGGCACCGGGCCGGGCGAAGGCGATGTTCTCCCGCAGGGTGCGGTGGAACATCGCCGGGTCCTGCGGGACGTAGGCGATCTGGCCGCGCAGGTCGGCCTGGCGGAGCCGGCTGATGTCCTGGCCGCCGATCGTGATCCGGCCGGCGTCGAGGTCGGTCATCCTCAGCAGCAGCCGGGTCAGCGTGGTCTTGCCGCCGCCCGACCGGCCGACGAACCCGAACTTCGACCCGCTGGGCACGTCCAGTTCCAGCCCCTCGAACAGCGGTTTGGCGCCCGTGTGGGTGAAGGAGACCTTCTCGAAGCGGACGTCGGCGGCCCGTGGCGCGAGCGGTTCCGGTACGGCCGGGTCGAGCACGGTGGGCGGGTCCAGGAGCAGTTCGGTGAACTGCGCCGCCTCCGTCATGGAGCTCTCCATGCGCCGGTAGATCTGGTTGAACTCGAACATGATCCGGGTCGCGTTGCTGAAGTAGGTGAAGGCGACCACGACCGCCTCCACGCTGTGGCCGCCGCCGGCCAGCGCGACGGCCAGCAGCAGGCCCAGCGCGTTGGTGGCGACGGACATCGGCGCGACGAACGTGTCGATGCGCAGGTTGCCGTAGTCCCAGGAGCGCAGCTGGCGCCGGCGCGACTCGGCGACCCGCAGCCGGTGTTCGGCGGCCTCCCGCTGCTCCGCGGCGAACGCCCGGACCGTGTCCATGTTCATCAGGCTGTCGGCGACGTGCCCGGACACCCGGGCGATGGCCTCCTCGCGCTCGGCGACCAGCCGCTGCCGGCGCCGGATCAGCGGCACCACGCACACGCCGGTGACCGTGATCATCGTCAACAGCCCGACGACCAGCAGCGGTTCGTAGCGCCAGAGCACCACGGACCCGAAGGCCAGCGGCACGAAGCTGCCCACGATGTTGAAGGTCAGGGTGTCGGCGAACTCCTCGAAGCGGTTGGCGAAGCTCAGCACCCGTTTGGTCAGTGATCCGGCGAAGTTGTCGTGGAAGAACGCGGCGTCGCGCGCGAACAGTTCGTCCATCCCGATGACGTACAGCCGCTCGATGCCGAGGGCGTCCACGCGGTTCAGGCAGTGCAGGCCGATCCGCCAGACCGCCTCCGCCAGCAGCAGGACACCGGCGAAGCCGAGGACGTACGGCAGTGTGGTGCGCAGGCCCAGGCCGTGGCCGTCGGCGATCCGGCCGACCAGCTTGGCCACGACCAGCGGGGCCAGGTAGTTGATTCCGATGTTGCCGAGGGCCGGCAGCAGCAGTCCGGGCAGGGTCAGCCGCTTGAGCCGGGCCAGCTCCTGTCCGTAGTAGCGGAGCGCGAGCAGCACCGCGCCCTTGCGTGGTCCGGTCGCAGGTAAATCGACAGAGGACGTCATTTCAACCCTGTGTAGTCGTCGCACGGCATGCCGAGTCGGCCGCCGCAGGTCCGCGGCGGCCTGGAATCGGCAGGTCAGGAAAGGGAAGTGTGGCGCGACGAGGGTGACCCAGTCCACGTGTTTTTCGGCGCGACGACTACGGTCCGAACACGTATCCGGCCTGGTTCCGGACAGCCCCGGTCAGCGGCCGCGGCTCGCCCACAGCAGGCCCCGCTCGGTGAGGGTGCGCACCTCGGGCACGTCGAAGTCGTCGGGTTTGTGCCCGACCGTCGAGACGAAGACCCGGCCCGCGCCCCAGGTCCTCGCCCACACCGCGGGCATCACCACGGGCCGGTCGTGCAGTTCGCCGGCGGGGAAGGTGGTGGTGGCGAGGACGTCGACGTGCGGGTCGGTGAGCACCCAGTACTGCTCGGTGTGCACGGTGAAGTCGTCGAGACCGGCGACGACGGGGTGGCCGGCGCGCTCGGGCAGCGGGTGCACGGTGTGGTCGTGGAAGCCGGGCGGGTGCATGACGAACGCACCGCCGGTCAGCAGGTGGTAGCCGTGGTCCTGGAAGCTGTCGACGATTCCGCCGTGCCAGCCGGCCAGCCCGGTGCCGGCCCGCACGGCCGCGGCCAGGCCCTCGCTCTGCTCCGGGGTGATGTCCCCCATCGACCAGCACTGCACGATCAGGTCGGTGGCGGCCAGCCGGTCCGCGTCCTCGTACACCGCGAGGTCCTCGGCGGTGTCGACGGAGAACCCCCGCTCCTTCAGGAACGGGACGAATCCGTCGCTGATCGTCACGGGCCGGTGCCCGTCCCAGCCGCCGCGGACCACCAGGGCCCGCCGTATGTCTTCCGTGGTCAAGGTGATCGCACGCTCCCGTCGGTCGGTCCGGAACCCGGACCCGAGAACGGTCTCCGTGCCGCGGCCCGCACGTCAACGGTGCCCGTCCGGACGGTGCTCACCGCCAGGCCCGGGCAGCGCCCCGGTCCGCCCGTCCGCCCCGGTGCCGCGCCCAGTCCGGTGCCGGCAGGCCGAGCAGCCGTTGGATCTCCGCCGCGCCGGGCAGCGGCCCGTGGTCCCCGGTCACCTGGAGCGCGGAGACCGCGGTGATGTGGCCGAGCCGCAGGCTGCGGGCCGGTGTCTCCCCGCGCAGCAGCCCGGTCAGGAAGCCCGCCGCGAAGGCGTCGCCGGCCCCGACCGGTTCCAGCACCGCCGTGCGCAGCGCGGGCACCGTGCACACGCCGGCCGCGGTGACGGCGGTCGCGGCGCGGGCGCCGTCCTTGACGACGAGGATCCGCGGACCGGGCAGCAGTTCCCGCAGCCCGGTGACGGTCAGGCCGGCGCCCCACAGGTCCCGCGCCTCGTCGAGGCCCACGAAGACGATGTCGGCGCGGTCGGCGAGGGCCCGCAGCACCGTCGGAGCGGTGCCGTCCGGCCACAGCGCGGCCCGGTGGTTGACGTCGAAGCTGACGGCGTACGGCCGTTCGGCGGCGGGCGCGGCGAGGGCCCGGGCCACCAGGTCGCGGCAGGACGGGGAGAGGGCGGGGGTGATGCCGGTGAGGTGCAGCAGGGTGGCCGAGCGGACCGGTTCGCCGTCGAGCAGGCCGGGTCCGAGCGCCGAGGCGGCCGAGCCGGAGCGGTAGTAGTGGACGCGGGTCCCGGTGCGGCCGGGGTTCTTCAGCAGGAGGCCGGTCGGCCGGTGCGGGTCGGTGCGGACATGGCTGACGTCGACCCCGGCGGCGGCGACCGCGGCGCGGACCCGGTGGCCCAGCGGATCGTCGCCGAGTGCCGACAGCCACACGGCCGGGATGCCGAGGTCGGCGAGGTACACGGCCACGTTCGACTCCGCGCCCGCGACGGACAGCCGCAGTTGCTCCGCGTCCGCGAGCGGCCGGGGCGGGTCGGGGGCGAGCGCCGCCATGGTCTCGCCGACGCAGACGACCGGTCCCGGGGCCGGCCGCCAGGCCCCCGTCACGCGGGTCCCTCCGCCCACGCCCCGGTCCGTACGGCGGCCCGGAAGGCGCGCGCCCGCTCGCGCAGGTCGGTGATGCTGCCGCCGTCGGCCGCGTCGCCCACGAGGGGTGAGCCGACGCCGACGGCGGTCGCCCCGGCGGCAAGGTAGTCCCGGGCCGCGGTCACGTCGACGCCGCCCACCGGGACGAACGCGGCGCCGGGGAAGGGGCCGCGCAGCGCCTTCAGGTACGCCGTGCCGCCGGCCCCGGCGGCCGGGAAGAGTTTCAGGGCGGCGGCGCCCCGGGCCTCGGCGGCGATGACGTCGGTGGGAGTGAGGACGCCGGCCAGCACCGGCATGCCGAGGTCCAGGGCGGTGTCGACGCCGGTGCCGAGGCCGGGGGTGACGGCGAAACCGGCGCCCGCGCGGTGAGCCGCGTGCGCGTCGGCGGCGGTCAGCACGGTGCCGGCACCGAGCGGCCGGCCGGGGCCGAGTTCCTTGCGGGCACGGGCGAGGACGGTGAGCGCGTCGGCGCCGCTCAGCGACACCTCGATCAGTTCGACGCCCTCCTCGGCGAGCGTCAGCACGGTGCGCAGGGCGGCGTCCGGGTCACCACCCCGCACGATGGCGAGCAGACGACAGGAAGCGAGGGCAGCTCGCAGATCCATGGGCAGAACTCCTTCCTCGGTCAACGGGACAACGGGACCGCCGAGCCGGGCCGACAGGCCAACGGGCCGACGGCTCGGCGGAACGGCGGAACGGCGGGTCGGCGGGTCGGCGGGTCGGCGGGCGAACAGGACCGGGGGTTGGCGGGGAACAGGACAGCGGGGCCGCAGGAAAGCGGGCCGACAGACCAGCGGGTCGGCGGGACAGCGGGTCGGCGGGCGAACAGGTCAGCGGGTCGGTGGGTCGGCGGGTAAGCGGGGTCGCGGGTTGGCGGGGGCGTGGGTGGGTGGGGGCGGGTTGTTCAGTGGGGGCAGTGGCAGTCGGGGGTCATGGTGAGGCGCCAGTGGGCCTCTCCTGACGGCGGGACCCGGGCCGCGTCGTCCGGGCCGGCCTCGGCGAGGTCGAAGACGCGGCCGAGCATGGGCTCGACGCCGGTACTGCGGTAGGGGTGTCGCGCGGGCCAGCCGCCGAGGTTGCGCCACAGGGCGACGGACCGCGGTTGCCCCTCCGCCTCGACGGCCAGGGCGAGCCGGTCCGTGCCGTCGTGGACACAGCAGCGACCGCCCGCCACCACGGCCCCGACCGCCGAGCCGTCGTCGGGTCCGAACCGGTCAAGACGCAGCCCGAGGGGCGCCGGCCAGACCCCCTCCACCCAGGGCGCATCGGCCGGCCAGGGGCGGCCCAGCAGTGGCGCGGCCTCCGGGAAGAGGCGCGTGGGCGCGCCGTCCCGGACCCGTACGACGGCCGCCTCGGAGAGGTCGAGCAGGGCGTGCGCGGCCCAGAGGAAGCGGAAGCCGGGCTCGGCCGTCAGCGTGTACGCGGCCTCGAGGCCGCCGGCGGTGGCGCGCAGCCGGCGGGTCAGGGTGAAGCGGTCGCAGCGCACGGTCTCGGCGTCCCCCTCCCGTGTCCAGGCCCGGGACCAGGCGTCCCCGTGGTCGGGGGTACCGCGCACGGTCGGGACGCACTCCTCCACGCCGCCCGCGTCCACGAACGCGTCCCCCGGTGCCACACCGTCGCGTTCCGGGCTCTCGCGCCGCCACAGCCACTCGCGGCCGCCCTGCCGCAGCGAGGTCCAACGGCCGCCGTGCCGTGGGTCGGTGACGACGTCGAGCGGCACGGTCACCACTCCGCGAAGGAGCCGTCGGGATGCCGCCACACCGGGTTGCGCCAGCGGTGCCCGGCACGGTCGGCCGCGCGTACGGCCGCCTCGTCGACGGTGATGCCGAGCCCGGGGGCGTCGCCGCGCCGCGCGTGCCCCTGCACGAACCGGAAGGGCTCGGGGTCCACCAGGTAGGAGAGGAGGTCGGCGTCCTTGTTGTAGTGGATGCCCCGGCTCTGCTCCTGGATCAGGAAGTTCGGGGTGGCGAACGCGACCTGGAGGCTGGCCGCCAGCGCGATCGGCCCGAGCGGGCAGTGCGGGGCGAGCTGGGCGCCGTAGGTCTCGGCGAGCGAGGCGATGCGGTGCACCTCGGAAATGCCCCCGGCGTGGGACAGGTCGGGCTGGACGACCGCGACCCCGGCGGCGAGGACGGGCAGGAAGTCGCCGCGTGCGTACAGGCGTTCGCCGGTGGCCAGCGGGACCGGGCTGGTCGCGACCAGGCCGGGCAGCAGGTGGCCCTGTTCGGGGACGACGGGTTCCTCCACGAACAGCGGGTGCAGCGGCCCCAGTTCGGCCAGGACGCGGCGGGCGGTCGCGACGGTGAAGCGGCCGTGGCAGTCGACGGCCACGTCCCGGTCGGGGCCGAGGGCGTCGCGCGCGGCGCTCACCCTGGCGAGCACCGCCGCCGTCTCCGCCGCCGTGGCGATCGGCGAGGTGGCGCCGGCCGCGTTCATCTTCACCGCGGTGAAGCCCGCCTCGACCTGGGCCGCGATCTGCTCGGTGAGCTGGGCCGGTTCGTCGCCGCCGACCCAGGCGTAGACCCGTACCCGGTCGCGCACCGGGCCGCCCAGCAGGGCGTGCACGGGGGCGCCGTAGGTCTTGCCCGCGATGTCCCACAGGGCCTGGTCGAGGCCCGCGACGGCGCTGGAGAGCACCGGACCGCCCCGGTAGAAACCGCCCTTGGTGAGCACCTGCCAGTGGTCCTGGATGCGCAGCGGGTCCTGCCCCACCAGGTACTCGGCGAGGACGTCGACCGCCGTGCGGACGATCTCCGCCCGTCCCTCGACCACGGGTTCGCCCCAGCCGACCACACCGTCGTCGGTCTCGACGCGGCAGAACAGCCAGCGGGGCGGGACGAGGAAGGTCTCTATTCGCTCGATCTTCACTGACCGCCGCTGCCTTTCGGGTCGTCGTCGGGGCCGTCGAGCCGGGCCAGGTCGCGGCCGGCCTGGTCGAGCAGGGCACGCATGGCCCGTTCGGCCGCGTCCGGGTCGCCGTCGCGCACGGCGTCCAGGACGGCGCGGTGCGCGGGCACGGGTGGCTCGCTGTGCGGGGAGCTGTGCACGATGCGGTCACGGTGGGCGAGCCCCGACTCGATGACCATTTCCATGCGTTCGAGCAGTTCGTTGTGGGTGGCGGTGAGCAGCGCGCGGTGGAAGGCGAGGTCGGCGTCGACGGCGTGCCCGGCGTCGGCCCCGGGGCTGTCCATCGCCGTCAGGGCGTCCGTGAGGGCGACCAGGTCGGACTCGGTGCGGCGCTCGGCGGCGAGCCGGACGGCGGCCGGTTCGATGATCGCCCGGACCTCGGCGAGGTTGCGCAGCAGTGACCGGTCGGCGTCGGTCGTCCGGCCGCCCTCGAACTGCCAGCGCAGCACGTCGGCGTCGAGCAGGTTCCAGTCGGCGCGGGCCCGTACGAACGTGCCGCGCTTCTGGCGGGCGTCGACCATGCCCTTGGCGGCGAGCACCTTGAGGGACTCGCGCAGCGCGGTGAGGCTGACGTCGAGTTCGCTCTGCAGCGCCACCAGGTCCAGCGTGGCCCCTTCCGGGATCTCGCCGCCCAGGATGCGACGGGCCAGGGCCTCCACGGTCTGGCCGTGCACACCTCTGCGGGCGTAGGGCGTCATGTCGTCCAGCCTTTCTGTCCAAGGGGCATCATGCGGAGGCCTTCACGACGCTCCAGCCGCCGTCCACCACCAGGCCGGCGCCGGTGATGTAGGAGGCTTCCGCGGCGCCGAGGAACGCGATCGCGGCGGCCACCTCCTCGGGGGTGCCGAACCGGCGGGCCGCGGTGCCGGCGACGCTGCGCTCCCGTTCCCCGGCCGGCACCCGGTCCCAGGCGCCGGTCAGTATCGGTCCGGGCAGCACCGCGTTGACGCGCACCTCGGGTCCGTACTCGACGGCGAGCTGTCCGCACAGGGACAGCAGGCCGCCCTTGGCGGCGGCGTAGGCGGGGTGGCCGGGGAGGCCGGCGTGGGCGTGCACGGACGAGGTGAGCACCACCGACCCGTGCCGGGCCCGCAGGTCGGGCAGTGCGGCCTTGACGCCGAGGAAGCCGCCGGTGAGGTTGACGGCGAGCTGCCGCTGCCAGGACGCCAGGGGCAGGTCGTGGGCGGGCCGGACGTCGACGGTGTAGGCGTTGCTGACGAGCACGTCGACGGGGCCGAAGCCGTGGGCGGCGGTGATGATCCGCGCCCAGTCGTCCTCGTCGGCGACGTCCGCGTGCACGTACCGGGCCCGGCCGCCGTCCTTGGCGATCCCGTCCACCACGGCCTGGCCGCGTTCGTCCGCGACGTCGGCGACCACGACGGCGGCTCCCTCGCGGGCGAGGCGTTCGGCGGTGGCGGCTCCGATGCCGGAGGCGCCCCCGGTCACCACTGCGGTGAGGCCGGCGAAGCGGGCGCCGTACCGGCGTACGGACTGGTCCATCGGGCTCCTTAGAGGGTGAGCTGCTGGAAAGATATGCGGCCTACAGCCGGGTCAGCACCACCAGGTCGGCATCGTGCCCGGCGCTCCAGGCGAACGGCAGGCCGTGGTGGAGCAGGTGTGCGCCGCCGTACGACGTTCCGGTGGCCGTGTCCCGGTAGCGTGCCGCCGGGTCCAGGCCGCGCAGCCGGAGCCGGGCGGGGCGGCCGGGCAGCAGCGGCGCCCCGTCGAGGCGGCCGGTGGACAGGGCGGCGACGACGGTGCGGTCGCCGGCGTCGTACTGGACCCCGCAGGTGGCGTCGTCCGGGGTGCCGAGCAGGCGGGCCTCGCCGTGGTGGACGACGTCCCTGACCTCCTTGTAGCGGGCGATCCACCGGGCGGCCTCGGCCCGCTGCTCCGGGGTCCAGGCGCGCAGGTCGGCGCCGATCCCGAGCACTCCGCACATGGCGTTGACGAACCGGAAGGCGAGGCTGCGCGGGCGGGGGTCGAAGACGCCGGGGGCGTCGGTGACCCAGGAGCTCATCACGTGGGGCGCGTGGGCGTGCAGGAAGCCGTGCTGGACGCGCAGCCGGTCCAGGGGCGCGGTGTTGTCGCTGGGCCAGACGACGTCGGTGCGGGCGATCGTCGCCAGGTCGACGCGCCCTCCGCCGCCGGCGCACCCCTCGACGGTGACGTCGGGGTGGGCGGTGCGCAGGTGGTCGAGGACCCGCAGGTATCCGGCGACGTGCTCGGCGTCCAGGTCGACGGGACCGGCGCCGGGACGGCCGCGTTCGGTGGGCGGCCGGTTCATGTCCCACTTGAGATAGCTGATCGCGTAGTCGGTGAGCAGCCGGTCGAGGGTGCCGATGACGAAGTCCTGGACGTCGGTCCGGCCGAGGTCGAGGAGCAGCTGGTTGCGGACGAGCCGGGCCGGGCGGCCGTCGACGCGGTAGACCCACTCGGGGTGTTCGGTGTGCAGGCGGCTGCCGGGGCTGACCGCCTCCGGCTCGACCCACAGGCCGAAGTCCAGTCCCAGCGCCCTGACGTCCTCGATGAATTGGCCGAAGCCCTGTGGGAACGCCGTCGGGTCCGGGTACCAGTCGCCCAGTCCCGCGGTGTCGTCGGCGCGGCCGGTGAACCAGCCGTCGTCCACGACGAACAGCTCGGCGCCGATGTCCGCGGCCGCCTTGGCCAGCTCCAGCTGGCCGGCCGCGTCGACGTCGAAGCCGGTGGCCTCCCAGGAGTTGTAGAGCACCTTGCGGGGGCGGTGCAGCCGCTCGCCGGTGAGGTGCCGCTCGTAGCGGTGCCAGACGCGGGACAGGCCGTCGAGCCCGTCCGGGCTGAAGGCGCAGGCGAGGCGGGGCGTCGCCAGGGTCTCGCCGGGGGTCAGCAGGACGAGGCCCTCGTGCGGGACCCGTCCGGCGCGGACGCGCACGGCGCCGCCCGGCTCGGCCTCGGTCGTGATGTGCCAGTTGCCCGGCCATTCCAGGGAGACGCCGTACGCGGCCGGCGCGTCCCCGTCCTGGACGGCGAGCCAGGGCGCGTACGCGTGCCCTGGGGCGCCCTGGAGGCTGCCGATGGTGAACGTGCCTCTGGCGAGGTCGAGTTGCGTGCGCTGGAACTCCTGCGACCACTGGCCGGTGAGGTACGTCAGCCGGGCCGCGCCGGTGACCGGGATGGTGACGGCGGCCGAGTCGAGCCGTTCCAGGCGGACTTCCTCCGTGGCGGTGAACTCGGTCCAGCGCAGGATCACGTCGGTGCCCGGCACGGTCCGGTAGCAGAGGACCGTCCGCAGACCCATGACCTCGTCGGTGAAGGCGAGGCGCAGGGAACCTTCGGACGCGTCGGCGCTCTCGAACTCCCACCACATACCGCGCTCGTCGCCGTCCGGGCGTGCGGCCACCACCTCGGATCCGGTGAACGGCCGCAGCCCGTAGGGCAGATACTCGGCCGGAGCCGCGTCGGCCGGCGTGATGAAGTGGGTGCGGTGGGACCAGTCCAGGGCGGACGGCCCGTCCTCGGCACCGAGCGGTCCCCAGGCGTCGAGCTCGGCCCACGGGCCGTCCGGGGAGAGCCGGACGGTGTAACTGGTGTTGGCCGTCCGCAAGGTCCAGCGCTGGTACGTCACTTGACCGCCCCGAGGTTGAGTCCGGCCACGAAGTGCCGCTGGAAGCGGAGGAACACGGCGACCGTGGGCGCGGCGGCGATGACCGAACCGGCGGCGATCACGTTCCAGTTCGACACGTACTGGCCCTGCAGCCCGATCAGGGCAGCCGTGATCGGCATCTTGGAGTCGCTGCGCAGGACCGTGATCGCCCAGAGCAGGTCGTTGAAGATCCAGGTGAAGGACAGGGCGCTGAGCGCGGCCAGGGCGGGACGGGTCAGCGGGAGGATGATCCGCCAGAAGATCTGCCAGGGTCCGGCGCCGTCGACGACCGCCGCCTGCTGGATCTCGACCGGGATCGAGCGCATGAACCCGTGCAGGACGAAGACGTAGAAGCCGACGCCGAAACCGATCTGCACCCCGATGAGCGCGGGCAGGGTGTCGTAGACGCCCATCACCTCGCTGAGCTTGGACACCGGGATGAGCAGGATCTGCGGCGGGAGCAGGTTGCCGCCGAGCATGAGCAGCAACAGGGCGCGTCGGAAGGGGAGTTCGTAGCGGCTGAGGGCGAACGCGGCCATGGCGGCGAGGGCGAGGGTCACCAGGACGCAGGGAATGGTGACGAGCAGGCTGTTGATCATGGCCTGCTGCTGGCCGCCGTCGGACCAGGCCTGGCCGAAGTTGGACAGCGTGAACGAGTGCGGCCAACTGCCCAGGCCGTGGCCGGCGATGTCGTCGAAGGTGCGCAGGCTGGTCACCAGGACCAGGGCGATGGGCAGCAGCCACAGGACGGCCAGGGCACCGGCGCCCAGGTGGAATCCGGCGGTCGCGGCCCGCTTGCGGCGCAGGGCCGTGGAGTTGGCGGGCATCAGTCGGCCTCCCGGAACGCGCGCACGAGGTAGGAGGCGATGACCCCGAACGCGAGGACGAAGATGACGACGGCCAGGGCGGAGCCGTAGCCGAGTCGCAGGGACTGGAAGGCGGTCGAGTACATGTAGGTGCTCAGCAGCTCGGACGAGTGGTAGGGGCCGCCGCGGGTCAGCGACCAGACGACGTCGAAGGAGCGCAGCGAGTCGATGATGATGACCGACAGAACGACCGCGTTGACACTGCGCAGTTGGGGCAGGGTGACGTGCCGGAAGCGCTGGACGGCGCTCGCGCCGTCGACCTTGGCGGCCTCGTAGAGCGCCGGGTCGATGCCCTTGAGGCCGGCCAGGTACAGGACCATGACGTAGCCGATCTGCCGCCACAGCGCGGGCACGATCACCGCGTACAGGGCGGTGTCCTGGTCGGCGAGCCAGGCGTGCTGGAGGCTGCCGAGGCCGACGCCTTCCAGCAAGCGGTTGAGGACGCCGTCGGGCTGGTAGATCGCCTGCCAGACGAGGGCGGTGGCGACCAGCGAGAAGACCACCGGCAGGAACAGCGCGGCCCGGTAGAAGCCGACCCCGCGGCGCTCCTGCTGGAGCAGCAGCGCGGCGGCCAGGCCCAGCACGGCGGACAGGCCGCCGAAGAGGACCAGCCAGAGCACGGTGTGCCCGAGCGCGCTGCGGAAGACGTCGTCGTGGGCCATCTCCCGGAAGTTGTCCAGGCCGATGAACTGCGGCGGGGAGACGCCGTCCCACTTGGTCAGGGCGAGGTAGAAGCCCTGGATGGCGGGCCAGAACACCCACAGGGCCTCGGCGAGCAGCGGGACCAGGACGAAGGCGAGGACCAGGGGTGGGGTGCGCCGGGGCCCCCGGGCCCGCCCGCCGTTCAGGGGCAGGCGGGCCGGGGACTTCCGGTCGGGGGCGGTCAGCACGGCCACGTCAGGCGTTCCAGATCTTCTGGGCATCGCGCTGCCAGTCGGTGAGGATGCTGCCGATCTGCTTGGGCTTGGCCAGGAACTTGGTCAGCGCGGTGTCCGCGGTGGGCTGGAGGGCGTCGCTGGAGTCGCGGTTGAAGAACTGGGTGATCTCGGCGGCCGCGGCGATGTGCTCGCGGCCCTTCTTCACCAGCGCGGTCCCCGCGTCCTTGGCGTCCGGGTTGCAGGGCAGGACGGTGCCGGAGGAGCCCTTGATGTAGATCTCCTGGGCCTCGGCGGTGGCGAGGTAGCTCATCAGGTCGTGGACCCCGTCGGTGCGGCCGGTGCGGGCGCTGGCGAAGTAGCCGTCCACAGGGGCCTCTTCGGCGAGCGGGACCTTGGAGTCGATGACCGGGAAGCGGAAGAAGTCGATGTCGTCCAGGGCGCTCTTGGGGGCCGCGTCAGCGAAGAAGGTGCCGATGAGCATCATGCCGGTCTTGCCGCCCAGCAGGGCGGTGGTGGCATCCTGGAAGGGGAGGGCGACGCCGTTCGGGTCGAAGTACGGCAGCACCTCCTGCCAGCGGTCGAAGACCTTGCGCACCTCGGGGTCGTCGAACCGGTGCTTCCCGGCCAGGAGTTCACGGTGGTACTGGGCGCCGTTGATCCGGATGTCGAGGTAGTCGAACCAGGCCGACGCCACCCAGGGGGTGTTGCCGCCGGCGCCGAGCCCGATCGGGGCGACGCCCTTGCTCTTGAGCTTGGCGCACAGGTCGAGGAAGTCGTCCCAGCTCTCGGGGAGCTTGGTCACGCCCCACTTGGCGAAGTTGGACTTCCGGTAGAACATGCCCCACCAGTAGTAGGTGGCGGGCACGAAGACCTTCTTGCCGGCGCTGGAGGTACAGAGCGAGTTCAGCGACTTGCTGTACTTCTTGAGGTCGGGCGAGGAGCTCCACACCTCGTCGAGGTCGAGCAGCAGCTTCTTCTTGGCGTAGGCGTCCGCCACCGAACCGGGGTACCAGGTGAGCACGTCCGGCGGGTTGGCCGAGGTGAGGTAGGTCGGCAGCTGGGTGCGGAAGGTCTCGGCGGCGACCGTGTTGAGGGTCGCCTTGCCGGACCCCTTCTTGCCGAACGCCGCGACCAGGTCCTCCATCGCGGCCTTGGCCTGCGGCGCGGAGAGGTTGGACTGCAGGGTCACCGCGCCCTTGGAGGAGCTCTTGCCGGTGGAGCTGGAGGTGACACAGCCGCTGAGCATCGCCGCGGTCCCCGCGGCGCCGAGCCCGGCGAGGAACCGGCGTCGGCTGGGCTGAAGGTTGGCCATGATGGATTCCTCGTTCACTTGAATTGGGTCCGGTACACGTGGCCGTCGACTCCGCGGAACACCGCGTCCACGGCTCCGTCCGGGCCGGCGACCGCGCCGAGCGATCCGTCGAACGCGGCGCTCGGGAACTCCTGCCGCTTGCTCCAGCCCTGCCAGGCGCCGTCGGCGTAGCGCTGCTGCCAGAGCGTGTAGTCGGCAGCGCGCACATAGAGCAGCACCGCGTCCCCGGCGGCGACCAGCGTCGGGCTGCCGCTGACGGTGCCGCCGAGGGACGTCCACGCCGACCACTCCCCCGACGTGTCACGGGACCGGGTCCACACGTCGTCGGCGGCGGTGCGTACGGCGACATGGACGCGCCCCTGCGCGTCGACGACGGCGGACGGGCGGCCGTACGTCGTCCGGTCACCGGGCGCGCCGAGCGAGGACCAACCGGTTCCCGGACCGCGCTGGACGACCGTGCCGTCGGCGCCGCGCGCGAACAGCGTCCAGTGGGCGGGGTCGGTGAAGGCCACGGATGGGGCGTCGGTCAACTCGCCGCCCAGGGACTGCCATCGACCCCAGCGGCCGTCGGCGTAGACCCGCCGGTAGGCCCGGGAGTCGGCGCCGCGCACAAAGACGTCGATCCGGCCGCCGGCGGAGGCGTACGCGGCGGGCTGGCCGAGGATCCGGCCCCCGGCGGGCCCCCCGAGGTCCTTCGTCCGCCCGCCTGTGCTCTCGACGAGTGAGCCGTGCGGCCCCCGGAGGAAGGTGGCGCCGTCGCTCGTCACGGCCGGGCTCGCCGTGGCCGTGACGCCCAGGTCCGTCCCCGGCAGGGCGTCGGCGCCGGTCAGCTTGAGGAACGCGGTGCCGTGCGCGGGGACTTCCACGGTGTACGACCCGGTGTGCGTGCCCCGGTCGGCACGCGCCCGCAGGTCACGCACCCGCACCGGGCCGCCGAGGCCGGCGTCGGCGAACTGGACGGTGCGCTCGGCCGGTTGGTCGGAGCGGTTGAGCAGGACGACCGCGCGCTGCCCGTGCCCACGCAGCACCTTGCTGTACACGTCGCCGGTCGAGTCGGTCGCCACCCGTACGCCCTGGACGGCGAGGGGGTCCTGGTCGACGGAGATGATCTCCGGGTTGGTGAGCGTGCCGAGCATCGAGTCGGACAGCGTGCGCGGGTCGGAACCCAGGATCAGCGGCGAGCCCATCTCGGCCCACATCACGAGCTGGGTGGTGGACTCCTCCTGGCTCAGCTCGTACGTCCCGTCGGTCATCTTCCGCATCGGGATGAGGTAGTCCGGGTCGTTGTAGTGGCCGGGGCCCTGCGCCTCGGGGTGCCAGGCGTTGGCGTCCATGCTGCGCAGGATGTTGGGCCACTCGCCGGGGCTCGGGGTGCCCCAGGCGAGGTCGGTGCCGGTGCGCCAGGAGTCGGCGATCGCCGGGGCGTACACGTACGTGTTGTGCGCGTCCTGCTCGGGCGTGTGGGGCAGGCCCCAGTCGTCGGTGAGCGGGTTGCACAGGTTCAGCAGCATCTTGCGGCCGGACTTGGCGACCGCGTCGCTGAACTCCTTGAACGCCGGCCCCGGATCGAGCTTCGCGCCGATCCCGCACAGGAAGTCGACCTTGATGGCGTCGATCTTCCAGTCGGCGAACTGCTTCGCGTCCTGCTCGTAGTACCCGCGGCTGCCGAGTCCGCACCACTTCCCGCCGTCGTAGGCGCCGGCGTCGGTGTAGATGCCGGCCCGCAGTCCGCGTTTGTGCAGGTACGAGACGAGCGCCGGGATACCGGAGGGGAAGCGTTCGGGGTTGGCGACCAAGTGCCCCTGTGCGTCACGGGGGTTGTCGGCCTGCCAGCCGCCGTCAAGCCACACGATGTTGTAACCGGCGTCACGCAGACCGCTGCTGACCAGCTTGTCGGCGACGGAGCGCACCTCCTTCTCGGTGGGCGCGCCGAGGCCGTAGTAGGTGTTCCAGCCCATGTAGGGGGTCGGCGCGAGACCGCTGTCGTAGTAGGCGGGTGCGCCCTGGTCGACGGCGGTCGCGGCGACGGCGCCGGGGGTCGCGGTGGCGGCCAGGACCGCTGCGATCGCGGCCGAGAGAGCAGCTCGGGGCAGAGTCACGTTCGTCACGGCGAAGACTGTGGCCCGTGCCGGAAACAGTGTCAAGATTAATTACTAATTTAGGAGCAGTAGCCCTGACCGAGCCGGGGCGGGCTCGGTGGGCGGGTCACCTCAGCCGCCGGTCAGTACCCGGACGGGGGTGCCGTCGAGGAAAGCGGTGATGTCCTCCACCGCCTCCGTGTAGAAGGTGCGGTAGTTGCGCTCGGTGACATAGCCGAGGTGCGGGGTGGCCAGCACGTTCGGCAGGGTGCGCAAGGGGTCGTCGGCGGGCAGCGGTTCGGTCTCGAAGACGTCGAGTCCGGCGCCCGCGATCCAGCCCTCGCCGAGCGCGCGCAGGAGCGCGCTCCGGTCGACGATCGCGGCGCGGGAGGTGTTGACGAGGTGGGCGTGCGGGCGCATGGCGCGCAGTTCCCGTTCGCCGAGCAGTCCGCGGGTGCGGTCGGAGAGCACGAGGTGGACGGAGACGAAGTCGCTGCGGCCGAGCAGGTCCTCCTTGCTCGCGGCGAGTCGCGCTCCGGCGTCGGCCGCCCGCTCGGCGGTGAGGTTCGCGCTCCAGGCCAGCACGTCCATGCCGAAGGCGGTGGCCACGCGCGCCACCCGGGTGCCGATCCTGCCGAGTCCCAGCAGGCCCAGGGTCCGGCCCGCCAGGTCCTGGCCGACGGTGGACTGCCACGGCCCGCCCTCGCGCAGCGCGCGCTGCTCCACGGTGACCTGCCGGGCCAGGCCCAGCAGCAGCGCCCAGGTCAGTTCGACGGGCGGGGTGGGACTGCTCGCGGTGCCGCAGACGGTCACGCCCCGGGCGGCAGCGGCGGCGAGGTCGACGGAGGCGTTGCGCATCCCGGTGGTGACCAGCAGGCGCAGCCGGGGCAGCCGGCGCAGGAGGTCGGCGTCGACCGGGGTGCGCTCGCGCATGAGCACGACGATCTCGCAGTCGGCGAGTTCGGCGACGAGTTCGTCCCGGTCGGCGATGTGCTCGCGGAGGGTGCGCACCTCGGCCCGGCCGGCAAGCGGGCTCCAGTCGGCCATGGCGAGGGCGGCGCCCTGGTAGTCGTCCAGTACGGCACAGTGCAGGGTCATGCGGGCGTTCCTTCGTGTCGGCGGCCGGTCACAGGGGGCGCGTCCAGGCCTCGCCGGAGCGGGTCAGGGCGAAGGCCGCGGCGGTTCCGGCCGCGA
The DNA here is from genome assembly GCF_022343545.1 of Streptomyces arenae. Taxonomy (NCBI): domain Bacteria; kingdom Bacillati; phylum Actinomycetota; class Actinomycetes; order Kitasatosporales; family Streptomycetaceae; genus Streptomyces; species Streptomyces arenae. The sequence continues at coordinate 265,949 of NZ_JAKQYH010000072.1, forward strand.
GCAGCGCGGTGGCGAAGAGCAACGGCAGGGCGGCGCCGCCGTGCAGGACCGCGACGGCCCCGGCGAGGCCGCCGGCGAACATGGCCAGCACGGACACGGAACGGCGCCCCACCTTGCCGCCGGGGCCGCCCGCCGCTCCGCTGTCGGCGGCCATGCCGGTGACGGTCAGGGTCAGCACGGTGGTGGTCAGGTCGGGGACGGCGAGGGCGCGGGCGGCGGCGTTCTGGACGCCCATGGCGAGGCCCAGCAGGACGATCAGCGCGTACCGCGCGGGGCCCGTGGACGGGGAGCCGGTGATCTCGGCGACGAGGTATGCGGCCAGTACGAGAACCGTCTCGAGCACGAGCGCCAGGTGCAGTACCCGGCCCCGGTGGGGCCGGGCGCCATGCGCCACCCGGCCGCCGAGCAGGGCGCCCACGGCGAAGGCGGCGAGCGCCGTCAGCGAGGCGGCCAGCGAGAAGCCCGCGGCGCCCGCGACGGCGAAGCCCGAGAAGACCACGTTGCCGGTCATGTTGGCGACGAAGACATGGCCGAGGACGAGGTAACTGAAGGCGTCCACCAGGCCGGTCACCACGGTCAGGACGAGCATCACCGGGGGCAGCGGGCCGTGCCGGTCCCGCCGGTCCGGCACCACCGTGGCCCACGCGTCCCTCAGTACGGCGTACATGGTCGAACCTCCACCGTCGCCGGAACCGGTCCCGGCCTCCGGCGTCAACTCCGGGCGGCCGAGCGGTCCCACACAGGGATCCGCAGGCGGCGACGTCCTGCGCGGCCGCCCCGGCACGGTCGCGGCCCGGCCGCCGTATCGTACGACTTGTTGATCTCGAACGCCTCACGGCCCCGGCGCCCCGCCGGGACCGCCCCGTCCTCTCCTCGCCCTGCGGAGCAGCGCATGACAGCCACGACGTCGCCCGAGGGCGGTGCCGCACGCCCGGTGTCGGCCTGGGCGCCGATGGCCGCCCCGGTGTTCCGGGCCCTGTGGATCGCGCAGTTCGTGTCGAACGTCGGCACCTGGATGCAGACGGTCGGCGCCCAGTGGCTGCTCCTCGGCCACGGCGCCACGCTGGTCACGCTGGTGCAGACGGCGTCCAGCCTGCCCGTCGTCCTGCTGGCGCTGCCCTCCGGCGTGCTCGCCGACCGCTTCGACCGGCGCCGGCTGCTGATCGCCGCGCAGTTCGCGATGAGTGCGGTGGCCACGGTCCTGGCGGTACTGGCCTTCGCCGACGCGCTCGGCCCCGGCGCCCTGCTCGCGCTCACCTTCCTGCTCGGCTGCGGCACCGCCCTGATGGGCCCCGCCTGGCAGGCGATCCAGCCCGAACTGGTCCCCCGCGAGCAGCTCGGCGAGGCCTCCGCGCTGGGCGCGGTCAACATGAACCTGGCCCGCGCCATCGGTCCGGCCGCCGGCGGCGTGCTGGTCGCCGCGGCGGGCGCGGGCTGGACCTTCGCCTTCAACGCGGTGTCGTTCCTGGGCATCGTGCTCGTCCTGCTGCTGTGGAAGCGGCCGGCCGGCCCGCCCGTCCCGGCCGGCCGGCGCGAGAGCTTCGTCACCGCCCTGTACGCGGGCCGCCGTTACGTGTGGAACGCGCCCGGCGTCCGCCGGGTCCTGCTGCGCACCGCCCTGTTCATCCCCGGTGCCGCGGCCGTGTGGTCCCTGCTCCCGCTGGTCGCCGGCGAGTCGCTGCACCTGGGGTCCGGCGGATACGGCCTGCTGCTGGCCGCCGTGGGGGTCGGCGCGGTCAGCGGTGCCTTCCTCCTCCCCCGCGTCCGCGGGACGCTGGGCGCCAACGGCACGATGGCGGTCGGTGCCCTCGTCTTCGCGGCGGTGCTCGCGGTCCTCGCCACCGTCCATGTCACCTGGGTCGTCGCGCTCGTGCTGCTGCCCGCCGGACTGGCCTGGATCGGCGTGCTGTCCACCCTCAGCGCCGCCACCCAGACCCGGATGCCCGGCTGGGTACGGGCCCGCGGCCTCGCCGTCTACCTGCTGGTCTTCCAGGGCGGACAGGCCCTCACCGCCCCCCTGTGGGGCGCCCTCGCCCAGTGGCTCGGCCTCTCCGGGGCCCTGCTGGTCGCCGCGGCCCTGCTGCTGCTCGCCGCCGCGACGGTCCGCGTCTGGCCGTTGTACGACGCCAGCCGCATCGACCCCACCCCCTCCGACCACTGGCCCGCCCCGCCGCTGGTCTACGAGCCGGGCCCGGCCGACGGCCCCGTCCTCGTCTCCGTCGTCTACCGCGTCGCCCCCGACGACCGCGCGGCCTTCACGGACGCCATGCGCGACGTGGCCCGCTCCCGGCGCCGGACCGGCGCGCTCACCTGGGGCCTGTACGAGGACGGCACCACACCCGGCCGCTTCGTCGAGAACTACCTGGTGGCCTCCTGGGCGGAACACCTCGACCAGCACCACAGCCGGCAGACCACCACCGACCGCCGCTTCGAGGAGACCGCCCGCGCCCTGCTGCTGCCCGGCACCGAGCCGGAGATCACCCACGCCTTCGACGCCACATCAGGCCCCCGGGTCCACACCGGCTGAGCCCGCGGGAGGCCTCGAACCGGCGGGGCCCCGACGCATCAGCGTCGCTTCCCGGATGTGCATGGCGAACCGCTCGCGGCACTTGGCGCTGGCCATCGCTCCCCCACGGAGAATGACGGAGAGGCCGTTCCAGATGTCCTCTGAAACGACCTCTGACCTGCGAATCCGCAAGTCGGGACGACAGGATTTGAACCTGCGACCCCTTGACCCCCAGTCAAGTGCGCTACCAAGCTGCGCCACGTCCCGGTGCGCTCACCCGCGGTGGCCCGCGTGATCGCGCGAACAGCACCTTACCCCACGGAGCCGGAGGCGCCGAAAGCGGACGTGGGAGGGGAGGGACAATCGGTCGTATGGAGAACGCGCGGACAGCGGCACGGGACCGGGACACGGAGGGCCGGGCACGCAACGCCCGGCCCCGCGACGGGCTGGGGCGGCCGCTGCCGTACGGCACGCAAGGCGTCGAGCGGCAGCCGGAGGGGGTCGTACGGACTCCCGCGGAGACGGTCGCCGAGGCGCAGGCACTGCTGGACGCCGGGAAGCCGTTCCACGCCCACGAGGTGTTCGAGGACGCCTGGAAGTCGGGGCCCGAGGAGCAGCGGGCGCTGTGGCGGGGGCTGGCACAGCTGGCTGTGGGGCTCACGCACGCGGCCCGGGGGAACGTGACCGGTGGGGCGCGGCTGCTGCGGCGCGGGGCCGGCGCGGTCGAGGAGTGGGCGGCCGGGAGCGGGGAGCGGCGGCCGTTCGGGATGGACGTGGAGGGGCTCGCCCGCTGGGCCCGGGAGCTGGCCGGGCGCGTCGAGGGCGGCGGGAGCGGTGGCGGGAGCGTCGAGGCGGGGGCGGAGGCGCCCCGGCTGCGCGGCACCCCGTAGCACCGGGGTGACCCGCTGTCAGTGGCATGCGGCAGACTCGGGGGCGTGCGAAAGATTCATGTCATCGGTATCGGCGCGGGCGACCCCGACCAGCTCACCCTCCAGGCGGTCCGGGCGCTGCGGGACACGGACGTGTTCTTCCTGCTCGACAAGGGCGAGGTCAAGAGCGACCTCACCAGGCTGCGCCGGGACATGCTGGACACACACATACCGGACGGCGGCTACCGGCTGGTCGAGGCGCGGGACCCGGAGCGGGACCGGGCGGCGAGCGGTGGCGCGTACTCGCCGGCCGTCGGGGACTGGCGCAGTGCCCGCGCGGACATCTACGAGCGGCTGATCCGCGAGGAGCTGGGCGAGGACCAGACCGGCGCCTTCCTGGTGTGGGGCGATCCCTCGCTGTACGACAGCACGCTGGCGATCCTGGCGGAGGTGCTGGAGCGGGGCACGGTGGTGTTCGCGTACGACGTGGTGCCCGGTATCAGCAGCGTCTCCTCGCTGGTGGCCCGGCACCGTACCGGCCTGAACCGGGTGGCCCGGCCCGTGCAGATCACCACCGGCCGGCGGCTTGCCGAGGGGCTCCCGGACGGGGTGGACGACGTGGTGGTGATGCTGGACGCGCACCAGGCCTTCCGGCGGTACGCGGACCAGGACATCGACATCTACTGGGGCGCCTACCTCGGCACCCCCGACGAGATCCTGGTCGCGGGTCCGATCGCCGAGGCGGCGCCGCGCATCGAGCGACTGCGGGCCGAGGCGCGGGAGCGCAAGGGCTGGATCATGGACACCTATCTGCTGCGCCGGCACCCGCGCGGGCCGCAGGAGAACTGACCCTCACTCAGGCGGCTCCGCCGGGGGTCACGGTCACCGCGAGGCCCGGTGCGCCGGACCCGCCGGTCACCCGCCGGCGCCGCCCCCGCCGGTCACCCGCGGCGCTCGTCCCGGGCCGAGGCCCAGTCGGGTCAGCACGCCCGCCGGGTCCGGCACCGTCGTCACGCCGGCCGGCAGCGGCGGCCTGCGTACGACGACGACGGGCAGGCCCAGTTCGCGGGCGGCCGTGAGTTTCGCGGCCGTCGCCGCTCCCCCGCTGTCCTTCGTCACCAGGACGTCGATCAGGTTCTCGCACAGCAGCGCGGTCTCGCCGGCCACCGTGAACGGGCCACGGGCCAGCAGCACCTCGGTGTGCGGGGGCATGGGCGGTTCGGGGGGCTCCACGGACCGCACGACGAAGTGCCGGTCCGCCAGGTGGGCGAAGGCGGACAGCCCCAGGCGTCCCGTGGTCAGCAGGACCCGCGGGCCGAAGCGCGGCAGCAGGTCCGCCGCGGCTGCCAGGGAGTCCGCCGGGTACCAGCGGTCCCCGGGGCCGGGCCGCCACCCCGGGCGGCGCAGGACCAGGGCGGGGACGCCGGTCTCCGCCGCGGCCCGCGCCGCGTTCGCGGTGATCGTCTCGGCGAAGGGGTGCGTGGCGTCCACGAGGGCGGTCACGCGGTGCTCGCGCAGCCAGTCGGCGAGTCCGGCAGACCCGCCGAAGCCGCCGACCCGGACCTCGCCGGCCAGTGCGCCCGGCCTGCCGACGCGCCCCGCGAGGGAGGTGGTGACGCGGACACCGGGACGAGCGGCGAGGTCGGCGGCCAGCTCACGGGCCTCGGCGGTGCCGCCGAGGATCAGCACGTGCGGGGACATGCGCCGAGCGTACGGGCCCCTGCCGCTGCCGGGCGTACGGGCCCCCTGCCGGCGCCGAGCGTACGGGCCCTGCCGGGCCGGTGTCCGGCAGGGCGCGCGACGGCCGCCCGGCGGGGTGCCGGGCGGCCGTCGCGGGACCGGACCGCCGTCAGCCCTGGCGGGCCTTGAAGCGGGGGTCCTTCTTGTTGATCACGTAGACCACGCCACGTCGGCGGACCACCTGGGCGCCGGGCTTGGCCTTCAGTGCACGCAGGGACTTGCGGACCTTCATGGTTGTGTCCTCCTCGGGTCGGCCACCGGGGCCGGGTCAGGCGCGGGCGGTGGCGCCGCGGCCGTAGCGGCGCTCGAAGCGCTCCACCCGGCCGGCGCTGTCCAGGACCCGTGTCCGGCCGGTGTAGAAGGGGTGCGACGCCGACGAGACCTCGACGTCGACGAGCGGGTAGGTGTTGCCGTCCTCCCACTCGATCGTCCGGGACGAGTCGACGGTGGAGCGGGTCAGGAACGCGGTGTCCGCGGCACGGTCGCGGAAGACCACGAGCCGGGAGTCGGGATGGATGCGGGACTTCATGGGGTTCCTTCCAGGGGCGGTGGGGTGGTTCGCGTCAGCGCTCTTCGCGGAAGTCCACGTGCGCGCCGGCCACCGGGTCGTACTTGCGCAGGACCAGCCGGTCGGGGTCGTTGCGGCGGTTCTTGCGGGTCACGTAGGTGACGCCGGTCCCGGCCGTCGACTTCAGCCTGACGACGGGACGCGCGGTACTGCGGGCCATGAGGTACTCCCTTCATCCACACCCGGAACCACTGATCCGAGCATGTCAATCACGACCGGTCCAACAACGCCTCCCCCCGGCGCATTCCCGGCCCCGTCGGAGCGGCTAGCGCAGCAGCAGCTGGAGCCCGCCGACGATGGTCGCCGCGATGACCAGCTGCTCGAACAGCCGCTGGTTGATCCGGTCCACGGCCCATCGGCCGATGACCGCGCCGGGCACGACGAACGCCACGAGCGCGGCGTCGAGGAGCAGCGAGTCGCCGTCGATCAGGCCGAGCCCGGCGCTGAACGGGACCTTGGAGACGTTCACGATCAGGAAGAAGAACGCCGAGGTGCCGAGGAAGCCGAGTTTGCGGAAGCCGGCCGACAGCAGGTACAGGGACATCACCGGGCCGCCCGCGTTGGCGACCATCGTGGTGAAACCGCCGAGGACGCCGTAGGAACCGGCCTTCACCCGGCCCGCGCGGGTGGTGACCGCGTCCGGGTCCTCGGGGCCGTCGGCCGTGCGCCGCCGCCACAGGGTGACCCCGGCCATCAGCAGCAGGATCGCGCCGATCGAGGTCCGTACGACGCCGTCGTCGGCCCACACCAGGAACACCGTGCCGATCACCACGCCCGCCGCCACCGCCGGGAACAGCCGCCACAGCGTGGGCCAGTGGGCGTGCCTGCGGTAGGTGGCGACGGCCAGCACGTCGCCCGCGATGAGCAGCGGCAGCAGGACACCCGTGGAGGCGCGGGCCGGGAGGACGGCGGCGAAGACGGCGAGACTGACGGTGTTGGCGCCGCTGACGGCGGTCTTGGAGAAGCCGACGAGGAGTGCGGCGAAGGCCAGGGCGGCGAACTCCCAGCCGGATATGTGCCAGAGGGTCATCGTGTTCATGCGGAGACCGATGCTATGTCCAGACAAGCCGGTGGGGTAAGTGGCGTCTCATCGGCTCCCCCACGACACTCCGCACACCCGCGGCCGCGCGCGTTTGCGCCTGGTCAGCGGGGGCACACGGGCTTCCACGACCGCACGGAATGAAGCGGATCGAAGCGGCCCGAAGCTGATCGAAGCATCACGAAGCGGACCAGAGAATTACGAAGCTGACCGAAGCAGAACGAAAGAACGAAAGGGAGACGCGCGCCATGACCGTCGTGAAGAGCACGCTGCCCGACGGAGCACTCCAGGTCACCGGGACGGCTCTGCAGGAGACCCTGGTGGATCTGCTGGGACTGTCGCTGATCGGGAAGCAGGCCCATTGGAACATCGTCGGACCGCGCTTCCGGTCGATCCATCTCCAGCTCGACGAGGTGGTCGCCACCGCGCGCGCCCACTCGGACACCGTCGCGGAGCGCGCCGCCGCGCTGGGCGTGCCGCCGGACGGCCGTCCGGAGACCGTCGCGGCGGCCTTCGCGCTGCCCGGGGCCAAGGACGGCTGGCTGCGGGACGACGAGGTCGTGGACCTGATGGTGCGGACGCTGGAGGCGGCGATCGGGCGGCTGCGCGAGCGGATCGCCGCGACTGACGAGCCCGACCCGGTCACCCAGGACCTGCTGATCGCGATCACCGCCGACCTGGAGAAGCAGCGCTGGATGTTCGCGGCCGAGAACAGCTGAGCCGCGTCCTGAACGTCCTCCTCGACGGGCCCGGCCCGCGGTGGCGCGCCGCTGTGGACTTCCCGGCGCCGGTGCCGCAGTTCGGCACGGTCGCCGTGAAACCCTGACCGGGACACGTGCATCCGAGCCCGTCGAGGAGGACGTCGTATGCCGCCCCTGGTCGACCCCGTGCCCGGCGGGCACCCCGGTGATCTCGCCCGTGCCCACGCCCTGGCCCACGAACTGTCCGCGCAGGGTGTGCGCGGGATCGTGCTGGCCTATGTGGACACCGCGGGGATCTGCCGGGTGAAGACCGTCCCCTGCCGGCAACTGCACTCGGCGGTGGCCCGGGGTGTCGGCATGTCCCCGGTGTTCGACACCTTCCTGGCGAACGACGCGATCGTGCGCACCGACGTGCTCGGCTCGCCCGACGGTGACCTGCGCATGTATCCCGACCTGGACCGGCTGGTGGTGCTGGCCGGGCAGCCCGGCTGGGCCTGGGCCCCCGTCGACCGGTTCACCCAGGAGGGTGCCCCGCACCCCGGGTGCGGCCGCAGCTTCCTGCGCCGGGTCCTCGCCGACGCGGAGTACCGGCACGGCGTCACCTTCCGGGCGGGCGTCGAGATCGAGTGGTCCCTCGGCCGGGCGGCCGCGCCGGCCGACGAGTTCGTGCCGGCGACCTCGGGTCCGGCGTACGGCGCGATCCGGCAGATCGAGCTCGGCGACTACACCACCGACCTGCTCGCGGCCCTGGAGGCGCAGGAGGTGCCGGTCGCCCAGTTGCACCCCGAGTACGCGCCGGGCCAGTTCGAGCTCTCCACCGACGCGGCGGACCCGGTGGCGGCGGCCGACCGGAGCGTGCTGGTACGGCAGACCGTCCGTGCCGTCTCGCAGCGGCACGGACTGCGGGCCTCCTTCGCGCCGGCCGTCACCGAACGGGGCGTCGGCAACGGCGGCCACCTCCATCTCTCCGTCTGGCGCGACGGGCTCAACCTGCACGCCGGGGGCGACGCCCGGTACGGCATGACGGCCGCCGCGGAGTCGTTCGTGGCCGGTCTGCTGGCGCATCTGCCGGCGCTGACGGCGGTGACCGCGCCCAGCCCGGCCAGCTATCTGCGGCTCAGACCCTCCCAGTGGGCGGGGGTGTTCACGGCTTGGGGCCGGGAGACCCGCGAGACCGGGATCCGGGTCGTCACCGGCACGGCCGGCCACCAGGGCGAGGACGCCAACCTGGAGATCAAGCCGGTCGACCTGGCCGCCAACCCCTATCTGGCGCTCGGCTGCGCGATCACCGCCGGCCTGGACGGGCTCGGCACGGCGGCCGCGCTGTCCGACGAGGTCACCGACGACCCGGCGCGGCTGATCCCGGACGAGGCGGTGGCCCGCGGGGTGCGGCGGCTGCCGACCTCGCTGCCGCAGGCCGTGGAGGAGTTCCGGAAGGACCAGGTGCTGCGGAACGCGCTCGGGCCGGTCCTCGCGGACGCGGTGATCGCCGTCCGCGAGGGCGAGTCGGGGTCGGTCGCGGGGCTCGACGACGCCGGGGTGGCGGCGGCCTACCGCTGGAAGTACTGATGGCGGGACCGGTGGCGGAAGCCCTCGACGCGCTGCCCCTCGTCGACCACCACTGCCACGGCGCGGTCACCGCCGACCTGACCGAGCCGGAGTTCGCCTCGCTGCTGACCGAGGGCGAGGCCTGGCCCGGCGTGTCGCCGTTCGACAGCCCGGTGGGCATCGCCGTACGACGGCACTGCGCGCCGCTGCTCGGTCTGGACCGGCACGCCCCGGCCGCCGAGTACCTGGCGCGCCGGGCGGAGCTGGGCTGGCGGGAGGTCAACCGCCGGTTCCTGACGGCCGCGCGCGTGGCGGCGTTCTGCGTGGACACCGGGTACGCCCCGCATCCGGTCACCTCCCCCGCCGAACTCGCCGAGGCGGCCGGCGGCACCGCCTACGAGGTGGTGCGGCTGGAGGGCATCGCGGAGGCGGTGGCCGCGCGGGGTGTCGAGGCGGACGAGTACGCGAGCGCCTTCCGGGCGGCGGCCGAGACGGCGGTACGGCGGCCCGGGGTGGTCGCGGTGAAGTCGGTGGCCGCCTACCGCACCGGTTTCGGCCTGAACCCGGCCAGGCCGACGTACGCCGAGGTGACCCGTGCCGCCGCGCTGTGGCTGGCGCAGGGCGGCGGCCGGCTCACCGACCCGGTGCTGATGCGCCACCTGCTGTGGACGGGCGTCGCCCTCGGGCTGCCGCTCCAACTCCACGCGGGTTTCGGGGACTCGGACCTCCGGCTGCACCACGCGGACCCGGCGCTGCTCACCGACTGGCTGCGGCTGACCACCGGCACGGTCCCGGTGCTGTTGCTGCACTGCTGGCCCTACCAGCGCCAGGCCGCCTACCTGGCAACGGTGTTCGAGCACGTGCACCTCGATGTCGGGCTCGCGCTGCACTACGTGGGCGCCCATCGGGCCGGGGCGGTCCTGGCGGAGGCGATGGAGATCACTCCGTTCCGCAAACTGCTGTACAGCTCGGACGCCTATGGTGTGGCCGAGTTCCATCTTCTCGGGGCACTGTCCTTCCGGCGAGGGCTGGCCGGACTGCTCCAGGAGCGGGTGGACGCCGACGAACTGAGCCCGACCGACGCGGTGCGGATCGCCGCCTGGACAGGACGCGACAACGCCCGTCGCCTCTACGGACTTCCCGCATCCGAACCCGGCCGCGACTGAACGCGCGCCCCGCCCGGAAAGTATGATCAAGCAATGTCTGACATGACCGATACCACGCCCGGTTGGCTGTCCTCCGACGAGCTGGAGATGGCTCGCGCCCGCATGCCGATCCTGTACGTGGAGGCCGTGCCCGTGCGCGTCGACGACAGCGGCGAAGTCACCAGCATCGGGCTGCTGCTCCGCATCGGCCCGGACGGAACGGTCAGCCGGACCCTCGTCTCGGGCCGTGTCCTGCACCACGAGCGGGTCCGCGACGCCCTGCTCCGACATCTGGAGAAGGACCTCGGCCCGGTCGCGCTGCCCCGGGTGCCGGCCTCGCTACAGCCCTTCACGGTGGCCGAGTACTTCCCGACCATCGGTGTCACCCCGTACCACGACCCGCGTCAGCACGCGGTGTCGCTGGCCTACATCGTGCCGGTCACCGGTGACTGCCGGCCCCGGCAGGACGCGCTGGACCTGGTGTGGTTCAGCCCGCAGGAGGCCGTGTCCATCGCCGTGCAGAGCGAGATGCCCGGCGGCCACGGGGTGCTGCTCAAGCAGGCCCTGGCGCACGTGGGGTTCGTGAGCTAGCCGGCGGAGCGCCGTCGGCGGGCCGTCGACGGCGCCTCGCCTAGTTGTCCGGCGGCCCAGCGCGCCCATTCCCGTTCCATGTCGGTCCGGCGCAGGCCGTACTCGAGGGCGATGCGGCCGTTGGCGGTCAACGGCCCGTCCTCGCTCTCCAGTTCGGTTCGCAACTCCATGAGCCGTCCGTGGTACGCCGTGGCCAGTTCCTCGCGTTCGGCGAGTACCCCGCGGGCCTGTTCGTCCGTCGCCAGGTCGAAGAAGAACACCTTGAGCAGCAGCTCGCTGCGGCGCGGCTGCCGCTGGGCCGGCGCGACCAGCCATTCCCGAAGCTCCCGCAGTCCCCGCTCGGTGACCGTGTACTCCTTGCGCCGGCGCGGCCCCTCGGCCGTGACGCCGACCAGTCCGGCCTCCGCGAGCCGGTTGAGCTCCCCGTAGAGCTGGCTCTGGGTGGCCGGCCAGACGTGGGCCAGCGAGGTGTCGAAGAGCTTCAGCAGGTCGTAGCCGCTGGCGGGGCGGTCGACCAGGAGTCCGAGAAGCGCGTGGCGAAGGCTCATGCCCCCACGGTAGTTCCGACTTTGACAGATCGGGTGTGACCTCTTGAGTTTTACCTGTCAAGACTGGAGCATCGAGGAGGCTGGTTCGGGGGGCCGGGACCAGTGCGGCGACGTCCGGTCCCCGGAGCCGTTCGGGATGTCCTGTTCGGTCCAGATGCACTTGGTGTCGCTCAGGTAGCGGGCGCCCCAGCGCCGGGACAGCGCGGCCACCAGCTGGAGACCGCGGCCGCCCTCGTCGTTGTAGGTGGCGTGCCGGATGCGCGGGGTGCTCAGGCTCCCGTCGTAGACCTCGCAGGTCAGGATGCGGCTGCGCAGCAGCCGTAGCCGCAGGGGGCCCTTGGCGTGCCGGATCACGTTGCCGACCAGCTCGCTGACCAGGAGTTCGGTGGTCGTCGAGAGATCGTCCAGGCCCCAGTGGGTTAGCTGGTCGCGGACCAGCTCACGGGCCTGGCCGGCCGCCCGCGGGTCGTCGGGGAGGCGGAAGGAGGCGACGTCGTCGGGGGCCATCGCGTGGGTGTGGGCGATGAGCAGCGCCGCGTCGTCGGTGGTGTGCTCCCGGTCCGGGACCAGCGCCGAGACGACCGTGTCGCACAGCTTCTCCAGCACCCGGACGTCCTCCTCCGGGTCGGTACCGGTGAGCCGGGCCGGGCCGGCCGCGGAGAGCACGCGCAGCAGCTCCGTCAGCCCCTGTTCGACGTCCTGGGCGGCGGATTCGATGAGCCCGTCGGTGCACAGGACGACCAGGCTCCCGTCGGGCAGCGGCAGTTCGTGCGCGGCGAACGGCGGGGTGGCCGCCCCGAGCGGCGGGTCCGGGCTCACCACCGGGCTGTGCACGGTGCCGTCCGGGTACACGAAGACGGGCGGCGGATGACCGGCCAGGGAGTAGCGGCAACTGCGGCCCACCGGGTCGTACACGGCGTACAGACAGGTCGCGTAGAAGTCCTCGCCGAGGTCGCTGACCAGGTCGTTGAGATGGCCCAGCAGTTCGTCCGGGGCCATGTCCAGGTCGGCGAGGGTGCGCACGGCGGTACGCAGCCGCCCCATGGTCGCCGCCTCGGCGATGCCGTGGCCCATCACGTCACCGATCACCATGGCGACCCGGTCGGCGGAGAGCGGGATCACGTCGAACCAGTCGCCGCCCACCTGCTCGCCGCGGCCCGCCGGGAGGTAGCGGGCGGCCGCGACGGCGGCGGGCAGCCGCGGGAGCGTGCGGGGCAGCAGGGCGCTCTGGAGCTCCTGGGCCCTGGCGTGCTCCAGGTCGTACAGCCGGGCCCGCTCCAGTGCCTGGCCGACCAGGGCGCTCAACGTGGTCAGCAGGGCGCGGTCCGCCTCGTCGAAGGTCCGCGGCCGGCTGTACGACAGGATCGACACCCCGATCGCCCGCCCGGAGGCGACCAGCGGCAGGAACGCCCACGCCATCTTCGGCGAGGTGCCCATCAGGATCCTGTCGACGACGGCGGGGTAGCGTTCGTAGATCTGTGCCGGCGACTCCAGGAACAGCGGCTTGCGGGACCGCAGTACGTCGGTGACGGGCAGGCCGGCGTTGAGCGGACCCTCGAACCGCTTCAGGTAGTCCAGCGGGTACCCGACCTCGCCGACCCTGGTCAGCCGCCCGTTCTCGAACACGGAGACGATCAGCCCCTCGGCGCCGAACGGTGCCAGGACGTGCTCGGCCACCGCCCGCACGACGTCTTGGACGGTCACCGCCTCGGCCAGCGCCGCGGTCAGCTCCACGGCCCGGACCGTCTTCTCGTGTTCCGGCTCGTACTCCGGGTACGGCGGGCCGGCGGGGCGCTCCAGGTACCCGGCGGCCCAGGCGGCGACCGCGTGCAGGAAGGACCGCTGTACGTCGTCGGGTCCGTCCGGCCCGGACAGCAGGACCGACAGCGCGCCGATCGGCCCGCCGGCCCCGACCAGGGGGACGGCCACCGTGCCGGCGGCGCCGGTGCCGAGGCAGTCCCCGGCCGTCCGGACGAGGACTCCACGCCGCAGCGCGCAGGCCGGCGGCACGTCCTGCTCCTCCCGCAGCTCGCTCCAGGCGCGCGCGGCCCCGGCGGCGGAGCCGTCCGCCGCCACCAGCGTCAGCCGGCCCGCGCCGGGGTCCCAGCGGTGCAGCAGCGCGCCCCGGCCCCCGACGCTCGCCGTGGCCTGCCGGAGCGCCAGTGCCAGCGCCTCCGCCCGCGTCCTGGCGGCCGGAGACGGGTCGGGTTCGGCCCCCTCCGGGCGGTTCGGGCACATAACGACAGGTTAACGCCGTGGTCCGGGGCGACCACCGGAGAGAGCCGCGCGGGGTCGAGGTGCAGGGCCGCCGCACTGAGGCGGGCTCGACGCCGGCGGTCTACGGGGTGAGCGTCCAGCCCTTGCGGAGGGCCGCGCGCAGGGCTTCGTCGACGGTGGGCCGGCGGAAGGAGAAGCCCGCCTTCAGCAGGCCGTCCGGGACCGCGCGGCAGCTGCCGGTGATGCCGTCCGCGAACTCGCCGAGGACGGCCCTGAGGGCGAAGGCGGGGACGGCGGCGAGGGTGGGCCGGTGCAGGATGCGGCCCGTCGCCCGGGTGATCTCACGGTTCGTCAGCGGTTCGGGGGCCGTGAAGTTGAGCGGGCCGGCGAGGTCGTCGCGGTCGATGGTGTACCGCAGCGCCGCGATGTGGTCGGGCAGTGAGATGAACGGCCAGAACTGGTCGCCGGAGCCGAGCCGGCCGCCGAGCCCGCACCGGAAGAGCGGGAACAGCTTGCCCCAGGCGCCGCCGTCGGCGGAGACCACGAGGCCGGTCCGCGGGTGCACGACCCGGACCCCGGCCGCCTCGGCCGGTGCGGCGGCGGCCTCCCAGCCGACGCAGACGGAGGCCAGGAAGTCGCTCCCGGCCGGGTCGGACTCCGTGACGACCCGGTCGCCGGTGTCACCGTAGTACCCGGTGGCCGAGGCGGAGACCAGCACGCGGGGCGGCCGTGCGGCCGCGGCGCACGCCTCGGCGATCGTCCGCGTCCCGTCGAGGCGGCTGAGCCGGATCTCCCGCTTGTAGGCCTCGGTCCAGCGCCGGTCGCCGACTCCCGCGCCGGCCAGGTGCACCACGGCGTCGACGCCGTCCAGGACGGCCGGGTCCAGCCGGCCGCCCGGCTCCCAGGGCGCGGAGCCGGTGCCGTCGGCCGGCCGGGGCGCGGCCTTGCCACGGGTCAGACGCAGCACGTGGTGGCCGTCGGCGAGCAGGGAGCGGGTGAGGGCGGACCCGATGAGTCCGGTAGAGCCGGTGATCGCGACGCGCATGACGTTCTCCGATGAGCGAATGTTTGAGAATTCAAACTCTCGCTCGCCAGCGTACCCCGGCGGGAAGTCCGAGCGGCATAAGGAACCGGGCGGCACGAAGGACCAGGCGGCACGAGGAACCGGGCGGGCCGGGCGGGCCGGGCGGCGATGGTGCCGGCGGTGACCGATGCGCGGCGCATGCGAAAAAGGGCCCCACAGGCTGCTGCCTGCGAAGACCCTTCGCACCGTCGGGACGACAGGATTTGAACCTGCGACCCCTTGACCCCCAGTCAAGTGCGCTACCAAGCTGCGCCACGTCCCGGTGCCGTTTGACCTGGGATTTCCCCGGTCGAAACGCGCAAGGAAACAATACCGCACTCGGCTCGGTGGTCGCGCACGGCTTTCCGGCTGCGCAGCGGCCGCACCTGGTCAGGCCCCGCCCGGCAGGCCCAACTCCGGGTAGGAGTCGAGGAGTCGGGTCGGGGCCGCCTGCCTCCAGGAGTCGGCGAGGATGTCACGCAGCTCGGCCTCGTCCTCGAGCGCGGTCAGCCGCACCCGGACCCAGGCGAACATCGCCTCGTGATCGGCGATCCAGAACTTGTCCGGCTCGGCGAGCACCAGTTCGTCACGCTCCTCCTTGGGGCAGCGCACCGCGATCGAGGTCTCCTCCTCGGGGAGCGTGGCGAACATCTTCCCGGCGACCCGGAAGGTGGGCATGTTCCAGGCGGTCTTCTCCGCGGTGTCCGGCAGGGACAGGGCGACTCGGCGTACGTCTTCGGCGTCCGGCATGCCACGAACCGTAGCTCCCGGCACTGACAGTCAGCGGGCCGGAGCGTCCACGCGCTTGTAGTAGAGCGTCGTCGGCCGCAGCGCCCCGTACGGGTCGAGCGCGTAGTCGGGGATGATCCCGGCGCGGGTCCAGCCGGCCGAGCGGTAGAGGTGCTCGGCGGGGCTGTCCGTCTCGGTGTCCAGGTGGAGCAGGGTGATCCCGGCGTCCGCGGCGGCCGCTTCGGCGGCGGCCAGCAGCCCACGGCCGACGCCCTGCCCGCGGGTGTCGCGGTGGACCATCAGCTTGACCAGCTCCGCGCGGTGCCGGCTGTTGGGCTTGTCGGGGAAGGCGAGACCGACGGTGCCGACCGCCCGGCCCGCGCCGTCCAGGGCCGCCCACACGGCGAGTTGCCCGGCCGCCACGGCGTCCGCTCTCCCCCGCCACCAGGCGAGGGCCCGGTCCCGGCCGAGGGGCGCGAGGAAGCCGACGGACGCGCCCGCGTTCACCGTGTCGGCCAGCAGCTCGGCCAGTTCCCCGGCCCGCCGGGTCAGTTGGTCCGCCCCGAGGCGCTGTACCGTCACGGCCGCACCACCGCCAGGACGTAGCGGGCCCGCGCCGGTCCGGTGCACCGGAACCGCGTCGGCCCCCACACCCGCATCCGCAGGCAGTCACCGGCGTCCAGCCGGTGTTCGGTTCCGTCCGCGGTCACGGCGAGGGTCCCGTCGAGCACCCAGAGGTGCTGTTCCAGACCGGGGACCGGCGGGCGGTCGTAGGAGAGGTCCGCGCCCGCCGCGAGCCGGCCCTCGACGAGTTCACCGCGCAGCCCGCCGTGCGGTGGTGACACGGACCGTCGCACGAAGCCGGCGGCCGGGTCCTCCCACACCTGCTGGTCGGCCGCGCGCAGCACCGGCGCGGGTGCCGCCTCGACCTCGCTGAGCAGCTGGGACATGGTCCGGCCGTAGACGCTGCAGAGCCGGTTGAGCAGGGCGGCCGTGGGGCTGGTCTCGGCGCGTTCGGCCCGGGAGAGCGTCGACTTGCTCAGTCCGCTGCGCTCCGCGAGCTCACCGAGGGACCAGCCGTGCGCGGTGCGCAGCTCGGCCAGGCGCCTGCCGAGGCGGGCGTCGAGGCCGCTGCCGGGCGGCCCAGGGGCGATCACTTCCTCCTGTTTCATATACGGGACGCTATCCCGTGAATGAAACACCCGGGTTAAGGACGGCTCACGGCCGTGCCGCCTCGCCCAGCGCCTCCAGCACCGGGCGGATCAGCGGATGCCCCTCCGCCCCGCGCCGTACGGCCGCGAAGACCCGACGCGTCGGGGCGTCGCCGTCGACGGGGCGTACGACCACACCGCTCAGGTCCGTGCCGCGGAGCGCGGAGCGCGGCACCAGGGCCACACCCGCGTCGGCCGAGGCCAGCGCCACCACGGCACGGAAGTCGTCGGAGGAGTGTTCGAGGCGAGGCTGGAAGCCGGCGTTCTCGCAGGCCAGCACGACCACGTCATGGCAGGGATTGCCGGGGTACGGGCCGATCCAAGGGTCCTTGGCCAGCTCCGCGAGGGGGACCTCCGGGGCCTCGGCGAGGCGGTGGTGGAGCGGGACGACCGCGTCGAACGGCTCGGCGTACAGCGGTACGTGGGTGAGCCGGGGGTCGTCGGCCGGCGGGGCGCCCCGGTACTCGACGGCGACCGCGACGTCGACCTGCCGGTCCAGGACCATGGGGAGGCTGGCGTCGCCCTCGGCGTCCTGGACGCGGATCCGGATGCCGGGGGCGGTCCGGGCGAGGTGGGCCACGGCCGGGGCGACGACCTGTGCGATGCCGGTCGCGAACGCGGCGACGGTGACCGTGCCGGCCTCGCCGGAGCCGTACGCCGCCAGTTCGGCCTCGGCCCGCTCCAGCTGGGCGAGGACCGCGTTGGTGTGGCCGAGCAGGATCTCCCCGGCCGGGGTGAGCCGGACGCCCTTGGCGCCGCGCTCGACCAGACGGTGGCCGGTCTCCTGCTCCAGCGCCGCGAGCTGCTGGGAGACCGCCGACGGGGTGAGGAAGAGCGCGGCGGCAGCCGCCGTCACGGTGCGGTGGTCGGCCACCGCACGGAGGATGTGGAGCCGCCGCGCCTCGATCATGGGGTCGATTATTGCAATATGTCCGCGGCGGTCAGGCCGCCAGTTCCGCGCGGGCCGCGACGAAGGCGTCCACCGCCCGGTTGACGTCGTCCGTCGAGTGGGCCGCGGACAGCTGGACGCGGATCCGGGCCCGGTCCTGCGGGACCACCGGGTACGAGAAGCCGATCACGTACACGCCCCGCTCCAGCAGCAGCTCCGCCATCCGCCCGGCCCGCGCCGCGTCCCCGATCATCACGGGGGCGATGGCGTGGTCGCCGGGGAGGATGTCGAAGCCCTCCTCGGTCATCCGGCGGCGGAACAGCGCGGTGTTCTCGGCGAGGCGCACGCGCAGGTCGTCGGCCGACTCCAGCAGGTCGAGCACCTTGAGCGAGGCGGCCGCGATCACCGGCGCCAGGGTGTTGGAGAAGAGGTAGGGGCGGGAGCGCTGGCGGAGCAGGGCGACGATCTCGGCGCGGGCCGCCACATAGCCGCCGGAGGCACCGCCGAGGGCCTTGCCGAGGGTGCCGGTGACGATGTCGACGCGGTCCATGACGCCGTGCAGCTCGGGGGTGCCGCGGCCGGTCGGGCCGACGAAGCCGACGGCGTGCGAGTCGTCGACCATGACCATCGCGTCGTACCGGTCGGCCAGGTCGCAGATCTCGCGCAGGGGCGCCACGTAGCCGTCCATGGAGAACACGCCGTCCGTGACGACGAGCCTCCGGCGCGCCCCGGCCGCCTCCTTCAACTGCCTTTCCAGGTCGTCGAGATCGCGGTTCGCGTAGCGGAGACGGCGGGCCTTGGAGAGCCGGATGCCGTCGATGATCGAGGCGTGGTTGAGGGCGTCGGAGATGACCGCGTCCTCCTCGCCGAGCAGGGTCTCGAAGACACCGCCGTTGGCGTCGAAGCAGGAGGAGTAGAGGATCGTGTCCTCCTGCCCGAGGAACGCGGACAGGCGCGCCTCGAGTTCCTTGTGGACCTCCTGGGTGCCGCAGATGAAGCGGACCGAGGCCATGCCGTAACCCCAGCGGTCCAGCGCCTCGTGGGCGGCGGCGACCACCTCGGGGTGGTCGGCGAGGCCGAGGTAGTTGTTGGCGCAGAAGTTGAGGACCTCGCCCGGGCGGCCCCCCGCGGTCACCGCGACGGTCGCGGACTGCGGGGTGCCGATCACGCGCTCGGGCTTGTGCAGCCCGGCGGCGCGGATCTCGTCGAGGGTGACGCGCAGGTCGTCGCGTACGGAGTCGAACATGCCAGAAGCTCCTAAGGAATTACGCAGTCCAGTCGAGGATGACCTTGCCGCCGCGGCCGCTCGCCGCGTCGGCGAACGCCGCCTCGAAGTCGCGGTACCCGTACCGGCCGGTGATCACGGGCGCGAGGTCGAGGCCGCCTTCCAGCAGCACCGACATGGCGTACCAGGTCTCGAACATCTCCCGGCCGTAGATGCCCTTGATCGTGATCATCGAGGTGACGATCCGGGCCCAGTCGACGGGGAACTCCCGGGCGGGCAGGCCGAGCACGGCGATCCGGCCGCCGTGCGTCATGTTGGCGATCATGTCCTGCATCGCCTCGGGCCGGCCGGACATCTCCAGGCCCACGTCGAAGCCCTCGCGCAGGCCCAGCTCCCGCTGCCCGTCGGCGATCGAGGCCCGCGCCACGTTCAGCGCCAGGCTCACGCCGATCTTGCGGGCCAGGTCGAGGCGCTCCTCGCTGACGTCGGTGATCATGACGTGGCGGGCGCCCGCGTGCCGGGCCACCGCCGCCGCCATCAGGCCGATCGGTCCGGCACCGGTGATCAGGACGTCCTCGCCGACCAGCGGGAAGGACAGGGCGGTGTGCACGGCGTTGCCGAACGGGTCGAAGATCGCGGCCACGTCGAGGTCGACGGGGACTCGGTGCACCCAGACGTTGCCGGCGGGCAGCGCGACGTACTCGGCGAACGCGCCGTCACGGCCCACGCCGAGGCCGACCGTGGCGCGGCACAGGTGGCGCCGCCCGGCCTGGCAGTTACGGCACTTGCCGCACACCAGGTGCCCCTCGCCGCTGACCCGGTCGCCGGTCTTGACGTCCACGACGTCCCGCCCGGTCGCCACGACCTCGCCGACGAACTCGTGCCCGACCACCAGCGGGGTGGTGACGGCCTGCTGCGCCCAGCCGTCCCAGGCCCGGATGTGCAGGTCGGTGCCGCAGATGCCGGTCCGCAACACCTTGATCAGTACGTCGCCCGGTCCGACCGCGGGCTCCGGCACGTCCGCGAGCCACAGCCCGGGCTCCGCCTTCTCCTTGACCAGCGCCTTCAACGCTACGGCTCCTGTGCGTGAGATCCCGGCCGCGGGCACGCCGAAGCGGCCCGCGACCGGGCATGGGGGGTGGTATCGCACAGCAATCTGCCGTACCCGGGCGCCGGGGTCCATCGAGGTTTTCTTAAGCGCCGCCACAGCTCCGCTTCACGCCCCCCGAACCGCCCGGCGGGGCCCGCCTATTCGAGTCGGGAGACCTGGTAGTGGCCGATGTACCACTCCTGCGCCACCCGGGTGACGACGACGGAGAGCTTCACGTCCCGCGGCGGCCGGTCCGCGAAGGAGAACTCGACGGCCAGATAGCCAAGGACCACGCCCTCGGCGAGCCGCCGGGTCTCGAGGATCCGGTACGCCGCCTTCATGCCGAGCGGCTGGGAGTCGTAGTACGCGGCGACGCCCTGGCGTCCGACCGTGTAGGGGCGCAGCCCCTGGAAGACGGCGTCCTCGGTGAAGAGCGCGGCGACGTCCTCCGGGCGGTGCGCGTCGACGCCCGCCTTCCAGCGGTCCACCACCCCGGTCAGGATCGCCGTGTCGTCGGCCGTGGTGATCATGTCCACTCCTTGCTCCTGGATCTGACGTCCGCTCAGTGTCCGGCGCTCATACCACCGTCGACGTGCAGGATCTCGCCGGTGACGAACGGCGCGGTCTCCAGGAAGAGCACCGCGTCGACGATGTCGCTCACTTCACCCATCCGGCCGACCGGGTGCAGGGCGGCGAGGAAGTCGTGGGTCTCCGCCGCGTGCATGGGGGTCTTGATGGTGCCGGGCGAGACGGCGTTGACACGGATGCCACGGGTGGCGTACTCGATCGCCAGGGACTTGGTCGCGGCCTGTAGGCCGCCCTTGGTCAGCGAGGCGAGGACGGAGGGCACCCGGGCGTCCGGGCTGTCGACCAGGCTGGTCGTGACGCTCACGATGTGTCCGCCGCCCTGGGCGAGCAGGTGCGGGACGGCCTGCTGGGTGAGGTGGAAGAAGCCGGCCACGTTGATGCCGGTGACGGTGGCGTAGTCGTCGGCCGTGTAGTCGGTGAAGGGCTTCGCGACGAAGACGCCCGCGTTGTTGACCACGGTGTCGACACGGCCGAACCGCTCGACCGCGGCGGCCACGACCCGCTCGGCGGTGGCCGGGTCGGCGATGTCGCCCTGGACGGTCAGGACGTCCGCGTCGCCGCTCGGGGCGATCGAGCGCGAGGTGGCCACGACGGCGTGACCGAGCTTGCGGTAGCCCTCGACCAGGGCCGCGCCGATGCCCTGGGAAGCACCGGTGACGATGGCGACCTTCTGCTGCGATGTGCTCATGATGACCTTCTCCATGATCGTGGACCGGTTACTAGCCGACCGGTCGACTATTTGGAACGTAGGCCGGGTCGCCGGTGCCCGCCAGGATCGGTTTCCTCCCGGCTGGGAGGCACGGCCTCCCAGCGCGGCTCAGCGCGGAGACGGGTACGGGTCGTCGGCGGGCAGCCAGGCGTCCGCCGCGTGGATCCCGAGGTCGGCGACGCCGTCGCACAGGGCGTCGACGGCAGCCAGCACACCGGCCCGGTCCTCGCTCTCGCGCCACACCAGGGACCAGGTCCAGTACACCTTCGGACCGACGATCTCGCGACGGACCAGGTCGGGCGGCAGCGCGGTGGCCTGCCCCTTCGGCGAGTTGAGGACGGGACGGGTGCAGCGGCGGACGTGGTCGAAGAAGGCGGGCCCGGTGATCGCGCCGTCGGAGATGCGGACGGCACGGGCGCCGACGGCCTCGGTCAGTTCCTCGGCGTACCCGTTCCAGGAGGCCCAGGAGGTGAGGTCGTCGTCGATGAGGACGTCGGTGTCCCGGGCCCGTACGTCCGCGGTGTCGGTGCCCTTGGCCACGGCGTAGAGCCGGTCGGCGCCGATCAGCCGGGCCCGCAGCCCGAGCCGTTTCAGGTCCTCGGTGCGGACCCAGCAGACGGCGAGGTCCAGGCTGCCGTCGGCGACCCGGGCGGCCTGGGTGTGGGAGGGGGCGACCCAGGCGTCCACATGCACCCGGGCCACCGCGGCCGTACGCGAAGTCAGGTCCGGGGGCAGCCAGTTGACATAGCCGAGCCGGACGGACTGGGTACCGGAGAGGCGGCCGGCCCGGCGCCGGAGGTCGTCGGCCCGCTCCAGCAGGGCCCGGGTGCCCGGGAGCAGGTCGGCGCCGGCCGGGGTGAGGGAGACCGAACGGCGGTCCCGGTCGAACAGCCGGACACCCAGGTCGCGTTCGAGTGCCTTGATCTGCTGGGAGAGCGAGGGCCCCGCGATGAGCAGCCGCTCGGCGGCCCGGCCGAAGTTCAGTTCTTCGGCGACCGCGACGAAGTAACGCAGCTGACGCAGCTCCACGCGCGTCATGCTACGCGCGCTCCCCACGCCTAGGGCGCTGTCGCGCCGAGCAGGGCTCGGCAGTTCTGCCACAGGGGGCTCAGCCGGTCGGTGCTGTTGTACAGCTTGGCGAACATCACCTGGCCCTCCAGCTGGGCCACCACCGCCCGCGCCGCCTCCCGGGTGTCGGTCACGCCCACCTCGCCGCGGGCGCGGGCCTCGGCCACGACGGCCTCCACCATGTCGACCTGGGCTTCGAAGATCTCCTGGAGCCGTCCGCGGACCGCCTCGGTCTGGTTGCTCAGCTCCAGGGTGAGGTTCCCGAACAGGCAGCCCGCCACGGTGCCGCAGTCCCGCTGCGCGGCGCGCTGGCCGGCCTCCGTCTCCTCGAACAGGCGCCGCAGCCGCCGCAGCGGCTCCCCGTCACCGGCCAGGACCCGGGTCCAGTCGCGTTTCTGGGCCGCCCAGTGCTCGTCCACGACCGCGAGCGCGAGGGCTTCCTTGGACTCGAAAAAGTAGTAGAAGCTCCCCTTCGGCACCCCGGCCGCCTTGCAGATCTCGGCCACCCCGAGCGCCGCGTACCCGCGCCCCTCGATCAGCGACCGGGCCGCGTCGAGGATCTTCCCCTTGGCGTCACTGGTACGTCCCATGGGGCCAGGGTAGGGAAGTACTAGACCGGTCGGCTAGTGCGGAGGCCCGTTCCCGTCGTCACAGCAGCGGGAACCCGTCGGCCTCGCGCCGTTCCAGGCGGGCCACCAGCTCCGCCGCCGACGCCTTGATCGTCTCCAGACCGGGCCGGCCCCAGGGCCGGGGCTCCACGTCGACCACGCACACCGTGCCGAGTGCCGTCCCCGTGCTGTCGATGAGCGGGGCGCCCAGGTAGGAGCGGATGCCGAACTCGTCGACGACCGGGTTGCCCGCGAACCGCGGGTAGTCGCAGACGTCCTCCAGGACGAGTGCCTTGCGGCGGACCACCACATGGGGGCAGAAGCCATGGTCCCGGGCCAGTTCCCGGCCGAGTACAGGGGTACTGCCGTCCGGCTTCACCACGGGCGGCGCCAGGGTCGGCAGGTGGAGGCCGGCGAAGAACTGCCGGTTCTGGCCGATGAAGTTGACCATGGCGTACGGCGCTCCGGTGACCTCCGCGAGCCGGTCCGCGTAGATGTCGAGCTCGGGGTCGGGTCGTCCGCCCAGGCGCAGCTGGCCGAGGCGCCGGGTGCGCTCGGGTGCCTCTTTGTCCTCCGGGGTGAGCAGCAGGCGACCGGCCGGGCGCGACGGGTCGTACCTCATGCGCGGGCTCCGTCGCTGTGGACGTGGGTCATATAGGGGCTCCGTGAGGGATGTGCGGACTTCACCTGTGGGCGCCGTGGCTCGGCGCGGAGACCGGGGCGTGGGCGATGAGGTGGCGGACGAGGGTGAGCAGGGTCTGGACGCCGGAGCTGGAGATCCGGGCGTCGCAGCGGACGACGGGGATCTGCGGGTCGAGGTCGATGGCGGCCCGTACCTCCTCGGGGTCGTAGCGGTAGGAGCCGTCGAACTCGTTGACGGCGACGATGAAGCCGAGGCCGCGTTCCTCGAAGAAGTCGACGGCCGCGAAGCAGTCCTCCAGCCGGCGGGTGTCGGCGAGGATGACCGCGCCGAGCGCGCCCTCGGACAGCTCGTCCCACATGAACCAGAACCGCTCCTGTCCGGGCGTGCCGAAGAGGTAGAGCACGTGTTCCGGGTCCAGGGTGATGCGGCCGAAGTCCATGGCCACGGTCGTCTCGACCTTGTTCTCGATGCCGTCGAGGTTGTCGGTCGCGGCGCTCACCGTGGTGAGGAGTTCCTCCGTGGACAGCGGCGCGATCTCGCTGACCGCGCCCACGAAGGTCGTCTTGCCGGCCCCGAACCCACCGGCCACCAGGATTTTCAGCGCGGTGGGGAAGGGGTCAGAGCTGTCGTCGTAGTCCATCGAGCACTGCCTCCAGGAGGGACCGGTCAGTGGGGTTGTGGTGGAAGGCGGGGGGTTTGGCGGTGAGCGCCCCGCAGTCGACGAGGTCGGAGAGCAGCACCTTGGTGACCACGGCGGGCAGTTTGAGGTGCGCGGCGATCTCGGCGACCGAGACGGGTCCGCGGCACAGGTCGAGCGCCTGCGCGTGCTCCGGGCCGAGGTAGCCGAGGGGCGTGGAACCCGTGGCCATCACCTGCGACATCAGGTCGAGGGCGATGCTGGGCTCGGTGCGGCCGTTGCTGACCGTGAACGGGCGCACGAGGCGTCCGGCCGCGTCGTCCAGCCACGGCCCGTCGCCGGCTGCCGCCACCCTCAAGGCCTCATCGCCGTGGGTTCGACGGCGTGCTGCCGGGGCGCGGTGACGAGGTACGGGCGCACGCTCTTCACCAGCATCGCCATCTCGTAGCCGAGGACGGCGGCGTCGGCCTCCCGGCCGGCCAGTACGGCGAGACAGGTGCCGGAGCCGGCGGTGGTGACGAACAGCAGCGTCGAGTCGAGTTCGACGACGACCTGCCGGACGTCCCCGCCGTCGCCGAAGCGGACGCCCGCGCTGCGGCCGAGCGAGTACAGGCCGGAGGCGAGCGCCGCCATGTGGTCGGCGCTGTCCGGGTCGAGGCCGTGGACGGACTTCACCAGCCCGTCGCAGGACAGCAGTACGGCGCTCGTGGTGTGCGGTACGCGCTGCACGAGGCCGCTCATCAGCCAGTCGAGGTCGGATACCTGGGCGGTCGGCGCATCGCTCGCCATGGTGGATCGACTCCTTGGGGTACGAAGGTCTGCGGGAGCGCTGGGGGTGGGTGTGGGGGCGGAGGTGGAGGTGGTGCTGGTCATCCGGCCGGTGTGCTCCCGTCGGGCCGGGTGGTGAACTCGGAGGTGGGCACCGGGCGCAGGACCGGGGAGCGCGAGGGGGGCCGGGACACGGACCGGGGGTCGGCCGGGTCCCGGTGTGCCCAGGTCAGGTGCGGCTGGGCCGGGTGGTCGCCGGTCGTGTGGTCGCCCATCACATGGTCCGGAGCGCTGTGTCCGGCGTCCACGTGCCCGGCGTCCGTGTGCCCGGTGTCCACGTGCCGGGCATCCATGGGCCGGGCGTCCATGTGGCCGGGAGTCATGGGGGTGCCCGGCATGGGGCCCGTGTTCATCTGCGCGGCCCCCATGTGCGTGGCGTCCGCATGGGTGGCGTGGGACGTACTGCTCGCCGCGTCGCCCCCGGTGCCTCCCGTGCCTCCCGTGTCGAAGACGCCCATGTCGGTGAAGCCCGTCCCGGTGAGCCGGGTGTGGAGTGACTCGCCATGTGCTGTGCCCACGGGGGACGACGACACCGGTTCGGACGGTTCGGTGGCCGACGGCTCCGGCTGGGTGGCCTCCAGGTGCTGCTGGGCCTCCGCGAGGCCGATGCCCCGCTGGAAGGCGGCCATCAGCCCGGGGTCGTGTCCGGCCGGGGCCTCGCCGTTGTCCTGGCGGGGCGCCGGGCCGCCGCGCAGCTGGGGGACGATGTGCTCCTGGGCGCGGCGGCGGGGCAGTTGGGGTTTGCCCATGGTGCCGCGTACGGCGCCGACGCGTGGGACGGGCGGGGCACCGGCGTTCTCGGCGACCGTGAGCCGGTCCTCGGGCCGGATGCCGGGCAGCGCCTCGGCGGGGTTGGGCCGGGTGTCCTGGGCGCCGCGCACCGGCAGCGGCGCGGGGGCCCCGTCGGGCTGCGCGTGCCGACGTCGTCCCTCGGCCGCGACCCCCGCGGGCCCCGGCTGTCGTCCGGACCGCCGGCCGGCCGGTGAACCGTTCGCGGCGGCCGCCCGGCCTCCGGCGCCGGTGACGGTCCCCGCATCGCCCGCGTTGCCCGCACCGCCCGCGCTGCCGGCCTCCGGTGTCCCGTCGGCGTCGGCCGGTCGCGCGGCCCCGGCTCCCGGGGCACCGCCCGGCGCCGTCGGCGCACCGCCCGCGGCCGCCGGGTCGCGCGGCTGCGGCACCGCCCCGGCTGCGCCCGACGTGCCCAGCAGGGCCTGCGGGACGACGAGTACGGCCTGGACGCCGCCGTAGATGTTGGTCTGGAGGCGGACGTGGATGCCGTGGCGGCGGGCGAGCTGGGAGACGACGAAGAGGCCGATGCGGCCGTCGGCCAGCAGGCTGGCGACGTTGACCTGGTCGGGGTCGGTGAGCAGGGCGTTCATCTTGGACTGTTCGCCGACCGGCATGCCGAGTCCGCGGTCCTCGACCTCGACCGCGAGGCCGGAGGTGACGAGGTTGGCGCGGAGCAGCACCTGGGTGTGCGGGGCGGAGAACACGGTGGCGTTCTCGACGAGTTCGGCGAGCAGGTGGATGACGTCGGCGACGGCGTGTCCGCGTAGTTCGCCGTCGATCGGCGGGACGAGCTTGACCCGGGAGTACTGCTCGACCTCGGCGATGGCGGAGCGCAGCACCTCGGTCATGGAGACGGGGTTGCTCCACTGTCGGCGGGACACGGCGCCGCCGAGCACGGCGAGGTTCTCGGCGTGCCGCCGGATGCGGGTGGCCAGGTGGTCGACGTGGAAGAGGCCCTTGAGGAGGTCGGGGTCCTCGATCTCGTTCTCCAGGTCGTCGAGGATCGAGATCTCGCGGTGCACGAGGGACTGAAGCCGCCGTGCCAGGTTGACGAAGACCTCCAGCTTCTGTTCGCTGCCGGCCTGGCTGGAGAGCTGGGCGGCCTGCACGACGGCGCTGACGGCGCCGTCGTGCGCGCGGGACAGGTCGGCCGCGAGCAACTCGAAGTCGTCGGCGTCCTCGGGCGGTCCGCCGCGCGGTGTGCGCTGCGGCGGGTTCTCGCCCCGGCGCAGGGCCTCGACCAGGGCGCGTACGTCGGCCTCGCCGCGGGCGGCGCTGCGGCGCAGGACGGCCACGCGGTCGCTGACCGAACGGGCGGCGCGGCCGGCGGCCACGGCGGCGATCACGATGCCCGCGGCCGTCACCGAGACCGCTCCGGCGAGCACGACCAGCAGGGTGAGGCTGGGCCGCGCCCCGGTGGAGCGGACGGTGAAGAGGACGGCCGCGCAGCCGCTGAGTGCCACCGCGACCGGCGGCAGTACGGCGAGACGCATCAGCTGTGGCCGTATGTGTGCCTCGGGCAGCGCGGGAACGGGTCGGGCGACCGGACGTCCGTGCCGGCCGCCCTCACGGCGGTCGGCGCGGGCGGCCGGTGCACGGAGGTGAGACATCTGCGTCCTCGTACTGGTCCGTCGGGCCTGGATCTCTCGCGCGGGGTCGCGCGAGGCGGGGCATGCGCCATCGCGGTGCCGGCCGAGGGGACCGCAGAAGTATTCGGCCCCGGGTCGTCCGACGGACACTCACAGTAGTCGCCAAGGCATCATGTGCGGTGGGCAGTTGACAAAGTCACCCGGAGAGGGTCCCGCTCTGGTATGAGCCGTCGTACGAAAGGCCGATAACCGCCTCCGCATCATGCCCCCGAATGGTCATCGGCCGATCCGACCTGCTCAAAAGCGGTCAGGCGCAGAGAGCGCGAGCCACGGCACCCGTCGCAGCACTCCCCCTCCGGCGGCCGGTACGCACCCCCTCCGCACCCCTACGGCCGACCCGGGCGGCCGTCCCACCGCCTCCCGGCGCCTTCGACTCCATCCCCGAGAATGTCACCCATGGTGACTGCTTTGGCCTCGACTGCTCGGCACGGAAGCGGGCGTCGGCAGTGTGCATGGCTCAGGGCTCATGGCAGTGCCCCTGCCGAGGTCCGGCAGGGGCACGCACACCATGTTCACGCCACGCCGACATCGGTGGCGGTAGCCGCCGTCGTCGCGCAGGTGCCGTCAGGCCTCGCTCGCGAGGTCGAGGTCCCCCCTTTCCGGCGCGTCGCCGGACCGGACCGTGAGGCGCCAGGGCCGGGCGATCGGCGCCGACACCGTACGCCACCACGGGTCGGCGGGCAGCTTCCCGGACGGCTCGAAGGGCTCGCCGGGGCGCGGCAGGGCGACCGCCTGGCCCGCCTCGTCACCGGCGTCCCTGGTCCACTCCCCCGGCTCGGCCCAGGCGTGCGGGGCGAGGTTGAAGGTGCCCCAGTGGATCGGCAGCAGCGTGCCGTGCGGCTGTCCGCCCTGGAGGTCGAGGTGGGCGCGCATGCCCTCCGCCGGCGTCATGTGTATGTCGGGCCAGTACTCGCTGTACGCGCCGATCTGGATCATCGTCAGGTCGAAGGGGCCGTGGTCGGCACCGATGCCCTTGAAGCCGTCGAAGTAGCCGGTGTCACCGCTGTGGTAGATCCGGTGCCGTTCGCCGGCGACGACCCAGGACGCCCACAGGGTGTGCTGCGTGTTGCGCAGCCCCCGGCCGCAGAAGTGCCGGGCGGGGGTCGCCGTCAGGGTGAGCCCGCCGACCTTGGTCTCCTCGTTCCAGTCCAGCTCGCGCAGCCGGTCGGGGGCCACGCCCCACTGTTCGAGGTGGGCGCCGACGCCGAGCGGCACGGCGAAGAGGGTGTCCGTGCCGGCCAGCGCCCTGATCGTCGGCAGGTCGAGGTGGTCGTAGTGGTCGTGCGAGATGACCACCACGTCGACCGTGCCGAGCGCGGCGAGCGGCACCGGGACCGGGTGCAGCCGCCTGGGTCCGGCGAAGGGGAACGGCGAGCAGCGTTCGCCCCAGACGGGGTCGAACAGGACGCGGTGTCCGTCGATCTCCGCGAGGACGCTGGAGTGGCCCATCCAGGTCGCCCGCAGGCCGCTCGACGCGGGTTTGGCGAGGTCGGCGACGGTGGTGGGGTGCACCGGTATGGTGCCCCGGGGGGCGCGGCGGGCGCGCTCCTGCTTCTCGAAGTACTTCTTCGCGAAGTCCAGCATGGAGCCCGACGGCCGGGTGCGGGCGACACCGCCGGGGTTCTGGAAGACACCGTCCTTGAAGTGCGGTGAGCCCTGGATGCGGGCCAGGCGCTCGCCGCCGGGGTCCGCGCCGAAGGCGGCGGGCCGCAGCGCGCGGAGCCCGGAGCTCAGGGAACTCGAACCGGTCACGGTACCTCCAGTGGTATAGCCGAGGTCCTCCATTATGGTCGGCCCCTCCGGCGGTCGGCGTTGACACCGCGCCACCCGCCTCCCGATACTGACCCACTGTTCAGTAACACCGTTCCTTCACACCGCTCCCGAGGAGCCCCCGTGCCCGCTCCCCTGATGTCTCTCGTCTGGACCGACCACGTCACCGGCCGCCAGGGCTTCCTGGTCGTCGACCGGCTGGTGCGGGGCGTGGCCAGCGGCGGCCTGCGGATGCGGCCGGGCTGCACCCTGGAGGAGGTCACCGGGCTCGCGCGCGGGATGACGATGAAGGAGGCCCTGCACTACAACCCGGAGGGCCGCTACGTCCCGCTGGGCGGCGCCAAGGGCGGTATCGACTGCGACCCGCAGGACCCGGGGGCGTACCCGCTGCTGGTCCGCTACCTGCGGGCCATGCGGCCGTACATCGAGAGTTTCTGGACCACCGGTGAGGACCTCGGGCTCACCCAGGACCTGGTGGACCGGGCCGCCGCCGAGGCGGGGCTGGTCTCCTCGGTCCAGGCGGTGTACCCGCTGCTGGACGACGAGACGGCGGCCCGGCGGCGGCTGGCGGACGCCTTCGCCGTCGAGGTGGACGGCATCGGTCTGGACGAGCTGGCCGGCGGCTGCGGGGTCGCCGAGTCGGCGCTGACGGCCCTGGACCGGGCCGGGGTGCCTTACCGGGGGACGCGGGTCGCCGTCCAGGGGCTCGGCACGATGGGCGGGGCCACGGCGCGCTTCCTCGCCCGCGCGGGACTCACGGTGGTGGCCGTCGCCGACGTCAAGGGCACCGTCGCCAACCCCGCGGGTCTGGACGTCGAGGCGCTGCTGCGGGCGCGGGACGCGTACGGCACCGTCGACCGAGCGGCGCTGCGTCCGGGCGACCTCGACCTGCCGGGTGACGCCTGGCTGGCCGCGGACGCGGAGGTGCTGGTGCCCGCCGCGGTGTCGTACGCGATCGACGCGGCCAACGAGCACCTGGTCACCGCCCGCTGGATCGTGGAGGCGGCCAACATGCCGGTGCTGCCCGAGGCGGAGGAACGGCTCACCGCGCGCGGGGTGACGGTACTGCCGGACGTGGTGGTCAACTCGGGTACCAACGCCTGGTGGTGGTGGACCCTGTTCGGCGACATCGGCCCCGACGCGGACGAGGCGTTCGCGCACACCCGGCGTTCGATGCGGGCTCTGGTGGGGCTGATGCTGGACCGCGCGGAGTCCGACGGCACGACGCCGCGTGCCGCCGCGCACGCTTTGGTGAGCGACCGGCTGCCGGTGATCGCGGAGCGGTTCGGCTGGTACCGCTGACGGTTCAGCGGCGCGCGAGTCCCGCGGCGAGGAGCAGCGCGGCGAGCGCCGTGAGGGCGGTGGCCGGCCAGCCGAGGGTGTCGAGCAGGGGTGCGGCGGCGGCCGCGCCGAGGGCGCCGACGGTGAAGTAGACGACGAGGTAGACGCTGCTGAGGCTGCCCGAGCGGGCCGGGTCCAGGGCGATGACACGGCTCTGGTTGGCGGCCTGGGCGGCGAAGCAGCCGGCGTCGAGGACGGCGAGCCCGAGGGCGGTGACCCAGGGCGTGTCCAGGCCAGTGGCCAGCAGGCCGGTGCCGGCCGCGGCGGTCATTACGGCGCCGGTGATCACGGTCCGCGGGCCGTACCGGTCGGTGAGCCGGCCGGTGAGCGGGAGCACGGCGAAACCGAGAAGCCCGGCCAGGCTGTAGAGGCCGATGGCGGTCGGGCCCAGCGAGCGGGGCGGCTCGGCGAGGGCCAGGGCGAGGGCGATCCAGACCACGTTGAAGGCGAGGTACCAGAGGGCTCCGGTGGCGACCGTGAGCCGCAGCCGCCGGTGCTTCAGGAGCAGGGGCGGCAGCGCCTTGAGGGTGGCGAGGTAGCCGCCGCGGGCGGGCGGCCGGTGCCGGGGCAGCAGGGTCGCGGCGGCGGTCGCGCCGAGCAGGGCGAGGACGGCGAAGACCAGGAGCATCCGCCGCCAGCCGAGGGCGTCGGTGAGGGCGCCGCCCGCCAGCCGGCTGAGCAGGATGCCGGCCGACATGCCGGCGGCCACGACGGCGACCCCGGTTCCGCCGCGGCCCGGTGGGGCGTGCCGGCCGGCGATGGTGCTCGCCTGCGCCGCGACGCTGGCCGCGGCGCCGGTCAGCAGGTAGGCGGCCAGCAGGACGGCGGGGCCGGGCGCGGTCGCGGCGAGGGCCAGCGCGGCGGCCAGAGCGGTCAGCTGGGCGGCGACCAGCCGGTTCGGGGCCAGGTGGTCGGTGAGCGGCAGGAGCAGGGCGAAGCCGGCCGTGCAGCCGGCGAGCGCGGCGGTCGGGACCAGGCCGATCACGGACAGCGGCACGTCCAGGTCGGCGGCGACCGTGGTGAGCGCGGGTTGCAGGGCGTAGTTGTTCGCGATCGCCGTGCCGGCCACGGCGGCCAGCAGGAGCGTGCCGCCCCGGGGCAGCGGCCGGCTCACGGCCGGGTGTCGCGGGTGAGGACGACGGCGTAACGGCATTCGGCGTCGGTGGTGTTGGCGAAGACACGCTCGGCGGGGGCGCCGAGTTCGAGGGTGTCGCCGGCGTCGAGTTCGTGGACCGTGTCGCCGTCGTGGAAGGTCAGATGTCCGTCGAGGACCCAGACGAGCTGTCGTACGAAGGCGAAGGCCGCCGCCGGATACGGGACGCGGGCCCCGGCGGGCAGGTGGATCTCGGCGATCTCCGCGGGGAAGCGGGGACCGGTGATCTGGCGGCGCCGGTAGCCGGTGCCGGGGTCGCGCCACTCCGCCGCGTCGGCGCCGCGCCGCACTCCCGCCGTGTCGGGCTCGGGGTCCGGTGCGCCTTCGGCGAGGGCGAGCAGGGAGGCGACGCTCAGCTGGAAGGCGGCGGACAGCTTGCCGAGGACGACGGCCGTCGGGCTGCTCTCGCCGCGCTCGATCCGGCTGATCATCGCCGGGGAGACCCCGGAGGCGTCCGCGAGCTGGGCGAGGGTCCAGCGGCGGCGCTCGCGTTCGGTGCGGACTCGGGCGGCGATCCGTGCCACCAGCGCGTCCGTCGCGGGATCTACTATGTTGGACATGAATCCAATATACGAGAGAAGCCCGGCGGTGACGGTCCGTCCGGCGGAAGCCCGTGACGCGGAGGCGGTGCGGGCGATCCGCAACGACGCGATCGAGCACTCGACCGCGCTGTGGACCGAGACCCCGCAGACCGCGGCCGAGGGGGCGGCCTGGTTCGCGGCGCACCTGGAGCGCGGCTCGGCGCTGGTGGCCGAAGTGGCGGACGCGCCGGGCGAGGTGGCGGGATTCGCGGTCTACGGCCCGTGGCGCGCCCTTGACGGCTACCGGCACACGGTGGAGAACTCCGTCTACGTGCGCGAGGGCAGGCAGGGCCTCGGTATCGGCTCCGCGCTGCTGGCCGGCCTCGTCGTCGCGGCCCGGGAGGCCGGTCACCATGTGATGATCGCCGGGATCGAGGCCCGTAACGCCTCGTCCATCCGGCTGCACGAACGGTTCGGCTTCGAGCACGCGGGCACGGTCCGGGAGGTGGGCACCAAGTTCGGCCGCTGGCTGGACCTGACGCTCATGCGGCTGCCGCTGTCCTGAGACAGCGACAGCCGGCGATGGGGCGACCGACGAGACGGCGGCGCGGGCATGGGGCGTCCGACGAGACGACGGCGCGGGCATGGGCGTCCAATGAGGCGGCGATGCGGGCGGTGGGGTGTCCATGAGGCGGCAACGCGGGCGGTGGGGCGACCGATTAGGGTGACCGCGTGGCGAGAGTGCGGTTGAGTGTGGCCGAGCGGCGCGAGGAGCTGTTGCGGGCCGCCATCGAACAGATCGAGGCGCGGGGCGTGGCGGCGGTGCGGATCGCCGATGTCGCGTCGGCCCTCGGCGTGAGCAACGCGCTGGTCCTCTACCACTTCTCGACCAAGGAGAAGCTGGTCGCCGCCGCTTTCACTTATGCCGCCGAGGGCGATCTGGCCCATCTGCGCAAGCTGCTCGGACGCCGGACGTCGGCGCTGCGCCGGCTGCGGGCGGCGGTGCGCTGGTACGCGCCGACCGGGCAGGCCAAGGGCTGGCGGCTGTGGATCGAGGGCTGGGCGGTGGCCCTGCGCGAGCCCGCCCTGCGGGATGTCACCAAGGAACTGGACCAGCAGTGGAAGGCGGCGATCGCCGAGGTCGTGGCGGAAGGGGTGGCCGCCGGTGAGTTCCGGTGCCCCGACCCGATGGCGGCGGCACTGCGGCTGACCGCGCTGCTCGACGGGCTCGCCGTACAGCTCACGTCGTACCCGGGCGCCGTGCCGCGGGCCCGGGCGCAGCAGTGGGTGGACGAGGCGTTGGCCCGCGAACTGGGGCTGCCCGACGAGGAGTAAGGGGCGCCCCGCAGGGAGGCCGCCCCTTACCCGCACCGCATGTGCGCGCCTCAGGCGACGGAGGCGATCCGCATCTTGATGTCGTCCGGGGAGAGCGCGCCCTTGGCCGTCACATGGTCACCGGACGACTCACCGCGCAGTCGGCGTCCGATCCACGGGACGAGGTACTCGCGGGCCCAGTGCACGTCGTCGCGGCGGACCTCCAGGGTGCCGCGGGGCGGCAGCGGGGGCCACGGCTGGTCGGGGTCGGCCGGGATCTCCAGGCCGAGCACCTGACCGGCGCGCAGCGCCACGCGCGTGTGACCCTCGGGTGACAGGTGCAGCCGGTCGTCGTCCCAGGCCCGCCGGTCCTGCACGGTCTTCAGGGACCACAGGTCGAGCACCGGGCAGCCGTACCGGTCGGCGATGGCCCGGACATGGCCGTTGTAGGTGGCGATCTTGCCGCGCAGATGCTTGAGCACGGGCACGTTGCGGGTGTCGAACCCGGTGGTCACCATGACCGTGCCGGCGGCCCCGGTCAGCCGGACCACGGCCCGCTCGAACCGCTCGGCCACCTCGTCCGGGTCGGTGCCGGGACGGATGATGTCGTTGCCGCCCGCGCAGAAGGAGACCAGATCCGGGGCGAGTTCCAGGGCCTGCGGCACCTGGTCCGCCACGATCTGGTCGAGGAGTTTCCCGCGGACGGCGAGGTTGGTGTACGCGAAGTCGCCCTCGGGCCGCCGGTCCGACAGCAGTACCGCGAACCGGTCGGCCCAGCCGACCATCGCCCCGTCCGGCCCCGGGTCGCCGACGCCCTCGCTGAAGCTGTCCCCCAGCGCCACGTACGACCCGATCACTGATGCGTTGTCACTCTTCGAATCGTCTGCCACATCGGACCATGATTCACCTTTGACTGTGACCTACGCGACCGTAATAAGGGGTTGACGATCGGTGAGATAAGACACTTTTAAATACTTTGCCAAGCCCGGAATAAGGCTCCGGTCAAGGACGTTGACGCGATGATCCCCAGACCCGGAAGTCGCTGATCAGAAAGTGGCTCCAGGTGGTCCGGAAGGCGAAGTGCCCACCCGTGTACGGCTGCGGGTCGGTGTAGTCGAACACCAGCCGCCGGTTGTTCCACCAGCGGACCACCGGGCCGTCGGAGACGATCCGGACGTGGTTGGGTTCGTTCGGCACGAGCAGCGGCTCGGTGTAGTCGTAGACCAGCGGCCGGACGCCGGGCTCGCCGACGTAACGGCGCAGCCGGGTCGTGGTGTTGTAGTTGGCGCCGTAGCCGGCGTAGTACGTCGTGAGGTAGTCGTACTCGGCGAGCGCGCCGTGCCGCGGGGTGGCGAACAGGTCGTCCGGGGAGCGCACGTCGGTGGCGTTCCAGAAGTTGTTGAGGTCGGAGACGCGGTCGTCGGGGCCGCCCGCCGAGACCGGTGTGGCGGTGTACTCCAGGACGTACGGCCCTTCGAGCCGGCGCCGGAACCAGATCGTCGCCCCGGCGGGCACGTCGACCTCGAGGATCCCGTCCGTCGCGGCGACCGTTCCGCCCTGTTCCAGTTCCACCGACCACTGGCCCAGGCCGTGGCGGAAGTCGTCGTGGGCGAGCAGGCGGCGGTGCCGGGGTGCGGCACTCGCGGGCGGGGCGGGGGCGAGGGCCGCGAGCGCGGCTCCGGCGGCCAGAGCTCCGAAGGCTCGGCGGGTGGTCGTCATACGGCAGGTTCCTTCCGGCGTGACGAGGAGGTCGGAAAGCGCTTTCACCCAACGGAGATCACTGTGCCGTCGCCGGAGCTCCGCTGTCGACACCTGGCACGTCCGCGCCACGAGATGGACATACCGAAGGCCGGACCCGGGGATCGGGGGTCCGGCCTTCGGAGTGCGTGTCAGACCAGTGGGCGCCCGTCAGCCGACGGCGAGGCCCTTCGAGCGGAGGTAGCCGACCGGGTCCACGTCCGAGCCGTAGTCGGGGGTGGTGCGGATCTCGAAGTGGAGGTGCGGGCCGGTCACGTTGCCGGTCGCGCCGGAGAGGCCGATCTGCTGGCCCGCGGTCACGGTCTGGCCGGCCGAGACGGAGAGCGCGGAGAGGTGGCCGTACTGGGCGTAGTAGCCGTCGGCGAGCCGGATGACGACCTGGTTGCCGTAGGCGCCGCCCCAGCCGGCCGTGACGACCGTGCCTTCGCCGACGGCCTTCACGGGGGTGCCGGTCGGGACGACGAAGTCGACGCCCGTGTGGTAGCCGCTGGACCACATGCTGCCGGACACGTGGTAGCCGGTGCCGACGGCGGCCCCGCTGACCGGGAGGGTGAAGCCGGAGGCGGTCGCCGTGGACGCGGTCGACGTGGACCCATCCGACGTGGACGCCGGCGAGGGGGTGGACGACCGGGTCCCCTGCCGGGTGCCGGAGTCCGTCGCGCCGGACGCCGTGGCGCCGCGGCCGCCGAGGACGAGCTTGAGGCCGGGGTGGATCAGCGAGGGGTTGTCGCCGACGGCCTGCCGGTTGTCGGCGTAGAGCCGGTGCCAGCCACCGCTGACGTCCTGGTCACGGGCGATCTTCGAGAGGTAGTCGCCGGGCACCACGGTGTAGGTGCGGTGCGCGGCCCGCGCGGTGGCGGACCGCTTCGCCGTCGCCTGCTTCACGGCCGCCTTCTCGGCGGCCGGTATCGACTGCGGGGCCCGCGCGGAAATGGACTGCGGGGTGGCCGCGTGGGCGCCGGTGGCCCCCATGAGCGGCAGGGCCAGCGCGGCGCCGCCGGTTCCGGCGACGGCCATCGAACGAGTGA
Source organism: Streptomyces arenae (assembly GCF_022343545.1). Lineage (NCBI taxonomy): Bacteria > Bacillati > Actinomycetota > Actinomycetes > Kitasatosporales > Streptomycetaceae > Streptomyces > Streptomyces arenae. The sequence continues at coordinate 302,032 of NZ_JAKQYH010000072.1, forward strand.
GGCGCTGGGGCCTGGGACGGCGGTGCTTACCCTTCGCGGGCATGGCGCGTTCCTCTCCGGCGCCTGCGAGGTGAGCTGTCGGGTTCGGGCTGGAGCTGCCCGGCCACGCATCGCTGCGTCGCTGCACCCCTGGCCGTCCCGGGAACCGGAACAGGCGGTCGTACCTGGTGGGTCCCCCGCTCCTGCCGGGCACGGGTGAGTGTGTGGGGACTCCGGGCGGCGGCAGGATTAGGCGTTCCGTCCGGATGCGTGGCGAACGTAAGCGAGCAGGACGCACGCGGACAAGCGAACGGTTCCCGCCGTCCCGGTGCCCCGTGATCCTTTACCGGAATTCCCCGTCACCCTCCGTGGATTCCGATCTTTCCCCTATTACCGATTCCCCAGGAAAAGCACCGGAATTACGTGGACATGACGCGCGACGGACGGTCACGGATATGACGCTCCTCACGCACGTCACGCCACGTCCTCTTATTCCAGAGCGAGTTGTGATTAAGCGGTTAATTCGGGCAGAAGGATCAGATGCGGCGGAGTCGGATGACCGTCGCGTCCAGGTCGCCCTTGAGGCCGGTACGCAGTCCGTGGTGCAACAGGACGGCACCCCGGTGCACTTCGCCCGTTTCGCGGCATTCGTACGACGCCGTCGGGTCGAGGCCCCGCAGCCGCAGCGCGGGCGCGGGTTCGCCGTAGCTCTGCGCCTGGAGCCAGGCGAGGACGGCGGTCTCGTCGCCCAGGGTGTACTGCACCGCGCTGAGCCCGCCCGTCGGCGGCCGCAGCCGGAACTGGTCGCCGCGCTGCACCAGCGGCCGGATCTCCTTGTACAGCTCCACCCAGCGGCCGGCCTCGGCTAGCTCCTCCTCGGTCCACTTCGAGAGGTCGCCGCCGACCCCGAGCGCCCCCGCCATGGAACTGACGAACCGGAACCGCAGGCTGCTGACCCGGTCGTTGAGCTGGTGGTTCGGGCTGTCGGTGACCCAGGCGGACATCACCCGGGCGGGGTGGATCTGGCTGAAGCCGTGCTGGATGGCGAGCCGGTCCAGCGGGTCGGTGTTGTCGGAGGTCCACACCTCGTCGGTACGGCTCATGATGCCGAGGTCGATCCGGCCGCCACCGCCGGAGCAGGACTCGATGGCTACGTTCGGATGGGCCGCGCGGATCCGGTCGAGCAGGGCGTACAGCCCGCGCACGTGGTCCACCCACAGGCGCTGCGGGTAGGGCTCGCCCGGCCAGCCCGCGTCGGTGAAGCAGCGGTTGAAGTCCCACTTGACGTAGTCGATCGGGGCGCTGGACAGCAGGGCGTCGAGCTGCTCCCAGAGGTACTCCTGGACGTCCTCGCGGGCGAGGTTGAGGACGAGCTGGTTGCGCAGTTCCGTCCGCTTCCGCCCCTGCTGGTACTGCACCCAGTCGGGGTGCGCGCGGTACAGGTCGCTGTCCGCGTTGACCATCTCGGGCTCCACCCAGATGCCGAACTGCATCCCCAGGGCGTGCACGTAGTCGCCGAGCGGCTTCAGGCCCTTCGGGAAGCGGTCCGGGTTGGGCGTCCAGTCGCCGAGACCGGCGTGGTCGCTGGTACGGGCGCCGAACCAGCCGTCGTCCACCACGAACAGTTCGACGCCGATCGCGGCGGCCCGCCGGGCGAGGGTGGCCTGCTGCTCCTCGGAGATGTCGAAGGTGGTGGCCTCCCAGGAGTTGAACAGCACCGGCCGGTCCCGGTCGGCGTCCGGGATGACGTACGCCCGCTGGTAGGCGTGCCAGGCGCGGCTGGCCCCGCCGAAGCCGCCGTCGGACCAGAGGGCCGCGAAGACGGGACTGGTGTACGACTCGCCCTCGGCCAGCGTCAGCAGGCCCGAGTCGTCGTAGCCGGCGCCGCCGGTGATCTGCACGCGCGCGTCCGGGAGTTGGGCGACGGCGATCCGCCAGGAGCCGGACCAGCCGAGGGCGCAGCCCCAGACCTCCCCGCGCTCCTCGGTGGCGTCGGTGTCCAGGGCGACCCAGGGCAGGTGCTGGTGGCCGGTGTGGCCGCGGCGGCTGCCGATGACCTTCTCGCCGTAGGTGAGCGGCGCGCTGACCAGCCGGGACTCGGCGGCCCAGCGGCCGTGCAGCTGGGAGAGGCGCCAGCCCTCGCGGTCCGGCAGTGTCCACGTGGCCGGGTCGGCGCGCAGCAGCTCCACGCGCGCGGGCCCCTCGTTGCCGACGGTCACCCAGCGCTCGACGACGTCGCCGCGCATCCGGTAGTGCAGGGTGATGACGATCTCGTCGTCCCGGAAGCGGAGCCGGAGTTCCTCGTCACCGGCGTCGCCGCCGGTCTCGTACGACTCGAAGGTCCACTCGGTGCCGCGGCGCTCCTCGGTGCGCACCGACAGCGCGGGGCGCACGAAGCGGGGACCGCCCTCGACGGGGTACTCCTCACGGCCGTCGAGCGGGGACTCGAAGGGCCAGTAGTCGGGCAGCGGCCGGACGGTGAGGGCTTCGGCGTCCTCCAGCCGGATCCTGGGCCCCCAGTGCAGGTGAAGGAGTTCGTCGGCCTCCGTGAGATGCAGCGCGTAGCTGCTGCCAGGGCCCGACAGGAGCCAGGTACGACCGTTTTCGGCGATGTCCACCATCGAGAAACCTCACACAGGTGCCAACAGATCCGCTCAAGCACGAACATCATCAAGGTCCGCGGCCCCGGAGGCAACGCCTGTGGACAACTCATTGCCCGTGGAAACCGATGTCGTATCGTCGACGCAGTGCCCGTCGGCGAGCCGCGCCGCCGGGACCGGCCGGGAGGAGCCCCCCGTGACGCAGCAGGTCCCGTCCACCGAGCCCGAGCTGGCCGGTGTGCGCAACTTCCGTGACGTGGGCGGCCTGCCGACCGTGGACGGGCGGCGGGTGCGGAACGGCGTGCTGTACCGCAGCGGGCACCTCGCGCACGCCACGGAACAGGACGCGGAGTTCCTCGCCTCCCTCGGCCTGCACACGATCTTCGACTTCCGCAACGCGGCCGACCAGAAGCTGGAGGGCCCGGACGTCGAGCTGCCGGGCGTGCGGAACGTGAACCTGCCGCTGAGCGACCCGGCGCACGGCGCCGAGTTCTGGACGATGGTCCGGGAGGGCGACATCGAGCAGCTGCGCGGGCTCCTGGGCGACGGCCGGGCCGCGGCCCGGATGGTCAGCTCGTACCGCGCGATCGTCAAGGACCGTACGGCGGAGCACGCGCGCGTGCTGCACGCCATCGCCGAGGACAGCGTCCCGGCGCTGATGCACTGCGCGGCCGGCAAGGACCGCGCGGGCATCTCGATCGCCGTGACGCTGCTCGCGGTGGGTGTGGAGCGGGACGCGATCCTCGCCGACTACCTGGAGTCCAACGCCAAGCACCGCCGCTACCGGGTGAAGCGCAGCGGCAGCGGGGACAGCGTGTACAGCCCCGAGGTGATGGAGCTGCTCAGCCCGCTCTTCGACGCCCGCGCGGAGTACCTGACGGCGGCCTTCGGGAGCATCGAGGAGACGTGGGGCGACGTCGACACCTACCTGGCGCAGGGTCTCGGGCTCACCCCGGGGACCCGGGAGCGGCTGCGCGAGCGCCTGCTCGACTGAGGCCGCGGACCGGCCAGGGGCACGGGCTCAGCCCTTGCCCCCGAGTTCGAACAGCAGGAACAGGAACGCGGCGAAGACATGCCCGACGGCGATGTAGATGATGAGCCGGACCCACAGGGCGCGGGGGAACTTCTCCTCCAGGTTGCTCACGGCAGCTCTCCAGTGATCGGTCCCAGGCACAGGGCTGCCGTGGGACTCTGCAGCAGGGTGTGGACGAACAGGAGCTCGACGCCGTCGTGGTCCTCGGCGGCGAGCCGGTGCGGGGTCAGCGAGTCGAAGTGCGCGCTGTCGCCGGGGGCGAGCACGTGCGCGGTGTCGCCGAGGCGGAGCCGGAGCCGCCCGCGCAGGACGTACAGCCACTCCTCGCCGGGGTGCACGCGCACGATGTCGCCCTGCGAGCCGTACGGCACCCGGACGCGCAGCGACTGCATCCCGCGGCCGGGGGCCCCGGCCGGCCAGTACGTCCAGCCGCCGGCCCGGGTCGGCTCCATGTCGCCGGCGCGCACGATCGCGTCACGGTCGGCGACCGTCTCGCCCAGCAGCTCGGAAACCGTCGTACCGTAGACACGCGCCAGTGCGAGCAGCATGGGCAGCGAGGGCTGGCGCTGCCCGGTCTCCAGCCGGGAGAGATGGGCGGCCGACAGTCCGGCGTCGCGGGCCGCGGCCTCCAGGGTGAGACCGGCACGGCGGCGCAGGGACCGCAGCTGCGGGGCGACGACGGGCAGGTCCTCGACCGGCCCGCCGGCCCGCTCGTTCTCGGAGGCGTTCATGCCTCCATTCAGCCGCAGATTTGCCTCTGCGGCAATTTTCTTGCCTCAGAGACAAAAAGCTAGCGGTTGGCCACCGCCTGCTTGATGAGCGTCTTTCCGAAGTCCCACATCAGGCCGCCGCCGCTGTGGGCGTCGTCCATGACGTCCGTGAAGGCGTCCACGAAGCGGTCCACGTCCGACTCGTCGACGGTCAGCGGCGGGATGAGCTTGATCACCTCCAGGTGGTCGCCGGAGACCTGGGTGAGGATCCGGTGCCGTTGCAGCAGCGGTACGACGACCATCTGCGCGAACAGACCCTTGCGGGCGGCCTGGAGCATGGTCCAGCGGCTGCGCAGCTTCAGCGAGGCGGGCCGGCCGAACTCGATGCCGATCATCAGGCCCCGGCCGCGCACGTCGGCGAGCAGTTCGTACTTGTCGGTCAGTGCGGCGAGCCGGGACTTGAGCAGCTCCCCCGTCGCCCGCGCGTTGGCGACGATCTGGTCGTTCTCCATGACGGCGAGGACGGCGAGCCCGGCGGCCATCGCCTGCGCGTTGGCACCGAAGCTCGCCGAGTGGACCAGGACGCGGTCCATGGACGAGTAGACCTTCTTGAAGATCCAGTCCTTGCCGAGGGTGGCGCCGACCGGGACGTACCCGCCGGACAACGCCTTGGCCACGCAGACCAGGTCCGGCTCCACGCCCTCCTCGTGCTGGTGGGCGTAGAAGTCGCCGGTGCGCCCCAGGCCGGTCTGCACCTCGTCGGCGATCAGGAGCGCCTTGTGCTTGCGCAGCAGCTCCTGGGCGGCCCGCAGGTAGCCGGGCGGGGCCTCGTGCACCCCCTTGCCCTGGATCGGTTCGACGATCAGGGCGGCGACGTCGCCCTTCTTCAGTTCCCGGGCGAGCGCGTCCAGGTCGCCGAGGGGTACGGCGGTGTCCGGTAGCAGGGGGGCGAAGCCGTCCCGGAAGCCGCTCTCGCCGTTGACCGACAGGGAGCCCGTGGTCAGGCCGTGGAAGGCGTGGTCGCAGTAGAGGACCCTCGGTCTGCCGGTGGCGAACCGGGCGAACTTCAGGGCGGTCTCGACGGCTTCCGTGCCGCTGTTGCCGAAGAACACCCGGTCCAGGTGCGGGCTGTGCGCGAGGAGCCGTTCGGCGAGCAGGCCGGGCAGCGGCTGGCAGTCGAACCGGGTGAGGTCGGCGAGCCGCGCGTCCAGGACGTCGTGCAGGGCCTTGCGGACGACCGGGTGGTGCCGGCCCAGGCCCATCACCCCGAACCCGGCGAGCATGTCCAGGTAGTCGTTGCCCTCCGCGTCCCAGAAGTGGGCGCCCTCGGCCCGCTCGTAGACCTTGTCGAAGCCGATGGTGTGCAGCATGCGCGGGAGCTGGTGGTTCAGGTACTTCGCATGCAGCTCGTACCGCTCACCGCCACGCTCGGCGAGCAGCGCCCCGAGGTCGAACTCCGGACTCATTGTTTCTCCTTGTGAGCGCCGTCGACAACAGCGCCCTCAGCTGTGGCGCCCCGTAGGGGCGCGGGGAACTGCGCGATCAGCCCAGACGGCGCCGCACTCGCCGAACGACCCCCCGCGGCAACCCCATCGGCGCCCCCGGCCCCCCGCCCCGCGAGGCTCGCCCCGATCCGCCCCGCGATCTCCACCGGCGTCAACCCGATGTCGGCCAGCACCTCCCCCCGCTTGGCGTGCGCCAGGAACTGCTCGGGAATACCGAACCGCCGCACCGGCACGTCCACTTCGGCGTCACCCAGCGCCAGCGAGACCGCCGCGCCCACGCCGGCCGCCCGGCTGTTGTCCTCGACGACGGCCACCAGCTCGTGCCGCGCCGCCAGCACCGGCAGCGCGGGATCCACCGGTTTCACCCAACGGGGATCCACGACGGTGCAGTTGATCCCCCGGGCGGACAGCAGCTCCGCGGCCTGCAGACACACCGGAGCCATCACCCCGACCGCGACCAACAGCACCTGCGGGTCCTCGCCCCGGTGCAGGACATCCACCCCGCCGACCCGGTCGACCGCCGGGATCTCCGGGCCCACCGACTCCTTCGGGAACCGCACCAGCGTGGGCGCGTCGTCCACGGCGACGGCCTCGCGCAGCTGGAGGCGCAGTTGCTCCGCGTCGCGCGGGGCGGCGATCCGCAGGCCCGGGACCACCTGGAGGATCGACATGTCCCACATGCCGTTGTGCGACGCGCCGTCGACGCCCGTGACGCCGGCCCGGTCCAGGACGAACGTCACCCCGCAGCGGTGCAGTGCCACGTCCATCAGCAACTGGTCGAAGGCGCGGTTCAGGAACGTGGCGTAGACGGCGACGACCGGGTGCAGTCCGCCGGTCGCCAGCCCCGCCGCGGAGACCGCCGCGTGCTGCTCGGCGATGCCGACGTCCCAGACCCGGTCGGGGAAGCGCTCCGCGAACCCGCCGAGGCCGACCGGGTGCAGCATGGCCGCGGTGATCGCCACGACGTCGTCCCGCTCCTCGCCGATGCGGACGATCTCCTCGCCGAACACCGAGGTCCAGGACGGGCCGTTGGGCGGCGTGAGCGGCTCGCAGGTGAGCGGGTCCATCACGCCGACCGTGTGGAAGTGATCCTCCTCGTGGGCGATCGCGGGCTCGTAGCCGCGGCCCTTCTCGGTCAGGCAGTGCACCAGCACCGGGCCGTGGAAACGTTTCGCGCGGCGCAGCGCCGACTCGACCGCCCTGATGTCGTGGCCGTCGATCGGGCCGACGTACTTGAGTCCCAGGTCCTCGAACATGCCCTGCGGGGCGAAGGCGTCCTTGAAGCCCTTCTTGGCGCCGTGCAGGGACTCGTAGAGGGTGTTGCCCACGATCGGCGTGCGCAGGAGCACGTCCTTGCCCCAGGCCAGCACCCGCTCATAGCCGTCGGTGGTGCGCAGGGTCGCCAGGTGGTTGGCGAGGCCGCCGATGGTGGGGGCGTAGGACCGCTCGTTGTCGTTGACGACGATGATCAACGGCCGGTCCTTGGCGGCCGCGATGTTGTTGAGCGCCTCCCAGGCCATTCCGCCGGTCAGCGCGCCGTCGCCGATGACCGCGACGACATGGCCCTTCTCCCCCTGCACCTGGCGGGCCTTGGCGAGGCCGTCGGCCCAGCCGAGCGCGGTGGAGGCGTGGCTGTTCTCGATGACGTCGTGCTCGGACTCCTCGCGTGAGGGGTATCCGGACAGGCCGCCCTTGCCGCGCAGCTTGGAGAAGTCCTGACGGCCGGTCAGCAGCTTGTGGACGTAACTCTGGTGGCCGGTGTCCCACAGGATGCGGTCGGCCGGGGACTCGAAGACCCGGTGCAGCGCGACGGTCAGCTCCACGACGCCCAGGTTGGGCCCGAGGTGGCCGCCGGTCCTGGCGACCGCGTGCACCAGGAACTCGCGTATTTCTTCGGACAGTTCGCCGAGTTCCGCCTCGGACAGCGCCTTCAGGTCGCGTGGTCCCCGGATGGTCTCCAGAATCGTCACGCTCGGCCCCCTCTCGGTCCGTGCTTTCAGCTCACCGTGACGGCGGGTGCTCCGGACCCGGCGCCGTCCTGCTCCATCTGCTCGGCGATCTTCATCGCTTCCTCGATGAGGGTCTCCACGATCTTGGACTCAGGGACCGTCTTGATGACCTCGCCCTTGACGAAGATCTGGCCCTTGCCGTTGCCGGAGGCGACGCCGAGGTCGGCCTCCCGTGCCTCACCGGGGCCGTTGACCACGCAGCCCATGACGGCGACCCGGAGCGGCACCTCCATGCCCTCGAGGCCCGCCGTCACCTCGTCCGCCAGCTTGTAGACGTCGACCTGGGCGCGGCCGCAGGACGGGCAGGAGACGATCTCCAGGCGGCGCTGCCGCAGGTTCAGCGACTCCAGGATCTGGATGCCGACCTTGACCTCCTCGGCCGGCGGGGCGCTCAGGGACACCCTGATGGTGTCGCCGATGCCCTGGGAGAGGAGGGCGCCGAAGGCGACGGCCGACTTGACGGTGCCCTGGAAGGCCGGGCCCGCCTCGGTCACACCGAGGTGCAGCGGGTAGTCGCACTGGGCGGCGAGCTGCCGGTACGCCTCGATCATCACGACCGGGTCGTTGTGCTTCACGGAGATCTTGATGTCCCGGAAGTCGTGCTCCTCGAAGAGGGACGCCTCCCACAGCGCCGACTCGACCAGCGCCTCGGGGGTCGCCTTGCCGTACTTCTGGAGCAGCCGGCGGTCCAGGGAACCGGCGTTGACACCGATACGGATCGGCGTGCCGTGGTCCTTGGCCGCCTTCGCGATCTCCTTGACCTTGTCGTCGAACTGCTTGATGTTGCCCGGGTTCACACGCACCGCCGCACAGCCGGCCTCGATCGCCGCGAACACGTACTTCGGCTGGAAGTGGATGTCCGCGATGACCGGGATCTGCGACTTCCTCGCGATGGTCGCGAGGGCGTCCGCGTCGTCCTGCGTGGGACAGGCC